>NZ_JBAPVS010000089.1:0-21432 GCF_049283275.1 Caulobacter sp. | reverse complement strand
AAACGTTTGACCAGGCCCTTGGCTTCGATCGCGCTCCCCAGGATCTTGCTCATCGGCGGCCCTCCGCCTGGCGTTCCAGCCGGGTCTGACCCAGGGCCAGCACACTGGACAAGATCCAGTAGAGGGCGGCGGCGGCCAGATACATGGCGAAGATCTCGTACGTGCGGGCCGTGATCAGCTGGGCCTGGCGGAACAGTTCGGGCACCTGGATCGTGGCGGCCAGGGAGGTGTCCTTGACCAGGCTGATGAAGCTGTTGGACAGGGGGGCGACGGCGGTGCGGGCGGCCTGGGGCAGGATCACCCGACGCAGGGCCTGGCCGCGGCTCATGCCCAGCACGCTGGCGGCCTCCCATTGGCCCTTGTCCACGGCGGCGATGGCGCTGCGCAGAATCTCGCCGGCATAGGCGCCGATATTGATCGAAAAGCCGATTCCGGCCGCCAGCAGCGGCGGCAGCTGCACGCCCAGTTGCGGCAGGCCGTAATAGATCAGGAACAGCTGCACCAAGAGCGGCGTGCCCCTGATCGCCGAGACATAGACCGCCGCCGGCCAGCGCAGCAGCCGCGTGCGCGACAACCGCATCAAGGCCAGGCCGAAGCCGATGACCAGACCCACGCCCATGCCGATCAGGCTGAGCAGCACGGTGTAGCCCGCGCCTTTCAGGAGGAGCGGGGCGGACTGGGCGACGAGATCAAGGGCGGGGGTCATCCTTACTTCGTCACGTCCGTCCCGAACCACTTGGTCGAGATCGCCGCCAGCTGGCCGTTGGCGCGCAGGGCGTCGATGGCCTGGTCGATCGTCACCTTCATGGCCGGGTCGCGCAGCATGGCCACGCCCATGCCCTGGCTGGCGAACGGCGGTCCCGAGGCGACGAAGTCGGGCGTGGTCTTGACGAAGTCGGCGGCCACCAGCCGGTCGTTGAGCACCGCGTCGATGCGGCCGGCCTTCAGGTCCTGGTACTTGGTGGGGTCGTCATCATAGGTGCGGACCACGGCGGAGGGCACGTTGGCCCGCAACCAGCTCTCGTAGTTGGTGCCCAGGCCCACGCCCACCTTCTTGCCGGCCAGGTCGGCCGGGGCCGCGATGCCGATCTGGCCCTTACGCACGATGATCTGGATGCCCGAGACGGTGTAAGGCCGCGAGAAGTCGTATTTGGCCGCCCGCTCCGGCGTGATGGTGATCTGGTTGATGACCACGTCGATGCGCCTGGATTCCAGCGCGCCTAGCAGGCCGGCGAACGGCGAGGGGTGGAACTCCGTCTTGACGCCCATCTGGGCGGCCAGGGCCTTGGCGAAGTCGACCTCGAAGCCGGCCAACTGGCCGTCCTTGTCCTGGAAGTTGAACGGCGGATAGGTGCCTTCCAGCCCGATGCGCAGGACCTTGGTCGCCTCAACGCGCTTGAGGCCGCTCTCGGGAACGTCACCCGTCTTGCCGCAGCCGGACAGGACGGCCGTCGCGCCCAGGCTCAGGCCCACGCCGATGGCGATCAGAAGTTCACGACGAGCGGGGAATCGCATGCGAGCCTCGGAAGACGAAATCATCGGCGCATTTCTATACGCCCCGCGCGCCGCCGCCAGAGGCAAGCGTCGCGGTCGCACCGCCGCGTCCAATCTGACCGAGATTTAACCTGACGGCGGGGCCGCGCTCTGGCTTCCTGCGAGGCTGGGACGTTCATTGGGGGAATTCCATTGGCTCTGTTCGATCCGGTCGCCGCCACGGCGGCCTATCTGGCGCAACTGCCGCCCGAGGCCCACGCCAAGGCCACGGCCTACACCCAGGGCGGCCATTGGCTGTTGCTGTGGGGTTTCCTGGTTTCGGTCTTGGTCTCGTTCCTGATCGTGCGCAGCGGCGTGCTGGTCGGATTGCGGCGAAGCCTGGAGCGGCGCAAGCCGCGGCCGGTGCTGGTCAGTTTCGCGGTCGGCGTCGCCTATCTGCTGATCGACTGGCTGCTGTCGCTGCCTTGGTCTGCCTATTCGAACTGGTGGCGCGAGAAGTCCTATGGCCTGACCAGTCAAGCCTTCCTGGGCTGGCTGGGCGAGGGGGTGATGTCGATCGTCATTTCGGCGATCTTCACCGGGCTGTTCCTGGTCGCCCTGTACGCCCTGATCCGCAAGGCGCCGCGCACCTGGTGGCTGTGGAGCGGCGGGCTGACGGCGGGCTTCGTGGTCATCAGCCTGCTGATCGCGCCGATCTATATCGAGCCGCTGTTCAACAAGTACACGCCCGCGCCGGCCGGCCCGGTGCGCGACACGGTGGTGGCGATGGCCGAGGCCAACGGCGTGCCGAGCGACAAGATCTTCGTCTATGACGGCTCCAAGCAATCCAACGCCTACACCGCCAACGTCTCGGGCCTGTTCGGTTCGGCGCGGGTGGCGATGAGCGACACCATGTTCAAGCAGGGCGCGGACATCGCCGAGGTGCGGGCCGTGGTCGGCCATGAAATGGGGCACTACGCCCACCAGCATGCGCTGTGGATCGCCGGCGTGATGAGCGTGCTGGCGATCGTGGCCTTCTTCCTGATCGACCGCCTGTTCGCCCCGGTCGCGACCTTGATGGGCGCCGACACGGTCAGGGGCGTGGCCGATCCGGCGGGCCTGCCGGTGCTGAGCGTGATCCTGGCCGTCCTGGGTCTGCTGGGCACGCCCTTGACCAACAGCCTGATCCGCCTCGCCGAAACCGACGCCGACAATTACAGCCTGGTGCATTTCAACGAGCCCGACGGTTTGTCCAAGGCTCTGGTCAAGACCATCGAATACCGGGCCGCGACGCCCGGCCGCCTGGAGGAGGTGCTGTTTTACGATCACCCCGCCGTGGGCAGCCGCATCCGCACCGCCATGGATTGGAAGGCGGCGCATCCACCCAGCCCGCCGACGGCCCCGACCCCATGATCTTTCTTAGGAGACGCCCCGTGAACAGGCACTTGCTGGCCGCGATGGCCGCGCCCCTGATTATGCTGTCGGCGCCCATCCCGGCTCACGCCCAGGCCGCGGCCGCGGCGACCCCAGCAACCTCGACCTCGCCCGAAGCAGCGGCGTTGGAGAAGCTGAACGCGGAGTGGCTGACGGCCTACAAAACCCACGACGGCGCGGCTCTGGAGCGCATTCTGGCCGACGACTTCGAGGCGATCTATCCAGGCGGTCGGGTGATGAAGAAGGCGGATCTGGTCAAGGCCGCGACCAATCCGGCGCGCACGGTCTCCGATATCGCCTGGGACGACCTGAAGATCCTGGTGTTCGGCGACGTCGCCGTGGTCCGCGCGCGCAGCCGCATGATCGGCAAGACCGCGGAGGGCGACTTCGCCAGCACCAACGACTACGCCGATGTCTATGTGAAGCGCGCCGGCGCCTGGCGCGCCGTGTCGGCCCACGTCGTGCGCGTGACCGAATAGGTCGACACCGGGATCAGACGCTCGCGCCTGGTCCCGGATCGTTCCTACCGTTTGCGGACAAACACCGTGCCCGCCGAGTAGCCCGCGCCGAAGCTGCAGATCAGGCCCGTCTCGCCGGGCGCGAAGTCGTCATTGGCGGTGTGGAAAGCGATGATCGAGCCGGCCGAGCTGGTGTTGGCGTAGGTGTCCAGGATGATCACGTTCTCGCCGGGCTCGGGATCGCGGCCCAGCACCTTGCGGGCGATCATGTCGTTCATGTTGATGTTGGCCTGGTGAAGCCACAGCCGCTTGAGGCCCGTCGGATCGACGCCGATGTCGTCGGCATGCTCGGCGATCATCTGGCTGACCATCGGCACCACCTCGCGGAAAACCTTGCGGCCTTCCTGCACGAACAGCTTGTCCTTGGCGCCGATCCCCTCGGGGGCCGTGCGGTTCAGGAAGCCGAAATTGTTGCGGATGTTGTTGGAGAACTGCGTCTTCAGCCGCGTGCCCAGGATTTCCCAGCCGCCGCTGGCCTGGCTTTCCTCTTCCAGGATCACGGCCGTGGCCACGTCGCCGAAGATGAAGTGGCTGTCGCGGTCGGTGAAGTTCAGGTGGCCCGAGCAGATCTCGGGATTGACCATCAGCACGGCCTTGGCGCTGCCGGTGGCGATGAAGTCCGCGGCGGTCTTGATGCCGAAGGTGGCCGACGAGCAGGCGACGTTCATGTCGAAGGCGAAGCCCTCGATGCCCAAGGCCTGCTGCACCTCGATGGCCATGGCCGGATAGGCGCGCTGCATGTTCGAGGCCGCGCAGATCACCGCGCCGATCTCGGAAACCGGCTTGCCCCAGCGGGCGATCGCCTGCCTGGCGGCCTCGACGGCCATTTCGGCCAGGATCGAGATTTCCTCGTTGGGGCGCTCAGGCAGGATCGGACGCATGACCTCGGGGTCGATGATCCCGGTCTTGTTCATCACGTAGCGGGCCTTGATGCCCGAGGCCTTCTCGATGAATTCGGGCGAGGAGGGCGCCAGCGCCACGACCTCGCCGGCGGCGATCGCCTCGGCGTTGGCGGCGTTGAAGCGCTCGACATAAGCGTTGAAGGCTTCGACCAGCTCGGTGTTCGAAACGCTGAACGGCGGGGTGTACAGCCCCGTGGCGACGATGACGGCTTTAGACAAGGCGGCGGTCCCGGTGACACTGGCGCGCCCTGCCTCTGAAAAGTGGCGGCGCGTCTTTCGGTTTGTGGCGATCAATAGCACGCCTGACGCCCGCGTCACCTTTCCCCGCGCGGCAGGGATGTCACACCTCGTGGCTTTCGGCGCGGAAGGCGGAACGATTCAGCGCCGCCACAATCGCCACGGACATGTCGGAAACGACACGCAATGGCCCCAAACGGGTCCGGCCAGGGTCCAAGACCGGCCCCATGGCAAGGCTATCCAGGTCAGGTCGAGGCGCTCCCCCCCAGCCTCGCCAGTGCCAAGGAGTACAACAATGAAAACTCTCATGACGACGGCCGCCCTGGCCGCCCTTTCGGTCGCCGCTGTTCCCGCCCTGTCGCACGCTCAAGAGGTCTACGGGACCCTGGGCTACGCCGGTTCCCGCGCCGAGGGCGCCGACACCGGCGCGGTGCAGGGCCGCCTGGGCGCCAAGCTCACCCCGCACTTCGGCGTCGAGGGCGAACTGTCCGGCGGCGTCAAGGACGACAACATCGACCAGGCCGGCGTCCGCTCCAAGATCGAGCAGACCCATCAGGCCGCGGTCTATGGCGTGGCCTTCCTGCCGGTGACCCCGAACATCGACCTGATCGGCCGGGTCGGCTACGGCAACAGCCAGTTCAAGCAGACCCTGGCCGGGGTCGAGAGCAAGTTCGACGCCGACAGCGTCAATTACGGTGTCGGGGCTCAGTACAAGGTCGACGACAAGAACGGCGTGCGTCTGGACTACACCCGTCAGCAATATCGCGACAACGACGCGGCCGACGCCAACGTGGTGTCCGTGGGCTACGCCCGGAAGTTCTAAGCAATAGGGCGGTAACCCGGGACGCGCGCCTCCTCGCGGGGGCGCGCGTCCTGATTCCGGGGCGAGGTCGCCGCTAGCCGGCCGCCGCCGCGACGTCGCCGCTCGCGCCCTTCGGGTCGGGGCCGAACCGATTAGGTCCCGGCGTGCCGGGCAGCAGGTAGAAGACCAGCAGGACCAACCCGCCGATGACCGGCAGAAGACTGATCAGCAACCACCAGGCCGAACGGTCGGTGTCGTGCAGACGCCGGAAGGTCACAGCGAGGCTGGGGACGATGATCGCCAGCCCGAAGATCGTGAACAGGCCCATCAGGGCCATGCCCAGGCCGTTGACCGCCCCATAGCGCGACGGATCGAAATTGCCGGTCGCGGCCATCAGCACCCAGTAGACGATCTCCACGAGCGCGATGAAGAGGGCGAACAGCCAGAACTCCAGGCGACGCGCCCGGCCGGAGAATTCCGCGTACTTCTTCAGCGGCTGGAACATCAACGACATCCGAAACTCCTGAAAACCCGCCCGCTCTGTGGCGGACATTCAACCTTGGGCACGAAAGCGGGGGAGGTAAACACCCAAGGTGTCGGCGCGCCGCCGTCAGGTCGCCCTTGACGCTCGCGGCCCGGAGCGTGACGCTGGCGTCAAGATCACGGGAGGAAGCGTCGCTTTGGACAAGGCGCTGTTGATTCAGTTGCTGGGCTCGGCCGTGGCCGTCAGCCTGCTGGTCGCCCTCGCGGCCTGGGCGCGGATTCCGCGTCCGACCCCGCCGCTCGACGCGCAAAGCGCGCGCGCCCTGCTGGCGGTGGAGTTCCCCGACGACACCATCGACACCCTGTGGATCGCCGCCGACGGCGCGGGCCTGATGGCGCGCTCGGGCGAGCGGGCCCTGATCGTCTGGCGCAAGGGTGACGGCTACGTGGCCCGCGACCTGGCCTGGAGCGCCGCCCTGGCGGCCAAGACCCACAAGGGCTTTGTCGTCGTGAAGACCGCCGACGCCGCGCCCCGCCTGGCCCTGAAGGACGGCGCCTGGCCGCCGCCGCAGTTCGTCTCGCATGAGGTCGCCGCATGAAGACCTTCGACCCCGTCCAGATGGCGATCCCGTTTTTCGTGCTGGCCGTCATCCTCGAGATCGTCCTGGCCCGGATGGGCAAGGCCAACGCGCGCTATGAGGCCAAGGACACCGCCATGTCCCTGAGCCTGGGCCTGGGCAGCAGCGTCGCGGGCGCGATCCTGGGCGGCGCGATCTTCGCCGCCACAGTCTGGGTCTGGCAGCACCGGATCTTCACGATCCCGATGACCGCCGTCTGGGCCTGGGTGATCCTCTTCTTCGCCGAGGACCTGACCTACTATTGGTTCCACCGCATCGCCCACGAGCGAAGGGTCTGGTGGGCCAGCCACGTCAACCACCACACCTCCACCCACTACAATCTGTCGACCGCCCTACGGCAGACCTGGACGGGCGGCGTCGTGGGGACCTGGCTGCTGTGGCTGCCGCTGTCGTTCCTGGGCTTCCCGCCGGCCATGGTGGCCATCCAGAAGGGGATCAGCCTGATCTACCAGTTCTGGATCCATACCGAGGCCATCAAGCGCATGCCGCGCTGGTTCGAGGCGGTGTTCAACACGCCCTCGCACCACCGGGTGCACCACGCCCGCAATCCCCGCTATCTGGACGCCAACTACGCCGGCATCCTGATCATCTGGGACCGGATGTTCGGCACCTTCATTCCGGAGACGGACGACGAGCCCTGCCGCTACGGGACGGTCAAGAACCTGGCCAGCTTCAACCTGCTGACCAACGTCTTCCACGAGTTCATCGGCATCGGCAAGGACGTGGTCAGGCACCCGCGCCACGCCCCGGGCTACATCTTCGGCCCGCCCGGCTGGAGCCACGACGGCTCGCGCGACACCTCGCACACCCTGAAGGCCAAATGGCGGGCGCGGCTGGCGCGGGAAGGGGAGGTCGCCTTGTCGCCGCCCGAGGGGGCGCGGCGATCGGCGGAGCCCGCGCCGCCGTCGAAAGCGGACTCTCCGGTCGTCAGCTGAGAGGTGATGAGCGGACAGATCCTCCCCCTCTGCGGGCGGTGGCTCAGATAGCGCTCCACGCAACCGGCTTTGCCCGAAGGGGCGATTGGTGGCTTTGGCGGGACGAAACAGCGGTGATCGACATGGCCGAGATCAGGCTCGGATGTCGCTGAAATGCGAGCGCCCATCGAAGAAGTTGGGGAACCCGTTGGCCGCCCCCCACTCCATGAGCCCCAGGGTGGGTTTGTTGTTGGCCTGCCGGGCGCCCCAGGCCTCCTGGGTCTCGGCCGTGTCCAGGCCGGCGAACGTCCCACCGGTCGCCTTCAGGATCTGTTCGGCCCGCCACTTGGCCAGCTCCGGCCCCTTCATGCCGGGCGGCTGGTCCCAGTCGATCTGGTTGCTCCCCGGACCGCTCATCGCGCCGCTGTTGTAGACCGTGGCGATGACCTCGCCGTTCTTGGTGACCTGGCCATAGGGCTGGTCGTTCTGGGCGGCGGCGGCGTCCTTTGCGGCGTTGACCCAGCCGTCCAGCATCTCGTGCCAGGCCTTGGCGCGCGCCTCCATCTCCGGCCGCTGCTGCTCCAGCAGCGCCATGCGCGCCTGGATTTCACCGCTGGTCGGCGCCGCCACGCTCAGAGGCGGCTTGGGGACGACTGCCGGCGCCGCGTCCGGGTCGAGGGTGAAGACCGGAGCGGACGCCGCCGCCATCCGAGCCGCTGGGGCGTGGACGGCCTGCCGGGACGAAACCGCGTCGATCGACATGGAAGGATCAGACCCGATGTCGCTGAGACGCGCGCGCCCATTGAAGAAGTCCGGGACCCCATTGGCCGCGGCCCATTCCGTAGGCGTCATGCGCGACGGGAGCTTGGCCTGCTGGGCGACCCAGGCCTCCTGGGTCACCGCCGTATCGAGGCTGGCGAACGTCCCGCCCGTCGCCTTCAAGATCTGTTCGGCGCGCCATTTGGCCAGTTCAGGGCCCTTCATGCCGGGCGGATGCTCCCCGTCGATCTGGGTGGTGCCCGGACCGCTCATCACGCCGCTGTTGTAGACCGTGGCGATCACCTCGCCGTTCTTGGTGACCTGGCCATAAGGCTGGTCGTTCTGGGCGGCGGCGAAGCCCTTCGCGTAGTCGCCATAACCATCGAGCTGCGCGCGCCAGGCCTTTTCGCGGGCCTCCATCTCCGGCCGGACCGCCTCCCACCGAGCCGTCATCGCCTCCATGTCGAGGCCGGACACCGATAGGACCCCAGTGGGCTTGAAGAGGGGGCCCGGCTTCGCTGCCGGCGCCGCATCTGTTTCCAGGGTGAAGGCCGGGCTCGACGAGGCCGCCGCCTGGCTCTTGGGCGTATAGATGGGCTGCTGGGACGAAACCGCATTGATCGACATGAGGGCTCCTGCGGGTAAACGGGACCAATCCGCAGGAGCAGCAGCAAGCGCCATGCCAGACGCTTGCCGCTTCTTTTCAATGACTTAGCAAACCCACACTCATAAGAAATGCAACCTTCGGCAAATGCTGCCGACTAAAGGTTGCACACACCCCGATCGAGATCAGGCCCGAGCGCCGTCCGGGACCGCGCCAGTTGGCCCGGCGCGCGGGCCTTCCTGCCGTAGACGGCCTCGAACAACGGGGTGGCCGAAACCGGACCAAAAAAACTTATCCCCATCGCTCCCGGCGTGTTTCCCTAACGAAAACAACGCCGATAATCCACTTATCCCCACTCTCTCGCGCTGCGGCATAATCAGAACATCTCAAGGCGATGGGGAGGGCGCTAAGGCCTGCGACCTTCGCGGCCTTGGGGTGCGGTCGAGCGGGCGCGCTCGTCGGCGGCGGTTCCGCAAGGGATCGCCAACTTCATCCATCTGGTGCTGGCCGAGCCTGGAACACAGAAACGGCGTTGGATGAGGGCCGATGGCGCGACAGGCTTGCGGTGACGCAAGCGTTCCGGGACCGGGCAACGCGAGCCCGGCCCGCCCGTCGGGGGCTTAAAGTCGGCGAGGCCCGAACAGGGCCGACCGCCGGACGCTCCCGGATAACGATCGCGCGGAGCGTCGGTCCTGGTCGAAACGGTATTTCTTCAAACAGCTTCCGGGCCTGGCCCGGCGCTCCGCGTCCCTCCCCGAACTTCAGCGGCTTGCCGCGTGAGGCGGCAAGTCGTGTCCATAACCGCGCCAAGGAGGCGTCATGACCAGGTCCAAGACCCGAGCCCGGCTTCGCGCCACCCGGCAGCCGATCAGCAACAGACCGACCCCATGGGCGACGACAGCGGGCGAACCCCCAAGAGGATGGCCTACCTCCGTCGCAACATCCGCCGGCGACTGAGGATGGCGGCGGCGAGCCGGGCGGCGCGGGCGGCGGCGCCTCGGAACGAGGATTAGGGCTTATCGACATTCAGCGTCTGAGACGAAAACCTCGTCCCCCAAGTGCTTTTTGGCGACAAGCTCAGGATGAGGTTTTTCTACCGCCCGGACTCGAAAATGGTCCTCATCCTGAGCCTGTCGAAGGACGAGGACCACGCACCGAGCGTGAATGTCGATAGGTCCTAAGGCGAGTGTGTGTCCCCGATCAGTCCCGCAGCAACGGCAGGCTCAGCCCCATGGCCGGCCGCGCCGCCAGGATCTCGCGTCTGAAGCGGAACAGCTCGGCCGGGCGGCCGCCGGTGTCGGCGTCCTGGCGGCCCAGGCCCTCCACCAGGTCCTCGCGCTCGACCACCCGGCGGAAGTTCTGCTTGTGCAGCGGCACCCCGGCGATGGCCTCGACGGTGCGTTGCAGGGCCGAGAGGGTGAACTCGGCCGGCATCAGCTCGAACACCACCGGGCGGTACTTGATCTTGCCCCGGAGGCGCGAGAGGCCGGTGGCCAGGATGCGGCGGTGATCCGAGATCATCGGTTCGCCCAGGGCGGCGGAAAGGGCCGCGGGCTCGGCGGGGTCCTGGCCCTCGGCCCGGGCCCGGTCGCGGGCGGCCTCGGGCGCCAGGCTGGCCTCGTAGAGCAGTTCATAGCGCTCCAGCACCCGCTCCTCGTTCCAAGGCGCGCCGTCCAGGGCGAAGGCCAGGCGGGCGCGGGACCACTTGCCGGCGTCGTCACGAGCCCAGCGGCGCAGGGCCGGAGCGATGGCCTCGTCCAGCAAGGTGGGGCGGCCGTGGCGCCAGTCCTCCCACGGGAAGAAGGCCGACCACGGGGCCCAGGCGGTGTCGGGCGCCTGGGTCTCGACGGCGGTGGGGGTCAGGCCCAGATAGCCGACCGAGACGACCCGGGCCGCGCCGGCCCCCATCTCGGCCCGCGGGGCGTCGCGGCCCTCGTCGCCGAAGGTGTAGAGCTGCTCCACATAGCCCAGCTGGAAACGGGTCTGCTGGGTGACAAAGGCCCGCAGGCCCAGCTCGAACGTGCGGTGGCCGGCCGGGTCGAACGGACCGAACGGCAGGCCGGGCAGGGGGCTGGCGATGTCGGTGATCGCGTCGTGCGGCCGCACGGTCAGCACCACGGCCTCGCCGTCGCGGATAGCCACCACCACCGCCGACAGGCCGATGACGACCGACGTCGAGCCTCCACCTTGATTTTGGGGCCCCGTCATTCGGTTTCGAACGCCATGCCGGGCGCGGACTCGAAACCGGCCGCGCGGGACAGCACATGGAAGCGCTGAACATAGCGGGCCTGGGCCTCGAACGGCGGCAGGGGCAGGATCTTCAGGTCGTAACCGGGCGGGGGCGAACCGAAGATCGACAGGGATTCGGCATGGTCGAAGCCGGCCAGTTGGGTGGCCTCGAAGAAGGCGCAGGCGCGGTCGGCCTGCTTGATCAGCTTTTTGATCATCGGCGGAGTCTTCGGCGGCAGGCCGAAGCGGATGTGGATGGCGTCCTCCAGGCGGGCCTCGAAATCCTTATAACTGACGCCCAGCGCCGCCTTGAACGGGCTGATCATGTCGCCGATCACATATTCGCTGGCGTCGTGCAGCAGGGCGGCCAGCCGCCATTTGGGCTCCAGATCGGGCCGGATGTGCGCGGCGATCTCCTCGACCACCACGCTGTGCTGGGCCACGGAGAAGCCATGCTCGCCTGTGGTCTGGCCGTTCCAGCGCGCCACCCGGGCCAGGCCGTGGGCGATGTCCTCGATCTCGATGTCCATGGGCGAGGGATCCAGCAGGTCGAGCCTGCGTCCCGACAGCATGCGCTGCCACGCCCGGGGCGGAGTTTTATGCAGCCCTTTGGCCACGAATTCGTTCCTTACGGTGAAGGTGCAGGCCCTATCTGGTCTGGACTGGCCCATCGATTGAGAAAGATCAATGAGGCGTGGGTGGTTGCCTGTGGAAATGGGGCCTGTTGAATGGGCCTCACCGTTCTGCGGGCCTGGACCGGGAGATCGATCATGAGCTGGGCGAGAATCATGGCGCCGCTGGCCGGCGCGACCGCCGACCGGGGGCTTTTGGAGTCGGCCAGGGTGCTGGCCGAGGGTTTCGACGCCGAATTGGCCTGCGTCCACGCCCCGGCCGACATGGCCGACCTGATGCCCTGGATGGGCGAGGGCTTCATGGGCGGCGTGCAGGTCACGGCGCTGGAAAGTCTGAAGGAAGCCGCGGTCGAGGGCCACCACACCGTCGACAAGATGGTGGCCGAGCTGGGCTATGCCCGCAGCAGGGCGATCAGTCTGGAATCGCCGGTCTGGGCGGGCCTGGCCATGGAGGGGCGACTGTCGGACGTGATCGTCTTCGACAACGCCGCCGCGCGCGGCAAAGGTCCGCTGGCCGAGGCGTTTCAGCAGATGATCGCCGACGAGCAGCGTCCCGTGGTGGTGGCGCGGCCTGGGCTCAAGGTCGGCGGAACCGTCATGGTGGCCTGGGACGGCGGCAAGGAGGCCAGCCGGGCCATGCGCACCTCGCTGCCGCTGCTGCAGAAGGCCGCCAAGGTGGTGGTGGCCGGCGCGCCGGGCGTCTCGTCGCGCAGCTTCGCCCTGGAGCGGCTGGTCGAGTTCCTGGCCGCGCGGGGCGTCGTCGCCACATCCAAGGTCCTGGACGGTTCGGGCGATGCGGCGGGATTGCTGTTAGGAGCGGCCAAGGAGGTCGGGGCCGATTTCCTGGTGGCCGGCGCCTTCGGCCATCCTCGCCTGCAGGAGTTCATCTTCGGGGGCACCACGCGAAGCCTGCTGAACAACGACGGGCCCTCGTTGTTCCTGTCGCATTAGACCGTTGTTTTCGTTGAAATAGGAGGACGTCCAAATGTCCCTGTCACGCATCGTCATGCGCCTGGCCCGAAATCCCGGCACCGAGTTCGCGGGAGGCGACGACCATCGGGGCTACGCCCTGACCGCGCCTCTGACCGAGGACGGCCACCTGGACGCCGCGGCCTATGCCAAGGCCAAGGACGAGTGCGTGGTGCGCCGCTTTGCTCCGGACGAGGACGCGGCGGACGGCCGCCTGAACCGTCGCGGCGAGCGGTGGTTTTTCGACTATGACGCGGGCGGGGACCTGGACGACGAGCCGGTCCATCGCCTTGGCCAGCACCGGTTTGCCACGGGAGAATATGTCACCGTCACCGACGAGGACGGCCGGCCCCTGACCTACAAGGTGATGGAGGTGACGCCGGTTTAGGGCGTCACCGCACTTGCCCCCACCTGGCGGCTTCGCCGCCTGTCCGCCCCCATAGGAGGCGGATCAACCCCCGACGTTGTGTTTCACCAGCCTCTTCATGTCCTCGAAGATGTCGTGGTCGCTGCCGTCGCGCCCCTTGGCCTTGACCACCGCCACGGCCAGCGGGCCGCCCTTGGGGCCGCGGGCTTCGTAGCCGACGACACGGTAGCCGCTGGCCGCCTTGTCGCTGGCCAGGATCAGGGTGGCGCGCACGCCGTCGCCGCCCTTGCGCTGGCGGATCTGGGCGCCGTCGTCGGTGGCGTGGATTTCGGTGTCGCCCTCTTCGTCGCTGCTGGACTTGACGCTGACGTTCGAATTGCCGCCGTTGGTTCGCTCGGTGACGTGCTTGACGGTGTCGCCGTCGCGGACCGTGACGTTCTTGGCCACTCGGACCTCGGCCCCGTCGTCATTGGCGTTGATGCTCAGGCCGCCGATCCTGATGTCGGCGCCCTTGTCGTGGGCGTCGATCTTGATTCCGGGCAGGCTGATCTTGGCGCTCTCGCCGCGCGGCCTGCCGCCGGGCGGGGTCGGCGGCGTGGGCGAGGACTTCATGGCCGGCATCAGGGCCTTCAGGTCGGCTTCGATCGGCGCCAGGGCGGCCTCGGCGTCGCCGCCGTTCAGGGCGATCAGGCTAAGGGTCACCTCGGCGTTCTGGCCGCCATAGAGGCAGCTTTGGCCGTCGGCGGCGGCGCTGAGACGGGTCAACTCGCCCTGCTTGTCCGGGCAGTCCAGCTTGCTGATCACCCGCAGCGGCGCGCCTTTGCCGGACGATTTTTGCGCCTCATCCTTGACGAGGGTCCTGGGCGAGCAGGCGGCCAAGGAACAGGCGGCAAGGGCGGCCACGCTCACGGCCAACAGCGGCAGGTGTCGCATCGAAGGAATCTCCCGTTCGGCGCGAACCTGATCTGCCGGCGAGCGGAAATCCAATGAAATCGCGGTAACGGCCGCGACTGCCCCGCCTACTGGCCTGGGCGCGCCCCCGAACCCTCGCGGCGAGCCAGGAAGGCCAGGCGCTCGAACAGGTGGACGTCCTGTTCGTTCTTCAACAGGGCGCCGTGCAGCGGCGGAATCAACTTGGTCGGGTCCTTCTCGCGCAGGGTGGTCTCGTCGATGTCCTCGACCAGCAGCAGCTTCAGCCAGTCCAGAAGCTCCGAGGTCGAGGGCTTTTTCTTCAGGCCCGGCACCTTGCGCATGTCGTAGAAAATCCGCAGGGCCTCGGCGACCAGCTTCTGCTTGATGCCCGGGAAGTGCACGTCGACGATGGCCTGCATCGTCGCTTCCTCCGGGAAGCGGATGTAGTGGAAGAAGCAGCGGCGCAAGAAGGCGTCCGGCAGCTCCTTCTCGTTGTTCGACGTGATGATGATGATCGGCCGAACCTTGGCGGCGATCGTCTCATTGGTCTCGTAGACATAGAATTCGTTGCGATCGAGCTCTTGCAGCAGATCGTTGGGGAACTCGATGTCGGCCTTGTCGATCTCGTCGATCAGCAGCACGGGGCGGGTCGGGGCTTCGAAAGCCTCCCACAGCTTGCCCTTCTTGATGTAGTTGCGGACGTCCTTGACCCGCTCGTCACCCAGCTGGCTGTCGCGCAGGCGGGTCACCGCATCGTATTCGTACAGGCCCTGCTGGGCCTTGGTGGTCGATTTGATGTGCCAGGTCAGCAGCGGCGCGTTCATCGCCTTGGCCACTTCGTAGGCCAGCACCGTCTTGCCGGTGCCGGGCTCGCCCTTGATCAGTAGGGGCCGTTCCAGCGCCACGGCGGCGTTGACGGCCACCTTCAGGTCGTCGGTTGCGACGTAGTCGGCGGTGCCTTCGAAGCGAGAGCTCATGCGGTTTCCTGACGGCGTCTCGAATAAGGACGCCTCGAACAGTTGTTCAAATCAGGACTAACCTACAGACCAACGGTCGGCTGGATCAAGCCGGCTTGTGGTCGCGCTTCGTCGCGAGGTTTCAGCAACCCGGCCGGCCTTGTCCAGCAGGCATCAGCTTTCCTTGGCGTAACCGAGCGCCTCGATGTCATCATCCGCCAGTTCCGTGGATTCAAAATCGGCGGTGCTGTCGTCATCGTCCGAGACGGAATCTTCGAGATCCGCGTCGTCACCGGCGATCGCACTGAGCGGTTCGCGCTCGACGTCCAGTCCCTCGTCGTCGCGTTCGCCCTCGAGATCATCGTCGATGCCGTCGGCGTCCTCGTCTTCAAAGCCGTCGACGTCATCGTCATCCTCGTCGTCGTCGCCGTCGGCCTGGGTCACATCGTAGACATCGTCCAATTCGTCGAAATTGGCGATGTCCTCGCCGTCCTCAGTCAGGTTGGTCTCGTCCAGGACTTCGGCGCGGTCCTGGTCGTCATAGTCGATGTCGGTGGGCATGGCAGGCTCCCTGAAACCGAGGTGGGGGCGAGAGCGGCGCGCTCCCGTGGTCTCGGCTTCAACCCGTCGTGCGCGACGATTGTTCCGTGAATTTCAGATGACGGATCTAGGCGAAGGGAACGGCGTAGCCCTTTTCCAGCAAGCGCTGAACCATCTGGTCGCGCCTCGAGGACCAGTCGCGGGCCAGCAGGCCAAGCCCGACCACATTGGCCGGCGCGCCGTCCTTGATCACGTGATGGCGAAACAGCGCCTCGCGCTGGAAGCCGTAACGCTCGTGGAGTTTCCAGACGCTCTCGTTGGACAACAGCACCTCGCACCACAGCTTGTCGAACCCAAGGGTTCCGAAGACGTATTCGATCATCCAGAACTCGATGTAAGAGCCGACGCCCAGGCCGCGCACGGAGGGGCTGGCCAGGTAGTAGGCCCAGGCGCAGCGACGGTTTCGGACGTCGATGTCGGCCAGGTTGGCCAAGCCCACCGGTTCGCCGTCGACCTCGATCACCCAGTAGCGACGGCGGGCGTCGCCGGCCATGCCGTCAAACCAACGGTCATGCTCTGCTTGGCCGATCTCGTGGTCGGAATACATGAAGGCCGCGACCTCGGGACTGTTGCGCCAATCCAGCAGCCTCTGACGATCGTCTTGCGTAACATCGCGCAGAATGACGACGTGCGAGGTTTGCAGGGTCATACGCGACGATCTCCCCCCAGGGCGGCCAGGTCTGGCCGGCTTCGTACGAAGGCGCGGACGTCGTCCGACGTGAAGGTCGGATTGCCAGCGTAGAGTCCATCGTACACGGCGCGGACGAAGTCCAGATCGTCGGGCCGATCAACCGTCCAGCGTACGTCGCCCTCATCGGCGGTCTGCTCCAAGCCCGCGATCTTGAAGCGGTGGGGATGGCGGTAGAGGAAAGGCGTAACGTGTTCGTGGTCGTAGAGATCTGCCGTTTCGTTGGCGGCGATCCTTAGCGCTGCGGATTCGAAGACCTCGACGTCCAGGCCTTTGGCGAAACTACGTCGGATCGGTGTGTTGGACGTATAGTCGGCGTTCGACCGTTCATGCAGCGCCAGGGTCTGGTCGATCACCTGTGGATCGGCCAAGGGGCAGTCGGCCGTGAGGCGCACGACGGTGCGGACAGGGCCGAAGGCCTGGATCGCGCCGATATAGCGCGCCAGCACGTCGTCCAGCGATCCGCGGAATACTGGGACGCCGACGGCGTTCAGGCAGGCAGCCAGCGGATCGTCGCTGGCCTGGTCTGAAGTGGCGACGACGATTCGCTCCAGGCGGGTGGAGCGATTGAGCCGCTCGATCTGCCGCAGGATCATCGGCGCTCCGGCCACATCGGCCAGAACCTTGCCGGGAAGCCGCGTCGAGGACATGCGGGCTTGGAGGATGGCGAGCGGCAATGGCGTACTCACAGTTGGAACCGGATCTTGGAACCCTAGCGTCGGAGTTCGTCCACGGTTGAATGGGGTCGCCTCATAGTGAGGCCCAATGGCTCAACCGATCGAGAAGCGGTCGCGTAAGGCCTCGCTGACCGACTCCATGGTCGGGTTCCAGGCGTTGAAATCCGGCGTGATGAAGCAGCGGGTCTGAGGATACCAGGGCCACGTCTGGGCGCCCAGGCGGGTCCACGAGGCGGCGCCGGTCAGCATCCAGATCGGCGCGCCGCAGGCGCCGCCCAGATTGGTGGTGGCGTTCGAGAAGCCGATGATCAGGTCCATGGCGCAGCATAGGGCGGCGACGTCGTCGAGGTCTTGCTTCAGGTCGATTCCCGGCGGCTGCCAGATGTCGACGCCGAACTCCGCCTTGGCTAAGGCGATCTCCTCGCTGCAGTCGCCGTATTGCAGATTGACGAAGGTGAGGCCCGGAACCTCCAAGATCGGCCGCCACAGCATGAAGGGCGAAAACTGGCGAGCGCGTTCGCCGTTCAGCTTCAGACTCTTCCAAAGCAACCCGACCTTTGGGCCCGCGGGCGCGCTCTCCAGGGTCCGCCGCCAATGTTCGACCCGCGCCGGATCCGCCTGGAGGAAATTGGGCCGATTGGGAAAAGCATCCACGCTGGGACGGAAGGTCTCCAGCAGATCGCCCAACGGCGTCCAGAAGTCGATGCCGCTCCAGTCCTCGATTTCCGGCGCGCCCCGAAAGACGCGGCCCTCGAACGCGACCGTCTTGTGCGGGAAGACGGCGGCCTTAGGGAAAGAGCGTTCGAACAGCGGGATCAGTCGGCGCTCGACCGCGATGGTCAGGGCGCCGTCGGGACCCAAGGCCTTGATCACATCGGGCAGCATGTTGGCGAACATCACCTCGTCGCCCAGGCCCTGCTCGGCGCAGATCATCAGCGACTTGCCGGCCAGGTCCATGCCTGGGCGCCAGCGCGGGGCCTCGATGGTGAAGCGCGGCGCTTCGACCAGATCTTTGGAGAACCGGGCCCCATAAGCCTTCCAGCCTTCCTTGACCCGCCCCAAAGCCAGCAAGGTGGTCGCGCGGCCAAACTGCATGGTCGCCAGATCCTCGGCCGATCGTGCCGCGGCGATCGCCAGATCGCAGTCGGCCAGAGCGCCCTCGACATCGCCGAGGTCGAGCTTGGCGTAGGCTCGGTTGTGGTAGCCCTTGCCGAATTGCGGGGCCAACCGCAGGGTCTCGTCGAAGAAGGTCAGGGCCGTCTTGCCGTCACCCAGGCTGCACATCACCGTGCCCAGGGTGTTCCACAAGATCGGCTCAGTGGGATTGTCGTTGAGGGCCGGGCGCAGAATCTCGATAGCCTCTTCGCAGCGATTGAGGTCGCGTAGGGCGCAGGCCAGATTGTTGACGCCCTCCAGGTCGCCGGGGCGGGCGTTGACGTAGTGCATGAAGAACTTGGCGGCGATCTCCGGCATCTCCATGCGGAAGGCCAGGCGGCCCAGGTCGCCGGCGACGGCGCCGTGGTCGGGCAGCAATTGCAAGGCCGCCTCGTAGCAGCGCATCGAGCCGGCGAAGTCGCCGATCTTCTCACGGGCAATGCCCAGAACGTGCCAGGCCACGCCCTGCTTGTCGTCGCGTTCCAGCGCCTTGATCGCCAGCTTTTCGCCCTTGACGAAGTCGCGGTTGTGCATGGCCTGGATCGACCTGGCCAGCAGTCTGGCGGTTTCCTGGTTCCGGACCTCGGTGGTCTGGCGATCCAGCCGCGCCAGAGCTTCGGTGGAGGCGGCGTCGCCGGCCGCGGTCTTGAAGCCAAGGTTAACGGCCTGGGCGACAGCTTCCTGAGCGCTGGCTAGGGCGCCGACCGAGATCTTGGTGTCGCGACTGCGGGGCATCTATTGCAAGCCTTGGCGATTGGAGAGCGCCATCCTCTGGGTCAGTATGCTTAATTGTATCCTAAAGCTGCGGCTCACGGTCGCGGGCTTGGCAAGGGGGCGTTAACCGCCTCCGCCTAGTTTCTGCTCCGAACTGTCATTTCCGACGGGTGGGGGCGACGCAGCAATGCAAGAGGGAGCGGCCTGGTGCCATTGAAGCTGTCGTTGAAACCCGGCGAAAAATTCGTGCTGAACGGCGCGGTTGTCCAGAACGGCGACCGTCGCGGCGTCTTGGTGCTCCAGAACAAAGCCTCGGTGCTGCGTGAAAAGGACATCATGCAGCCCGATGAGGCCACCACGCCGGCGCGTCGGATCTATTTCCCGGTCATGATGATGTATCTGGATGAGGCCGCCGCCGAGCGTCAGTACGAGGAGTTCGCGACCCGCCTGACCGAGTTCATGGGCGTGGTGCGCAATCCAGACGTGCTGAGCGACTGCATCGCCATCTCAAAGCACGTCATGGCGCGCGAGCACTACAAGGCTCTCATGCTGAGCCGCAAGCTAATCGAATACGAAGATCAGAGGTTGGGGCATGTCTCTTAGCGCCTATCAACAGACGGCGACGCGGACCGAAAATCCGCGCGAGATGGAATATCGTCTGTTCGGTCAGGTGACGCGTGCGTTGATGACCGCGTCCCAGGCGCCGGCTGACGATGTCGCCACGCGCATCAACGCGCTCGACTGGAATCGGCGTGTGTGGTCGGCCCTGGCGACCGACTGCTCTTTGCCGGAAAACACCCTGCCGGTGCAGCTGCGCGCCAGCATAATTTCGCTCAGCCTTTGGGTCGGCCGCCACTCCAGCGCCGTGATGCGCAAGGAGGAAGATTTCGAGCCGCTGATCGAGATCAACCGCATGATCATGCAAGGCTTGGCTGGACGCGCCGACGGGGTTTGATCCCAAGCGCCAGGGCTGGGGAGGGTGCGAAGCCCTCTCCGGCAAATCTTTCCGGAACAATCTGCCGCCCGGCGAATGTTGCATTCGCCGGGCGGTTTTGTGTTTGGCCTGGGGCCTATGAATACATAGAAAAATCAATGAGCTAAGGCCATGGTCTGGGCGGCGCCAAGTGGCCCGCCGCTTGCGAAGGGTTCCGTGGGCAAAACGCCCGGCCGGCAAAACGCCGGGGCAATCCTCCCAAAATGGCGAGAATGACCATGCAGAACTCCATCAACACCAATCCCGGCGCGATGATCGCGCTGCAAAACCTGAACGCCACCAACGCGGAGCTTCAAACCACTCAGCAACGCATCAACACCGGCAAGAAGATCTCGACCGCCAAGGACAACGGCGCGATCTGGTCGATGGCTAAGATGCAGAGCGCGACCTCGACCTCGCTGAACGCCGTGAAGGATTCCCTCCAGCGCGGCCAATCGACGATCGATGTCGGCCTTGCAGCTGGCGACACCATCACCGATCTGCTCGGCAAGATGAAGGAAAAGGCCCTGGCCGCTTCCGACACCTCGCTGAACAGCGCGTCGTTCAATTCCCTGAAGTCGGACTTCGAAAGCCTGCGTGATCAGATCACCAAGGCTGTGACGAACGCCAAATTCAATGGCGCAAGCCTCGTCGACGGCACCACTTCGAAGTTGCAATTCCTCAGCAACTCGGACGGTGTCGCCTACACGGTCAGCGCCAAGACGTTGTCGCTCGTCGGTCTGGGTCTCACGGCCACCTCGTCGTTCACCGACGCGGCGGCCGCCAAGACGATGATCACGGACATCAGTGACGCTCTGGGCACGGCGACCAACAAGCTGGCCTCGCTGGGCACCAGCTCGACGGGTCTGGACATGCATCTGACCTTCACGGGTAAGCTGCAGGACAGCTTGGACGCTGGCGTGGGCAACCTGGTTGATGCGGACCTGGCCAAGGAAAGCGCCAAGCTGCAATCGCTGCAAACCAAGCAGCAACTGGGTGTTCAGGCGCTCTCGATCGCCAACCAGACGCCTCAGTCGATCCTTTCGCTGTTCAAGTGATCGGCGACTAGGCTTCAAGAGGCGATCAAAGCCGGACGGCCTACGGGCCGTCCGGCATTTCTTTTTTCAGGCCCCTGAGTTCGTCGAGCCATCCGAGCTTGGTCTGAATTTGCCCGGCAAAATTTTCCCACACGATCCAATGCTCGGCAATATTTGCCGATTAGATACATGGTAAATCAAACCATAACTTCACTATTTCAAGGTGTTGGCGGTTTTTGCCGACTGGGCATTTTTGGCCCGATCTTTGCTGCGTAGGTTCCTGAGCAAAAAGCTCCCGGCAGTCAAAATGACGTCGGAACCCTTGAATAGGAATGTCGAGATGCCGCTGAATAGCATCAACACCAACGCAGGCGCGATGATCGCCCTGCAGAACCTGAACGCCACCAACGCCGATTTGGGTGTTACGCAACAGCGTATCAACACCGGCAAGAAGGTCGGCAACGCCAAGGACAATGGCGCGATCTGGGCGATGGCCAAGAACCAATCGACCACCGCCAATTCGCTGAACGCCGTGAAGGACTCGCTGCAACGTGGTCAGTCGACCATCGACGTGGCCCTGGCCGCCGGCGACACCGTCACCGATCTGCTGGGCAAGATGAAGGAAAAGGCCTTGGCCGCTTCCGACACCTCGCTGAACAGCGCCTCGTTCAACGCCCTGAAGTCTGACTTCGAAAGCCTGCGCGACCAGATCACCAAGGCCGTCACCAACGCCAAGTTCAACGGCGTCTCGATCGCCGA
>NZ_JBAPVS010000088.1:0-4241 GCF_049283275.1 Caulobacter sp. | reverse complement strand
GTCTTCCATCGGATCGTTGGTCAAGGTCGAGGCGACCATCGGCGCGCCGGTGGCGGCCGCCGCCTGGGCCGTGGCGATGTCGCCGTGACCGTCCTGGGCGCACAGGCCGATCACGCCGATCGGCGCCATGAACAGCGGCGTCGGCAGGGTCAGCCCGAACAGGTTCACCGACAGGTCGCGGCGCGTGCAGTCGACCATCATGCGGGGCACAAGACCCCAGCGCTTGAAGGCGTGGGCGTTGTGGTTCTGGGTGAACTCGTCGCCACAGCCGCCCTGGACGTAGGACAGCACCGCCGGCGGCAACGCGGCGGCGGCCCGCTGCTCCAGCGTCGCGAAATCCACCGGCCAGCTCGGCTTCACGCCGTGCAGGCCCTTGAAATAGATCTCATTCTGATAGTCGCCGTAGGCCATGCGCATCCCTCCAAGACTGCCGGCGTGGATCGCCGAACGGATTTTCAGGTCCGACAGGATGAACGGCGGAGCCACCGGCGTCGAGGCGGTGATGACGAGGAAGGAGCCGCCTCCCCGCCCGGCCCGATCAGGCGGCGTAACCGGGGTTCTGGCGATCCAGACGCCGCAGCAGGCCCGGCCAGACCAGCTTGTCGGCCACGACGCTGAGACCTTGCGACTGCTGCTCGACCACGTCCTGGACGTGGTCATGGGGAATGCGCAGCGGACCGCCCGCCTGGGCCGCCACCTGCATCTGGCAGGAGCGCTCGAGGAAGTACATGGTCGTGAACGCCTCGGCGACCGAGCGACCCGTGACCAGGGTGCCGTGGTTGCGCAGGATCATGGCGGTCTTATCGCCCAAGTCCGCCACCAGCCGCGGACGCTCGTCGTGGTTCAGAGCCACGCCCTCGAAGTCGTGATAGGCGACCCGTCCGTTCAGCAGCATGGCGGTCTGGTTCAGCGGCAAGAGGCCTGCCTCCTGGGAGGAGACCGCCGTGCCGGACACGGTGTGCAGATGCATCACGCAGCCGGCGTCGGCGCGCGCGGCGTGCACCGCCGAATGGATGGTGAAGCCGGCGGGATTGACCATCGCCTTGGTCGGACCGACCACCTGACCGTCGAGGTCGACCTTGACCAGGGACGAGGCGGTGATCTCCTCGAACATCCAGCCATAGGGATTGATCAGGAAGTGGTGTTCCGGACCCGGGATCCGAGCCGAGATGTGAGTGAAGACCAGGTCGTCCCAACCGAACAGCGCCACCAGCCGATAGGCCGCGGCGAGGTCGATCCGGATCGCGGTCTCCAGGGCGTCGACCTGGTCGGGCGTGATGTCCGGGGCGTGGGCGTTCATGGCCGTCTCCTCAGTCCAGTTGAACGTCAAGCAGCCGCACGAATTGCTGGCCGCAGTGCATGTCGCGCTCAACCTCGCCGCCCTGAGGCGTGGCCCGGGCGTAGGAGATCTTGACCACGTTCAGGCTGGGCACGGAAAAGCGCTTCACCAGCGCCGGTTCGGCGCCGAACAGCTGGTGCAGCAGATCGGGCCCCAAGGCCGGGCTGTCGCTGTACTTGGCGAAGGCCTCCGGGTCCTTGAAGAACAGGTCGAACGTCACCCAGTAGGGGCCGGCGTTCTTGGAGCGTACGTGACGGCAGACGTCGCTGACGGTCGTCATTGGGCGGCCTCCTCTTTGCGCAGGTCGATCCAGGCTGTGCGGACCAGCTCCATGGGATCGTCGACCTGAACCACGTGGTTGAGCTTGAACTCGTAGACCTGGCCGCGCTCGACATCGGCCGGCGTGAAAGCGAAGCCGTAGCTGGGCAGCTCCTTGTCCATCGAAATCGGGTAGTGGAAGAAATAGGCGTTGCAGGCCTTGGCGATCTGGGTCGCCAGCTCCTGGGTTTCGGCGGTGGCGACGAACAGCACGCCGATCTCGCGCGGCGCCGCCGTTCCGGGCGGCGGCCGATCGCCGGACACTGCGTTCCAGCCGTACATCCGCAGCGAGATGTGGAAATCGGAGTCGCTCAGGCCGGTCGACTTTCGAGCGCGCTCGTAGAGGGCGGCCAGCATCTTGTCGTGGAATTCGTCGACCCGGGCCAGGACGTCGGGATCCTGGATCCCGACCAGCATCAGGGTCTGGTAGCGGCCGCCGGCCGCGCCCTCCAGCTTCATCGTATAGGGCTTAGGATCCCAGATCGAGCCCGTGACCCTCACCGTGCGGTCGTCGACCGGCGTGTAGACCGAGTGGGTCACGTCCAGCACCCCGCCGGGTTCCGTCAGGCGGAAGGGGTCGCTGTTCTCGTACAACATGTGGGCCGAGACGCTGTGGGGGTCGCAACGGTTGTTCGCCGCCAGCGGCTCGACGTCGAAGCCGTCCCGGCCGATCGACAACAGGACGCCCGCGCCGCGATCCCGGTAAACGGCGCATTGCGAGCCGCATTCGGAAACCTTGCCCGCATGCCAGGACGCACCCTCAGGGGCGCCGTGCAGCAGGGCGAAGCAGGCGATGACCGCCGTGTCGGTGGTGCGACCACCGAGGATGATGTCGGCGCCGGCTCGCAGGGCGGCCATGTACGGCTCGGGACCCATGGCCGCGACGATGTGATCGCAGCTGTCGATGGTCGCGTCGTCCAAGGGCCCCAGCGGCGCCAGGGGCGTGATCTTGCCGGCGGCGTTCCGGGCCTTGAGGACGGTCTTGTCCTGCTCCGAATAGAGCAGCGCGATCCGGGGCGAGATGCCCAGTTCGCGCGCAATCTCGACGGCGATGTCACGAGTCCAGTCGACGTTCTTGTCGCCGCCCGCCTGGCCGCTGGTGCCGACGATGACGGGGATCCCGGCCTCGGCGCCGGCCTTCATCAGGATGGTCAGGTCGCGCTTCACCGAACCGCGATTGTTCTTGGACATGCCCAGGGCCAGGTAGGCCGCCCCGCTGTCGGTCGACCCCGCGTCGGTGGCGATGGCGTGCGCGCCCAGGGCGACGCCCCGGCGGACCTCCTCCTCGACCACCCCGGCCCCGAGCGAGCCCACGGGGACGATGATCTTGATAGGGCCTTCGAACATGCGCTTCCCACCCAACAGACTTTGACCCTTGCCGGCCATTCAAAGCCACTAACGCCACAGGATGCAATGCGTCAAGTTTTTGGATGCAAAATGGCAAGCAGGTCGCTAGCGATGTGAAAGACTCGTTCTCGCGGGCCTCCGGGAAGGCGAGACGCCGTCGGCGATACAAGGCCCTTCGGGCCCGTGTTGCGAAACTTGGATCGAACGATGCGCGCCGCGATCTGGCGCGGAAACACCCGGGCGCTTCCCTTGCGGCGGCCTTTTCGAATCTGGAGATCAAACATGCTTGGCGCCCGCAAGGTCGTTGTCACCCAACGCTTCTTCGACGACCGCGCCCACGCTTACCTGCGGTCCCACGGCTGCGAGGTGGCGATCGCGCCCCTGCCGGTGGGAAAGGCCGACGGCGATCTGTCCCATGACGACCTCGTCAAGCTCCTGGACGGCGCGGCGGGGTGGATCGTCGGCCATGCGAGGGTGACCCGTGAGCTGCTGACCGCCCTGCCCGACCTGCGGATCGTCTCGCGCCGGGGGGTGGGCTACGAGCGCGTCGACCTGGCCGCGGCGCGCGACCTGGGCCGGGTGGTGACCATCGCGGCGGGCGGCAACGACGCGTCGGTGGCCGACCACACGATCGGCCTGATGCTGGCGGTCGGCCGCCGTCTGCGCGAGTCCCAGCAACGGATGATCGACGGCGACTGGTCGATCTTGATGGGGTCGGACCTGTGCGAGAAGACGGTCGGCCTGGTGGGTCTGGGGCGGATCGGCAAGAGCGTCGTCAAGCGCCTATCCGGCTTCGACTGCAAGGTCCTGGTCCATACGCCGCGCCCAGACGCCGACTATGCCCGGGCGACCGGCGTCCAGTTCGTCGACCTGCCGCAACTGCTGGCCCGCAGCGACTATGTCAGCCTGCACGCGCCCCTGACTCCGGAGACGCGCTTCCTGATCGACGCACGGGCGATCGACGGCATGAAGCCCACCGCGATCCTGATCAACACCGCGCGCGGCGGCCTGGTCGAGGACGCTCACCTGCTGGACGCGCTGCGCACGGGCCGCCTGGCCGGCGCGGGGCTGGACGTCTATGTCAGCGAGAGCGACCCTGACTACAAGCCGGTGTCCCAGGCGCTGCTGGACCTGCCCAACGTGATCGGCACGCCGCACGCCGCGGCCTCGTCGCGCGAAGGCTTGGACCGCACCAACATGGTGGCCGCGCGCGGGGTCGTGGCCGTTGTTGACGGTG
>NZ_JBAPVS010000087.1:0-1925 GCF_049283275.1 Caulobacter sp. | reverse complement strand
GCCGCACAGATAGGCCATCCAGGTCGTCCCGTCGGGCGTCTCGACCAGGTCGGCGTGGCCGGCCCGCTGCAGCGCCGCGTGCGGCCGGTCGCGGGCGGTCAGGACCGGGCCGTCGGGGTGCAGCTCGTAGGGGCCTTCCAGCGTGCGCGAGCGGCACATGGTCACGGCGTGGCCCCAGCCCGTGCCGCCCTCGGCGGTGATCAGGTGATACCAGCCGTCCCGCTTGTAGAGATGCGGCGCCTCGGTCAGGCCCAGGGCGGTGCCGGGGAAGATGTTCTTGCGCTGGCCGATCAGTCGGGCGGCGGAGGCGTCGTATTGCTGGGCCACGATGCCGGCGAAGCGGTTACGGCCCGGCCGGTGATCCCACAGCTGGTTCAGCAGCCACTTGCGGCCGTCGTCGTCGTGGAACAGCGAGGGGTCAAAGCCGCTGCTGTTGAGGAACACCGGGTCCGACCACGGCCCCTCGATGCTGTCAGCGGTGACCAGGTAGTTGTGGAAGTCGCGCAGGGACGCGCCCGACGCCCCGCCCACCGTGGTGCGGCCATAGCGCTTCACGTCGGTGAAGATCAGCCAGAACTTGCCGTCGGCATGGGTCAGGCACGGCGCCCAGACCCCGCAGCTGTCGGCCGCGCCCAGCATGTTCAGCTGGCTGGGCCGGGTCAGGGGCCGGGTCAGCAACCGCCAGTTCACCAGGTCCCGCGAATGATGGATCTGCACGCCGGGGAACCACTCGAAGGTCGAGGTGGCGACGTAGTAGTCCTCGCCGACGCGGATGATCGACGGGTCGGGATTGAAGCCCCGCAGGATCGGGTTGGAGATCGTGTCTTGCGGCATGGAACGCTCTACAGGGCGGGAATGGCGACGGGCTTGGTCGGCGACAGGCGGCCTGGATCGCGGACCAGGGTCCACAGCAGGGCCGCCCCGGCCAGGTCCAGCACGCCCAGGGCGACGAAGAACGGATCATAGCCCACCTTGGCCACCAGGCCGCCGATCAGCAGCGAGAAGATCAGCACCCCCAGGTTGCCGAAGAACCCGCCCATGCCCGCCACGGTCGCCACCTCGTTGCGGCGGAAAAGGTCCGACGACATGGTGATCACCGTCACCGACAGGGTCTGGTGGGCGAAGCCGCCCAGGCACAGCAGGGCGATGGCCAGGTAGGGGCTCTCGACCCGGCCGACGAACATCATGCCGGTCATCAACACCGCCCCCAGGGTGAAGGCCCAGCGGCGGGCGTCGATCAGGCTGACGCCGCGCTTCTGCAGGAACAGCACCACGGCCGGGCCGAACAGGCAGCCGATGTCGGCGGCCACGAAGGGCAGCCAGGCGAACATGGCGATCTGGGCCAGGTCGAAGTGGCGCACCGTGGTCAGGTAAAGCGGGACCCAGAACGACAGCGTGCCCCAGGTGGGGTCGGCCAGGAACCTGGGCAGGGCGATGCCCCAGAAGTTGCGGCGACGCAGTAGGCTGAGCATCGAGGGCCGCGCGCCGGCGGCCTCGAGATGGGCTTCCTGGCCCGAGGTGATCAGCTCGCGCTCGGCGTCCGACAGGGCCTTGTGCTTGTCCGGCGACTGGTAGGCCAGCAGCCACAGCACCACCCAGACCAGGCCCAGGCCGCCGGCCACCAGGAAGGCGGCCCGCCAGTTCCAGAGCAGGATCGACCAGGCCACCAGCGGCGGCGCGAGCACGGCCCCCATCGAGGCGCCGATGTTGAAGGCCCCGCCGGCGAAGCCGCGTTCCTTGGCCGGGAACCAGACCGATACGGCTTTCATCCCGGCCGGCTGGGCGCAGCCCTCCGCCGCGCCCAAGGCGCCGCGCAGCCCCAGCAGGACCTGCCAGTTCCCCGCGAATCCATGGGCCATGGTGATCAGCGACCAAGCCGTGGCGAACAGGGCGAAGCCCAGCTTCAGCCCGATGGAGTCCAGCAC
>NZ_JBAPVS010000086.1:0-9514 GCF_049283275.1 Caulobacter sp. | reverse complement strand
GTCCCTGCATCGTCGCGCCCGCCAGGCCCAGGCCCGCGCCGACCAGGGCGGCCATCAGCACGCGCGGCAGGCGGATCGCCCAAAGCACCTCGCCCGGCGGCGAGGCCGGATCGCTTAGGGCCTGGTGATATTGGCCGGCGCTCAATGGACTCTCGCCCAGGCCGATGGCGACCACCGCGGCGGCGCCCAACACCAGCAGCAGGACAAACTCCAGGCGACGCGGGCTCATCGCGCCGCCTCCGCCAAGACCCGCGCTCCATCGGCGGCGAACCAGGCCGAGCAGCCCAGCATGGCGCCGGGCAGCGAGGCGATCACCCGACCGCGCGTCGCCTTGCGCAGCGCCTCATGACGTCCGGGTCCCCAACGGTCGGCGCCAGCCCGGGTCAAGTCAAAGAAACCCAGCACCACCGCCTTGGGCGGGTTCAGCACCAGGTGTTCCAGAGGCGCGGGCGAAAAGTACGGCTGGGGCGAGGCGTTGGTGAAGCCGGCCGCCCGCAGCATGGCGTCGATCATCGTATTGGGGCCGGCCGTGTAGCCGCCGGGCGTCAGGTAAAAGGCGCTTCGTCCTCTGCCCGCGCCGGCCGCTCGCGCCAGGTCGGCGTCCATTCTTGCCAACAGCGCCTCGCCTTCGGCCTGGCGGTTCAAGGCCACGGCCACCTGGCGGACATTGGCCCGCACGCCGTCGAAGTCGACGGCGTCGCCCAGACTCACCGTCTGAACGCCGCGCCGGGAAATGGCGGCCATTAGCCGGGCGTCACCGCCCCACTGGCGCACCACCACCTCGGGACGCGCGCCTAGCACGGCTTCCAGCGTCGTCCGCCGTTGAGGCAAGCCGGCGGCCCTGGTGCGGAGAAAGGAATCCGGCCCGTCGGCGCGCGGCGAGATCCCGACGATGGCCTGACGCGAGGCCAGGGCCAGGACGTACTGGTCAGCGCAGGAATCCAGCGACATCACGCGCCTCGCGGCCGCTTGGGCCACGGTTTGAGCGTCGACGGGTCCCGCCGCGATCGCCAGGCCGACGATCAGGCCGGCCAGCAAGGCGGCGCGCATGGGCGTCAGTCCGTGACCAGGCCGTGCAGCAGCCCTTCCAGCGTAACCTTCATCAGCTCTTCGCGCGGAGCCCAGTTGCGATCCGGCATGGTGATCAGCAAGGCCACCAGTCCATGACAGGCCGCCCACAGCACCTGGGCCGCGCTCTCGCCCGATCCTGTGCGCAGGCGCCCAGCGGCGGCGATCTCGTGAATCGGTCCGCTGAACTCCTCGAAGCAACGGTCGCCCAGCTCGGCGGTGGCGGCCTGTTTTTCCTTGGAGATCACGTCGCGCGAACCGCAGAACACCAGCTGGTAGGTGTTAGGATTGCTAAGAGCGAAGCGCATATAGGCCTCAAGCATCAGCTTGACGCGCGCCACCGCGTCGATCGGCCGGTGAGCGATGTCGACATTGACCGCCAACAGTTGGCCGATCGCGTCGTCGCTGATCTCCAGCAAGATCTGATCCTTGTCGCGGAAGTGCATGTAGAGCGCTGTCGATGACACTCCCACCGCGTCGGCGATCTTGCGAATCGTAGCCCCTGCATAGCCCTCGGCGATGAAGATCTTCTCGGCGGCGGCCAGGATTTCCCCCCGGCGCAGGTGACCGTCTCCCTTCGGCTTACGGGCGGACTTGTGCGGCTTCTTCAACACGACCGTCACGATGTGGCGTTCCCCTACCTAATCCCCTGGACCGACACTAAACGGGAATCACCCAAAGGCCGCAACACTCAACGATTTACGTGAAACGGGTATTTTTCCGTTTGACACTTTATAGTTGAAGATTCGTTATCTACTCGCTGGATCTGACTAGGCGCGGCGGGGGCTATGGCGCGAGAGGAAAGAGACCAGCAGTGGCGCGCGTTCGGGGCGCGACCAACGGACGGAAGCTGGGTCGGGGCCACGCCCGACGAGCCGGAGTGGGCGGCCAAGCCGCTGCGGGATGGAGCCCATCGCCGCCTGTCGCGGGCCCAGATCATCGGACTGTCAATCTTGGTTCTGGGATTGGTCCTTCTTGCCCTGTTGCAGCCCCGCCTGATCCTCGAGGGGTTTCACCTGCTGTTCTTCCTGGGTTTCATGGGTCATTCGGCGATCAAGCTGGTCGCCGCCTTCACGCCCCGTGGGCTTGCGGTCACAGCACCCCTCCCCGACGAAGCGCTGCCCGCCTACACGATCATTGTCCCTCTCTACCGCGAGGCGGCGGTGGCCGCGGAGTTGGTCGCCAACCTGCGTCGCCTGAACTATCCGCGCGACCGCCTCCAGGTGCTGATCGTTCTCGAGGCCCAAGATCATGAAACCCAGGTTGCTTTCGCGACCCTGGATCTGCCGGCCGGTTTCCAGGTGTTGATCGCCCCGCCGGGCTCGCCCCAGACCAAACCCCGCGCCTGCAATATCGGGCTGGAACGGGCCCGGGGCGAGCTGGTGGTGATCTACGACGCCGAGGACGCGCCCGACCCTGGCCAACTGCGCGAAGCCGCCGCGCGATTCGCCCAGGCCGACGCCGACCTGGCCTGCCTGCAAGCGCCGTTGCGGATCGAGCCCGATCCTCGCTTCCTGCCCGACCAGTTCGCCCTCGAATACGCGGTGCTGTTCGAAGTCTTCCTGCCGGCCCTGGCGCGCTGGGGCCTGCCCTTCCCGCTCGGCGGCACCAGCAATCACTTCCGAGCCGACGCCTTGCGCGCCGTCGGTGGGTGGGACCCCTACAATGTCACCGAAGACGCAGACATCGGCTTTCGCCTGGCCGCACAAGGCCGCCGGCTCGATGTCCTGGCCCGTCCGACCTTCGAGACCTCGCCCACCACCTTGAGGATCTGGACGCCGCAACGGGCGCGCTGGATCAAGGGCCATCTGCAAACCCTGGCCGTCCATGCTCGCGGGCCGGCCGTCCGCAACCCACGCGGCGCCGTTGCGCTGATCCTCACCCTGGCCTTGCCGGTGATGTCGTCCCATCTCCACGGCCCGCTGTTCGCCTGGCTCCTGCTGCAAGCGGTCGGCGCCATGCTCGACCTCTGCCCCGCGGTCCCGACGCCGGATTGGATGCTGATGTTCTTTGGCTGGACCTGCGTCGCGATCGCGGGAGCCCAGGCCCAGCGGCGGGCCGGACATCGACAAAGACCCCTGCCCTTGCTGGGCGCGATCTTCTATTGGCCGCTTCAGAGCCTGGCGGCGGCTCAGGCCCTTCGCCAGTTCGTCGTGGCGCCGTTCCATTGGGACAAGACCCCGCACACGCCCCGCGCCGCCAACCCTCTGTTGCCTCGCCTGCTGGCGCGGACTGGACGGGCCTTGCCCTGAGCGCGTATTGGCGGGGGCATGAATCCGACTGTCGCCGCCGCCCCACTCGTCATGCGCACCACCGGCTGGGCCGACTACGCCCTGCTGGACAGCGGTCATGGCAAGAAACTGGAGCGCTACGGCCGTTACACCGTCGTGCGCCCCGAGCCGCAGTGCTTCTGGGCTCCGCGCCTGGACGCCAAGGTGTGGGACGCCGCTGACGCCGTCTTCGATCCGTCCGACGAGGACGAGGCCGGCCGTTGGCGCTTCAAGAGCAAGCCCTTGGAAAAGTTCGACCTGGCCTGGGGCGAGGCCAAGTTCCACGGCCAGTTCACGCCATTCCGCCACCTGGCCTTCTTCCCCGAGCAAGCGGCCAACTGGGCCTGGCAGGACGCCCGCGTCCGGGCCATCAAGGGCAGGCAGCCCAAGGTGCTGAACCTGTTCGGCTACACCGGCGTGGCCAGCCTGGTCTGCGCGGCGGCCGGCGCGGCCGTCACCCATGTGGACGCCTCCAAGAAGTCGGTCGGCTATGCCCGTGACAACGCCGCCTTCGCGGGACTGGCCGACAAGCCGATCCGCTGGATCGTCGAGGACGCCCGCCGCTTCGTGGCCCGCGAGGTGCGGCGTGGCTCGCAATATGACGGCATCATCCTGGACCCGCCCAAGTTCGGCCGGGGGGCCGACGGCGAGGTCTGGCGTCTGTTCGAGGACCTGGCCGAGCTGACGGCGAACTGCGCCCAGATCCTGGCCCCCGACGCCTCGTTCCTGCTGATGAACGCCTATGCCGCCCGGGTCTCGGGCGCGGCGATGTCGGGCCTGCTGGCCCAGGAGCTGCAAGGACGCGGCGGGGTCATCGACTGGGGCGAGCTGTCGTTGGTCGAGGAAAAAGGCGACCGGCAGATCGGCCTGTCGTTCTTTGCCCGTTGGGCCAGCGAAGGGTGATGACGATGAACGCCGCCCAGCAATCCAAGACCGTCACCTCGCTGTCCAACAATACGGTCAAGGCCGTCCGCGCCCTGCATATGCGCAAGGAGCGCGAGGAGAGCGGACTGTTCCTGGCCGAGGGGCTGAAGATCGTCATCGAGGCGATCGACTGCGGCCATGCGCCCAAGATCCTGATGTACGGCCGCGACGCCGCCGACCATCCGATGTTGCAGAAAGCCAGCCAGGCCTGCCTGAAAGCCGGCGGCGAAGTCATCGAGGTCAATCGTGAGATCCTCGAAAAGGTCTCGCGGCGCGACAATCCCCAGGCCGTCGTGGGCGTCTTCAAGCAGGTCTACACGCCGCTCAGCGCCATTGTGCCGGAAAGCGCGCCTTGCTGGGTGGCGATGCAGGCCGTGCGCGACCCCGGCAATCTGGGCACAGTGATCCGCACGGCCGACGCGGCCGGCTGCGGCGGGGTGATCCTGGTCGGCGATTGCGTGGACCCCTATTCGGTCGAGGGGGTGCGGGCGACCATGGGCTCGATCTTCGCGGTCAAGATCGCCAAGGCCTCGGTGGCCGAGTTCCTGGCCTGGCGCGAAACCTGGCCCGGCAGTGTGGTCGGCACCCTGCTGACCGCCACGGTCGATCACAAGAGCGCCGACTATGTGAAGCCCTCGCTGATCCTGATGGGCAACGAGCAACAGGGCTTGCCGCCCGAACTGGCCGCCGCCTGCGACGTCAACGTCAAGATCCCGATGCGCGGCCGCGCCGACAGCCTGAACCTGTCGGTGGCCACCGGGATCATGATCTACACGGTGACGGGATAGGGGCGATCGCCTGCCCAGCGGGGCAAGCCGAGCCATAAATCCCTCAAATCGCGCAGAACCTGCTATGATGCCGGGCGCGTCGGATTTCGACGCCCTTTTTACCAGCCGAAACGCTCACCTCGCGACGGTTCGTTCCGCCCCCCTGGCGGAACGGAACGTCGCTGTTGCGTATCTTATGCGGACGACAAAGACGCCATGGCCAAACGCGCGGAAATCACCTCCATCGCTCGGAACGGACGTCACACGACCTACGAGCGGATCACCCATGTCTGCGGCGGCGGCGACACGCCTTGGAAGCTGACGATCAAGGAAGCCATCAAGCTCATCGACACCGGCAAATGGCAGTTCTTCGTCATGCGTGACGGCGCGCCGGTGAAGGTCGAGGCGCTGAACAGCAGAACCGGCGCCCGGTATCTGAAGACGGCCAATGACCGTTACGAGCCGCACGACATGCTCGCCCTCCCCGATTGCCCGGCCGACGTCGTGGCCTAGCGGCGACGGGGACAGACCACGGGCCTTCCCCCTTAGGGATAACTATTTGATCCGCGTCCACTTCTCGGTCTTGCACAGGGGCGCCATGATGCAGCCCTTGAGCTTCAACTCGTTGGGCGATGTCATGGTGATGGTTCCAGAATAGGTGCCGCCGTCATTGGCGTTATAGACCTTGCCGCCCGTCCACTTGGTCGGCCCGCCGGTGAAGTCGTACAGCATCTGCATGTTCTTCAGCGGCCGATTGCGCAGGCTGGCGTCCTTGTTCTTCGCGTCCTTGACGGTCGGATCGCTCTTGATGTGATCCGAACTGACCAGCTTGCCGCACAGGCTGTTGCCGCAACGGCTGATCTCGACCTGGCCGCCATTGGTCTGGGTCAGCCACAGGCCCGTGGCGTCCTGGGCCAAGGCCGGCGCGGAAACGGCGGAAAGGGCCAGGGCGGCGGCAAGGATAGGCAGTTTCATGGGGTCTTCTCCCGGGTTGTTGGGTCTATCTAACGCGCGTTCTGCTGAACCGCCTCTGAATTGATGACCGAGTTCGAACGAGTCCCGCCGATCCTAGCCCCCTAGACAACCCGCCGTTTCGGGCTCGGGCTGGAACAGGTGGTGTAGCTGGTCGCGGTCAGCCGTCCGGCCACCATGCCCAGCTTGTCCGGCAGTTCGCGGATGTGCGACGCCCGGGTCGCCTCGACGGCGGCCAGGGCCACGCTGCCGCAGGCGAAGGCGTCCTGGGCCGCGTCATGGTGCTTGAACGCCACGCCCAGGAAGTCGCAGACCGCGTTCAGCTTGGCCGACGGCAGCTCGGGCCAGGTGTTCTTGGCCACCTGCACCGTGCAGATGTAGTCGAAGCGCGGGAACGGCAGGCCGTAGAGCTCGCACGTACGGCGCATCACGCTGATGTCGAACGACGCGTTGTGGGCAATCACCGTCGCCGTTTCGATTCGGTCCCGCAGCCGCGACAGCACGGCCGGAAACTCGTCGGCGTCCTCGACGTCCTTCGGACGAATGCCGTGGACCGCGATGTTCCAGCCCGAAAAGCGCATGTCGATCGGCCGGATGTAGTGATGCTCCACCTCGGTGATCCGCCCGTCCTCGATCCAGGCCAAGCCGATGGCGCAGGGGCTGGAGCGTTGCTCGTTGGCGGTTTCGAAGTCGATGGCGACGACCGGCATGTCAGGTCCCCACCATGTCCAGCCACTCGTCCTCGGTCATCACCTGGATTCCCAGCTCCGTGGCGGTCTTCAGCTTCGAGCCCGCGCCGGGGCCGGCCACCACCAGGTCGGTCTTCTTGGACACCGAAGAGGCGACTTTCGCCCCCAAGCTCTCCGCCTGGGCCTTGGCCTCGTCGCGGGTCATCTTCTCCAGCGCGCCGGTGAAGACGATGGTCTTGCCGGCCACGGCGGTGTCGGTCTTGGGCTTGGCGACGGCCTGGATGTCCAGCTCGGCGATTAGATTGGCCACCTTTTCGCGATTATGTTCCTCGGCGAAGAAGCGGGCGATCGACTGGGCCGCCACGGGGCCGATCCCGTCGATGGCCGCCAGCTGTAGATAGTCGTCCCCCGGCGCGCCCTGCCCGGCCTCGGCCAGGGCCTGGGCGAAGCGCTCCCACGTGCCGTAGCGCTCGGCCAGAGCCGCCCGGGCCGGCTTGTTCAGCTTGGGCGCGGCGTGGCCGATCTTGACCTCCAGGCTGTCGGCCTCGGGCCAGGGATCGGCCTTCAGCCCGCCCTTGCCGGCCTCGACCAGCTCGTCGCGCGCCTTGGGACCGACCCCGGCCGCGCCTGCGAGCTCCAGATAGACCGCGCCCGGCAGTTGCCCCGCCGCCCGCTCGGCGGCGGCCTGCAGGTCCTCAAAGCGGTCGAAATTGCGCGCCAGCACGGTCGAGGTGGTCTCGCCGATGTCGCGCATGCCCAGGCCGTAGATCACCCGGTCCAGGCCGATGGTGCGCCGCGCCTCGATGCCCTTGACCAGGTTGGCGACCGAGGTCTCGCCATAGCCGTCGCGCTCTCGCAGTTCGGCCAGCTTTTCCTCGTCCCTGGCCAGCTTGAAGATATCGGCCGGCTCCCTGATCCAGCCGGCCTCGAAGAAGGCCGCCAGCTGCTTTTCGCCCAGGCCCTCGATGTCGAAGGCCCGGCGGGAGACGAAGTGGCGCAGGTGCTCGATACGCTGGAACGGACAGGCGAACTCGCCACTGCACCGGCGCACAACGCTTTCGGCCCCCGAAGCCGTGGTTTCCGTGACGATCTCGGTATGCAGCGGGCACGGGCAGTGGGTTGGGAATTCGAACGGGACCGAATCCGCCGGCCGCTCCTCGGCCACCGAACCGACGATCTGCGGGATCACATCGCCGGCCCGTTGCAGGATCACCGTGTCGCCGACCCGCACGTCCTTGCGGGCGATCTCGTCGGCGTTGTGCAGGGTGGCGTTGGTCACCGAGACCCCGCCGACGGTCACGGGCTTGAGACGGGCCACCGGGGTGATCGCGCCGGTGCGGCCCACCTGCAGGTCGATGGCCTCCAGGATGGTGCGGGCCTGCTGGGCCGGGAACTTTCGGGCGATCGCCCAGCGCGGCGAACGCGACACGAAGCCCAGGCGACGCTGCTGCTCCAGGTCGTCGACCTTGTAGACCACGCCGTCGATGTCGAAGGCCAGCTTGGGCCGCAGCTCCTCGAACTGGGCGTAGATGTCCAGCAGGCCTTGGGCGTCCTGCACCTGCTTGGCCGGCGGGGCGGTGGTGACGAAGCCCCATTCTTCGAGTTTCGCCAGGGCTTCCCACTGGGTCGCCGCGAAGCCGGCGCTGGTCAGACCCCAGGCATAGCCGAAGAACCGCAGCGGCCGCTGGGCGCTGATCTTCGGATCGATCTGGCGCAGCGAGCCGGCGGCGAAGTTGCGGGGGTTGGCGTAGGTGCGTTGGCCGGCCTCGAGCGCGGCGGCGTTGAAGGCGGCGAAGGCCTCCAGCTCGACATAGACCTCGCCGCGGATCTCGATGACGTCCGGCCAGCCCGAACCCTTCAGCCGATGCGGAATGTCGTCGATGGTGCGCAGGTTGGCGGTCACGTCCTCGCCCACCCGGCCGTCGCCCCGCGTCGCGCCCTGGACCAGCACGCCCTTCTCGTAGCGCAGCGAGGCCGACAGGCCGTCGATCTTCGGCTCGGCGGTGTAGAGCACCGGCTCGTCGGTCAACCGCAGGAATCGGCGGATGCGAGCGTCGAAATCCGTAGCCTCGTCGTTGGAGAAGGCGTTGTCGAGGCTCAGCATCGGCACGCCGTGCTCGACGGGCGAGAACTGCTCGGCCCGCGCCGCCCCGACCCGCATCGACGGCGAGTTGTCGCGCACCAGATGGGGAAAACGGTCCTCGATCTCGAGATTGCGGCGCTTGAGGGCGTCGTACTCGGCGTCGGTGATCGTCGGAGCGTCCTGCTGGTGATAGCGCAGGTCGTGGGCCGTCAGGTCGTCGGCCAGGCGCTCCAGCTCCAGGGCGGCCTGGGCTTCGGTGAGGTCGGCGACGGCGATCTGGGACACGGGCGAATCCGGGGTGTTGCGAAGAGGGCAGACTAGCCGGGGGTGGGTGATCCGGGGAGGCGTTTTGTGGATTCAGCGGCTCACGCCCTTGCCCCCTACGGGTCGCTCCGCGACCGTCTTCCCCCATGGGGGAAGAGGAGCCCGTGCGCGGCGTCCTCCGCCCCCTATGGGGGCGGACAGACCGCGAAGCGGTCAGGTGGGGGCAAGTGGGTGTGATCTCACGCGATCTCTCGCTGAGCGAATGGGAAGGGTGCGAAGCGCCCGGGCCTCGCCCGGATGATTTGCAGTTTTGAATACCGTTTCGACGAAGGCGAGCGCTTCGCGTGGAGCCGTTATCCGGAAGCCTTCGGATCGCGGATTTTTAACCCGCTCCGATGGAGGCCCCCGACGGGCAGGACGTTGGCGCGTCCTGGACCGCCCGGGCGATTTCAGCCCGGGCCTGTTGACTTGCCCGCC
>NZ_JBAPVS010000085.1:0-2816 GCF_049283275.1 Caulobacter sp. | reverse complement strand
GCGCCGCCCTACTCTTCCGCCAACTGGGTCAGCCTAGATGTGCAGTGCGCGACCATAAGCGTCGAGCGCGGCTTCATGCATGGCTTCCGACATGGTCGGGTGGGCGTAGACGATGCCGTGCAGGTCTTCCTCGGTGGCCTCGAGCGTGATGGCCGTGACGAAGCCCTGAATCATCTCGGTGACCTCGTGGCCAATCATGTGCGCGCCGATCAAGGCGCCGGTCTTGCCGTCGAACACCGTCTTGACGAAGCCCTCGGTCTCACCGGCCGCCACGGCCTTGCCATTGACCTTGAACGGGAAGCGGCCGGCCTTGACCTCGACGCCCGCCGCCTTGGCCGCGGCCTCGGTCAGGCCCACCGAGGCGACCTGAGGGTTGGCGTAGGTGCAACCCGGGATCGGCGAGTTGACGGCCGGGGTCTTGTAGCCGGCGATGTGTTCGGCCGCGTGGATGCCCTCGTGGCTGGCCTTGTGGGCCAGCCAGGGCGGGCCTGCGGCGTCGCCGATGGCGTAGAGGCCGGGGACGTTGGTCTCGCCGTGCTTGCCGGTCACCACGTGGCCGCGATCCATGTTCAGGCCGATGACGTCCAAGCCCTCGGTGTTCGGGGCGATGCCGACGGCGACGATGCACACGGCGGCGGTCAGGGTCTCGGCCTTGCCGCCGACCTCGACGGCCACCGAGACGCCGTCCTTGGTCTTCTCGACCTTGGTCACCTTGGCGCCGATGCGGAAGGTGATGCCGCGCTTCTCGAAGGCCTTCTGGGCGGCCTTGGAGACCTCGGCGTCCTCGACCGGCATGATGCGGTCCACGGCCTCGACGACGGTCACTTCGGCGCCCAGGGCGCGGTAGAAGCTGGCGAACTCGATGCCGATGGCGCCCGAGCCGATCACCACCAGCGACTTGGGCATGGTCTTGGGGGCCAGGGCGTCGCGATAGGTCCAAATCTTGTCGCCGTCCGAGACCGCGCCGATGGCGGCGATCTCACGGGCCCGGGCGCCGCTGGCCAGGATCACGCTCTTGGCCTGGATCGTGCGGCTGCCGCCGGCCTTCAAGGCCACGACGACCTTCGGGGACGGATTGCCCTTTTCGAGCTTGGCCTCGCCCTCGACGACCTCGATCTTGTGCTTCTTCATCAGGAAGGCGATGCCGTTCGACATGGTCTTGGCCACGCCGCGCGAACGCTCGATGATCTTGCCGAAGTCGAACGAGGCCTTCTCGACCGACAGGCCGTAGCCGCCCAGGTGCGACAGCTGCTCGTAGATCTCGCCGGACTTCAGCAGCGCCTTGGTCGGGATGCAGCCCCAGTTGAGGCAGATGCCGCCCAGGGCCTCGCGCTCGATGATCGCCGTCTTCAGGCCAAGCTGGCTGGCGCGGATCGCGGCCACATAACCGCCGGGGCCGGCCCCGATGACGACGACGTCGAATTCCGTGGACATGGTCTTCTTACCCTAGGTTTGACGCCTTCGGGGGGAGCCGGCGGGCGTCGGTCGATCGGCCCGCGGGCCGGTCCAGGAGAGCGTTAGAGCAGCGCCTCGACGGCGAGCTTGAGGTCTTCAGGCTTGGTGGTGGGCGCGAAGCGTTCGACGACTTCTCCGTCGCGACCGATCAGGAACTTGGTGAAGTTCCATTTGATCGCCTCGGTGCCCAGTAGGCCCTTCTGCTCGTGCTTCAGATGGGCGTAGAGCGGATGGGCCGAAGGGCCGTTAACGTCGATCTTGGCCAGGACCGGGAACGTCACGTCGTAGGTCAGCGAGCAGAAGTTCGCGATCTCCTCGGCGTTCCCGGGCTCTTGCGCCCCAAACTGGTTGCAAGGGAAGGCCAGGACGGTGAAGCCCTTGTCCTTGTACGCTCGGTACAGCGACTCCAGCCCCTCGTATTGCGGGGTGAAGCCGCACTTGCTGGCCGTGTTGACGATCAGCAGCACCTGGCCGCGATAGTCGGCCAGGCTCGCGTCCTGGCCGTCCAGCGTCTTGGCGGAGAAGTCGTAGATGGACATTCCTGCCCTCCTGTTCGAGCAACCAGTCCGGCAATTAGACGAGCAGGGTCAGCGGCTCTTCGATCAGCGGCTTGAAGGCGGCCAGGAACCTGGCCCCGATGGCGCCGTCGACCACGCGGTGGTCGCAGGTCAGGGTGACGGTCATCACCGTGGCCACGGCCAGTTGGCCGTCCTTGACCACCGGACGCTGCTCACCGGCCCCGACGCTCATGATCGCGCCCTGCGGCTCGTTGATGATCGAGGCGAAGGCCTTGATGCCGAACATGCCGAGGTTGGAGACCGAGAAGGTGCCGCCCTGGAATTCCTCGGGCTTCAGCTTCTTGGATTTGGCGCGGGCCGCCAGATCCTTCACCTCCGTCGAGATCTGGGCCAGGCCCTTGGTCTCGGCGGCGCGGACGATCGGGGTGATCAGGCCGCCGTCGATGGCCACGGCCACCGCGATGTCGGCGTGATGGTGCATGGCGATGCCCTCGGGCGTGTAGGAGGCGTTGGCCTCCGGCACGCGCTTCAGAGCGACGGCCACGGCCTTGATGATGATGTCGTTGACCGACACCTTCACGCCCTGGCCCTCCAGCAGATGGTTGATCTTGGCGCGCGCCGCCAACAGGGCGTCGATCTCCAGATCGATCGTCAGCGGGAAGTGCGGCACGTCGCGGAAGCTGTCGGTCAGGCGGCGCGCGATGGTCTTGCGCATGCCGTCCAGTGGGACGAGGTCGTAGGAACCGGCCGGGATGCCCTGCTGTTCCAGCGACAGGTGGGCGCGCGGCGCGGCGGGCGCGGTGGCGCCAGAGGCGGACGCCGAAGCCGGAGCGGCCTTGGCGG
>NZ_JBAPVS010000084.1:0-5693 GCF_049283275.1 Caulobacter sp. | reverse complement strand
GCCCGAAGCGGCCGCACCGGCCGCCGCAGCTTCACCGGCCGGAGCCGCAGCCGCCTCGGCCGGCTTGGGAGCCGGAACCGGCAGGGTCGAGCCCAGGCTGTGCAGGTAGGCGATCACCGCGATGCGGTCTTCCTGCTTCTTCAGGCCCACGAAGGTCATCTTGGTGCCGGAGATGTACTTGCCCGGCGCTTTCAGGAACTGGTCGACGTGGTCGTAGTCCCACACCGGGTTCTTGCCGCCGAACTCGGTCATGGCCGGCGAATAGGCGAAGCCGCCGTGCGAGCCGGGCTTGCGGCCCAGGACGTCCCACAGATCGGGGCCGGTGCCGTTGGGGCCGCCTTGCTCGAAGCTGTGGCACGAGGCGCACTTGGCGGTGACGGCCTTGCCGGCTTCGATATTGGCCGGAACCAGCAGCACGCTGCCCCAGTCGGGCGCGACCTCGGCCGCGGGGGCCCCGCCTTCGCCGGCCTCTTCGGCCACGGCGATCGCATAGCCCGGCTTCTCAAGCTCGTGCTTGGCGAAAACGATGTCCGACGCTTCCTTGAGGCCGAAAATGATCAGGCCCGTCATCAGGACGCCGCCGAAGATCTTGTTGAACGTCAGGTCGCTCATCTAAAGCCTTACCAGCCTCTTGGGGGCCGTCTGACGACAGGCCCGAAATCCGCGCCCGGAGGTTTCCCCCGTGCGCTCCATGTTGCGCTCGCGTCTCTTACACGCTACCGCCCGGGGCGCAACCGGGCAGCAACGGTTTTGACCCGCATCGGCCTTTCATGAACCCCATCGTCGTCATTCCGGCCCGTATGGCGGCCACCCGTCTTCCCGACAAGCCGTTGGCCGACATCGGCGGGGTGTCGATGATCGTGCGCGTGCTGCGTCAGGCCCAGGCGGCGGGAATCGGCCCCGTGGCGGTGGCGGCCGGCGACATGGCGATCGTCCACGCGGTCAAGCAGGCCGGCGGCCAGGCGGTGCTGACCGATCCGGCCCTGCCGTCGGGCTCCGACCGCATCCTGGCCGCCCTGGAGGCGCTGGACCCGGAACGCCGCCACGACGTGGTCATCAACCTGCAGGGCGACATGCCGTTCGTGCAGCCCTCGGTGCTGAGCGCCTGCGCCGACCTGCTGAGCGCCCACCCCGACTGCGACATCGCCACCGTCGTCGCCCCTGAAGCCTCGCCCGCCGACCGGTCCAACCCCGACGTGGTCAAGGCCGTGCTGGCCATGGAGCAGGACGGCCAGTCGGGCCGGGCGCTGTATTTCACCCGCTCCACCCTCTATGGCGACGCGCCGGTCTGGCGCCACATCGGCATCTACGGCTATCGCCGCGCCGCCCTGGAGGCCTTCAACGCCGCCCCGCCCTCGCCGCTGGAGAAGCGCGAGAAGCTGGAGCAGCTGCGGGCCATGGAGCTGGGCCTTAGCCTGCGCGCCGCCGTGGCCGCCGAGGCCCCGATCTCCGTCGACAATCCCTCTGATCTAGAAGCGGCGCGCGCGTATGCGGCCGGAAAGTCAGCATGAGCATCCTCAAGAAGATCGCCTTCCAGGGCGAGCCCGGCGCCAACAGCCATGAGGCCTGCCGCACCTATTTTCCCGACTACGAGGCCGTGCCCTGCGCCACCTTCGAGGAGGCGTTCGAGGCCATCAAGACCGGCGCCTGCCAGCTGGGCATGATTCCGATCGAAAATTCGATCGCCGGCCGCGTGGCCGACGTCCACCACCTGCTGCCCGCTTCGGGCCTGAAGATCATCGGCGAGCGCTTCAAGCCGATCCGCTTCCAGCTGATGGCCAATTCGGGCGTGACGCTGGAGACGGTGAAGATCGCCAGCTCGATGCCGATCGCGCTCAGCCAGTGCCGTCAAAGCCTCAAGAGGCTGGGCCTGGCCCACGAGAGCGCGGGCGACACGGCCGGAGCCGCCAAGGCCCTGGCCCTGAAGCCCGACCCGACCCGCGCCGCCGTCGCCCCGGCCCTGGCCGCCGAGATCTACGGCCTGGACATCCTGGCCCGCGACATCGAGGACGAGCGCAACAACACCACGCGCTTCTTGGTGATGACGGCGGACGCCAATCCCGCCGCGCCGCCGTTCACCCACCGTTGCGTGACCAGCTTCGTGTTCAAGGTCCGCAACCTGCCGGCCGCCCTCTACAAGGCGCTGGGCGGGTTCGCGACCAACGGCGTCAACATGACCAAGCTGGAAAGCTATATGGAGGGCGGGGCCTTCACCGCGACCTTCTTCTACGCCGAGGTCGACGGCCGCCCCGAGGACCGCCCGCTGGCCCTGGCGTTCGACGAGCTGAAGTTCTTCTCGGACAAGTTCGAGATCCTGGGCGTCTATCCGGCCGATCCGTTCCGCGATCGGGTGTAGTTTCTTCTCCCCTTGCGGGAGAAGGCTAACGTCACGGCAGGCTTCGCCATAACGCTGTTCTGCGGATAACCTCCCGTCCAAGGCCCTGCCAATGGGGCCGGGGAGGAACGACAATGCACACTCTGATCGCGCCGGTGATGGCGCTGGTGGCCTGGTCGCTGTTGATCTGGCTTTGGATGTACGTCCGCCGCATTCCGGCGATGAGCAAGGCCGGGATCAAGCCGCAGGACGCGGCCTTTCCGGGCAGTCTGAACATCCTGCCCGCCGGGGTGCGCCAGGCGGCCGACAACTACAATCACCTGATGGAACAGCCGACGATCTTTTACGCGGCCGCCCTGGCCATCCAGGTCGCGGGCCACGGCGACGCCCTGGCGGTCAATCTGGCCTGGGCTTTCGTCGGCCTGCGGGTGCTGCACAGCCTGATCCAGGTCAGCGTCAACATCGTGCCGCTGCGCTTCCTGGCGTTCGCGCTGTCGACCATCGCCCTGGCGTGGATGGTGGTGCGCGAGCTGGTGGTGCTGTTCGGATAAGAAATCCTCCCCCTGTGGGGGAGGTGTCGGCGTAGCCGACGGTGGGGGGAGTGATCGGTCGGTGGCCGGTGCTGGATCTTCGACCCTAAAACGCCCCCCACCGATCGCTTCGCGATCGCCTCCCCCACAGGGGGAGGGACTACCTCTAGTCTTCGCCCTCCGCCCAGGCCTTGATCAGCTGGTGGGCGATGGCCAGGGGCGGGGGCGCGAAAAAGCCTTCCAGCTCGCCGGCGATCAGGGCCTTGGCCTCGTCCTTGGTGAACCACTTGACCGCTTCCAGCTCGGTCTGGTCGGGGGCGGCGGTGTCGCTGTCGACGTCGGCCATCAGGCCCATCATCAGCGACGAGGGCCAGGGCCAGGGCTGGCTGGAATGGTAGCGCACCGCCGTGGCGGTCAGGCCGGCCTCCTCCATCAGCTCGCGGGCGCAGGCCTCCTCGATGGTCTCGCCGGGCTCCAGGAAGCCGGCCAGGGCCGAGTACATGCCGGGCGGCCAGCCCGCCTGGCGGCCCAACAGGCATTTGCCGTCGTGCAGGGCCAGCATGATCGCCACCGGGTCGGTGCGCGGGAAATGCTCGGTGTGGCAGGACGGGCAGAGCCGCTTCCAGCCGCCGTCGCTGACGGCCGTCTCCTGGCCGCAGTTGCTGCACCACTTGTGCTTGCGCCGCCATTCGAACATCGACTTGGCGGTGGCCAGGATGCCGGCGTCGGGCGGCGGCAGGGTCAGGGCGATCCCGCGCAGTTCCTCGAACCGCCCCAGGCCCTGCAGCGGCCCCTCGGCCGGGTCGGCCCCGCCCTCCAGGTCGACGGCGAACACCGCGATGTCCTTCCACAGGCCCAGGAACAGCAGCCGCTCGGGCGTGGCGGCCAGCTCCTTGGCCATGTCGGCCCGCAAATAGGCGATCTGAACGCCCGTGACCTTGCTCTCTTCCCCGTCCTGGGCGCAGACGAGGTCCTCGACCAGCGCCTTGCCGTTCCAGATGGCCACGGCCAGCGAGTGCGGATCGTCGGCCTTTTCGGCCAGCCAGGCTTCGTCGCCCCGGCGCTCGCTGGCGCGGTCGAGCGGGTTGCCGGCGAAGATGTTGGTGATGATCGAAAGGGCCATGGCGAATCTCTAGAGCATTTTCGAGCGAAGTGGATTCCGGTTCGCATGAAGAAAATGCGCCCGGAAGGAAAGTCCATCCGCGACGAAGAGTCGTCACCGCCCCGCGCCTAACGTCTTGCATAGCGGCCGATGAGTCGCGATATAGGCGTTGGAGATCGGTGACGGGCGGAGTCCTCGCCAACCTGGTCAGGGCCGAGAGGCAGCAGCCACAACGAGTTTCGCTCCGGGTCGTCTGCCGGTCTCCACCTTTCCCCACAATCTCTTCGGCTATTTGGCGGCAACAGCGCTCTAAGCGCGGGCCGAGCCTTTTGCTGCGCCCTTCGGCGCACTACACTCGCGCCATGGCCGACCACGACGACCTCACCACCGATTCCGCGCCGCCGTGGGATGACGACGCGCCCGAGCGCGACGAGAACACCGCCGACATCTTCGGCGGGCCTCCTGCCGAGGCCGCGTCGCCCGTGGCCGCGCCGGTTCCGGCCGCCCCGCCGGCCGCCCCGGTCGCCCAGCTGCCGTCCGACGCTTCCCAAGAGGAGTCGGGCGCCGCCTACACCGTGCTGGCGCGCAAGTACCGGCCGCGCACCTTCGAGGACCTGATCGGCCAGGAGGCCATGGTCCGCACCCTGGCCAACGCCTTCGCCACGGGCCGCATCGCCCACGCCTTCATGCTCACCGGCGTGCGCGGCGTCGGCAAGACCACGACCGCCCGCCTGTTGGCTCGGGCGCTGAACTATGAGACCGACACCGTCCACCAGCCCTCGGTCGACCTGACCGTCGACGGCCTGCACTGCAAGGCGATCATCGAAGGCCGTCACATGGACGTGCTGGAGCTGGACGCCGCCAGCCGCACCAAGGTCGACGAGATGCGCGAGCTGCTGGACGGGGTGCGCTACGCCCCGGTCGAGGCGCGCTACAAGGTCTACATCATCGACGAAGTGCACATGCTGTCGACGGCGGCGTTCAATGCGCTGCTGAAGACGCTGGAAGAGCCGCCGCCGCACGCCAAGTTCATTTTCGCCACCACCGAGATCCGCAAGGTTCCGGTGACCATCCTGTCGCGCACCCAGCGCTTCGACCTGCGCCGGGTCGAGCCGGACGTGCTGGTCAAGCACTTCGCCAAGATCGCCGCCAAGGAAGGCGCCAAGGTCGAGGAAGACGGCCTGGCCCTGATCGCCCGCGCCGCCGAAGGCTCGGTGCGCGACGGCCTGTCGCTGCTGGATCAGGCCATCGTCCAGGGCGAGCGCGGTTCGACCGTCACCGCCGCCGTGGTCCGCGACATGCTGGGCCTGGCCGACCGCGGCCAGACCATCGCCCTGTTCGAAAACGTCATGAGCGGCAAGCCGGGCGAATCGCTGAAGGGCTTCCGCGCCCTGTGGGGCTTTGGGGCCGATCCGGCGGTGGTCATGCTGGACCTGCTGGACCACTGCCATGCCGCGTCGGTGGCCAAGGCCCTGGGGCCGGACGTCCTGACCCTGCCCAAGGAGCAGGCCGCGCGCCTGACCGCCATCGGGGCCCAGACCTCGGCCGGCAGCCTGTCGCGCCTGTGGCAGATGCTGCTGAAGGCCCATGAGGAAGTGCGCCGCGCGCCCGACGCCATGGCCGCCGCCGAAATGGCCATCATCCGCCTGTGCTACGCGGCCGATCTGCCCGGCCCGGAAGAAGCCTTGAAGGCCCTGCGTGACGGCCAGCCCGTGGGCGGCGGTCC
>NZ_JBAPVS010000083.1:0-12068 GCF_049283275.1 Caulobacter sp. | reverse complement strand
GGGCTAGAACGTCACGTCGATTGAGCTGGCTCACGCTGGATCTCCCCGGATTCGGGGAGAGTCGTAGCGCGGTTTCCATCGGGAGACACTTCAAACGAAAACCGCCGCGACCGCCCTCTCGGCTTGTCGCGGCGGTCAGGTCTTTCAACCTCTCACCCGACCTCCTTCGGAGGCCGCCCTCTCCCGCAAGGGGAGAGGGATGAGATCCAGGATCAAAACGTGCTGATCCCCAGCGCGTCGGCCAGGCCCTCGTCGGCGCCCGAGCTGGGCGGGGCCTGCCGGACGTTGGACAGGTCGACCTTGCCGGTGCTGGACAGGCGCGACAGCACGAAGCGCGCCGAACGCGCCTCAACCACCGGCAGCAGGAAGCCCAGCGAGAAGATCAGGATCAGCACGTTGGTCAGGCTCAGCACGATCAGGTCGATGGCCTTCACCGTGATGGCGAAACGGGCGTCGTCCACGCGGATCGCGCCGACCACCGCCCGCATCAGGGCGGCGTAATACCAGGCCGAAGCCAGCGTCGCGGCCAGGATGTAGACCAGCATGAAGGCGTAGATCCGACCGATGAAGGCGAAGTCAGGCACGCCGCCCGTCGGCTGCGTCGGCATGGACGAAAGAATCATGGCGATCAGGCCGACATAGCCGGCCACGCCCACCAGCCAAGCCAGGGTGAACGGGCCATAGAGATTCTCCTTGGCCGAGCGCTGCCATTCCAGCTTCTTGTCGCCATACGACAGGGAGCCCCACAGCTTGCCGGACAGCCGCATGCTCATGGCCGGCGCGAACCAGCCCAGCGTCACGCAGAACAGCAGGAAGCAGCCGAGATACGACCAGCCGAACTTGACCGGCGAACCCATCAGCTGGAACCGGTTGCCTCGCCAGCGCGTGCGGCCGGCGACATAGCGGAACGCCATGAACACCGCCGCGCCCAGCGCCACGATCAGCGCGATGTAGAGCGGGAAGATCAGCAGCATGAAGAGCTTGTTGATCACCGTCAGGATGACCACCGCCATGTAGGGCGCGAACAGGGCCAACATGCCCAGCAGGAAGCCGCGGAACAGCTCGCCGCCGTTGCCGGTGTAGCTGAAGGCCTCGCCGTTCAGGCTGACCTTCTCCCAGATGCTCCGCCGCGTCGCGGTCTTGGCCCAGAAGCTGTAGATCCCCAAAGTGACGATGTTGAGCAGGCCGTTCTTGATGCCCAGCCCGACGAAGTCCGACGATTTCAGCGTCTGGCCGAACGTCAGCGTCTCGCCTGAAGTCGGCGCGGTCGCGTCCGTCATGAATTCCCCCGTAAACCCCAAGCGCCACTGTGCGCGGCCTATGAAGTGAGGGGATTACGGCGCCAGGTCAATCGATCACGTGTCGGAACGGGAGAGCGAACAACCCCTAGGCCGCCGCCTCCCGCGCCTTGGCGCCGGGGTCGTAGTTGAGGATCGGCGACAGCCACTTCTCGGCCTTGGCCAGGTCCCAGCCCTTGCGGCGGGCATAGTCCTCGACCTGGTCCAGATCGATCTTGCCGACGCCGAAATAGTGGCTTTGCGGGTGGCTGAAATAGAAGCCCGACACCGCCGCACCGGGGCTCATGGCGTAGCTCTCGGTCAGGATCATGCCGGTGGCCGCTTCGGCGTCCAGCAGCTTGAACAGCGTGCCCTTCTCGGTGTGGTCGGGCTGGGCCGGATAGCCGGGGGCCGGGCGGATGCCCCGGTACTTCTCGGCGATCATGATGTCGACGTCCTGGCGTTCGTCGGCGGCATAGCCCCACAGCTCGACGCGGGCCTTGTAGTGCAGCCACTCGGCGAAGGCCTCGGCCAGGCGGTCGGCCAGGGCCGAGGCCATGATGGCGCTGTAGTCGTCGCCGGCGTCCTTGAAGCGCTTGACGATCTCGTCCTCGCCATGGCCGGCGGTGACGGCGAAACCGCCCATGTAGTCCGCCCCCTGCCCGATCGGCGCGACGAAGTCGGCCAGGGCCAGATTGGCCTTGCCCTCGGACTTGTCCATCTGCTGGCGCAGGGTGAACAGGCGGGTCAGCTCGGTGGTGCGAGTTTCATCCGTATAGAGAACGATATCGTCGCCATCGGCCTGGGCCGGCCAGAAGCCGACCACGCCCTTTGCCCCGAACCATTTCTCGGCCACGACCTTGTCCAGCATCTCGCGGGCTTCACGATAGAGGTCGGTGGCGGCCTCGCCGACCACGTCGTCTTCCAGGATCTGCGGGAAGCGCCCGATCAGCTCCCAACTGGCGAAGAACGGCGACCAGTCGATGAACGGCACCAACTCTTCCAGGCTCGGCTCGAAGGTGCGTGCGCCGATGAAGGTCGGCTTGGGCGGCGTATAGCCTTCCCACGCGATGGCGAACTTGCGCTTGCGGGCGTCGGCGATCTTGGTGCGCGCCTTGGCCGTCTGGCCGCGGGCGTACTGCTCGCGGATGCGGACATATTCGGCCCGCGTCTCGGCTTGCAGGCGATCACGCTCGCTGGCCGACAGCAGGCCCGAGACCACGCCCACCGCGCGGCTGGCGTCCAGCACATAGGTGGTGGAGCCCTTGTGATAGGCTGGCTCGATCTTGACCGCGGTGTGGGTGCGGCTGGTGGTGGCGCCGCCGATCAGCAGCGGCATGGTGAAGCCCTGACGCTCCATCTCCGAAGCCACGAACACCATCTCGTCCAGCGACGGGGTGATCAGGCCCGACAGGCCGATCATGTCGACATTGTGCTTCTTGGCTTCTTCCAGGATGCGGTCGGCCGGGACCATCACGCCCAGGTCGATGACCTCGTAGTTGTTGCACTGGAGCACGACGCCGACGATGTTCTTGCCGATGTCGTGGACGTCGCCCTTGACGGTGGCCATCAGGATGCGGCCGGCCTGCTCGCGCGGCTTGCCGGCCTTTTCGGCCTCCATGAACGGCTCCAGCCAAGCCACGGCCTGCTTCATCACGCGCGCCGACTTGACCACCTGGGGCAGGAACATCTTGCCCGAGCCGAACAGGTCGCCGACCACGTTCATGCCGTCCATCAGATGGCCTTCGATCACGTGCAGCGGCCGCTCGACCGACAGGCGCGCTTCTTCCGTGTCGGCGTCGATGAATTCGGTGATGCCGTTGACCAGGGCGTGGGTGATGCGCTCGTTCACCGTGCCCTTGCGCCATTCGAGATTGGCGGTCTGGACCTGGCTCTTGTCGCCCTTGTAGCGCGGGGCCATGTCGACCAGGCGCTCGGTGTTGGAGACGTTGGTGCGCTGCGGGCGGTTGAGGATCACGTCCTCGACGGCCTCGCGCAGCTCTGCGTCCAGGGTGTCGTAGACCGGCAGGTCGCCGGCGTTGACGATGCCCATGTCCATGCCCGCCGCGATGGCGTGGTACAGGAACACCGAGTGGATGGCCCGGCGCACGGGCTCGTTGCCGCGGAAGCTGAACGACACGTTCGACACCCCGCCCGAGATCCGGGCATAGGGGCAGCGCTTCTTGATCTCGCGCGTGCCCTCGATGAAGTCGACGGCGTAGTTGTCGTGCTCCTCGATCCCGGTCGCCACGGCGAAGATGTTGGGGTCGAAGATGATGTCTTCCGGCGGGAAGCCCACCTTGTCGACCAGGATGCGGTAGGCCTTCTCGCAGATCTCGATCTTGCGGGCGGCGGTGTCGGCCTGGCCGACCTCGTCGAAGGCCATGACCACCACGGCCGCGCCGTAGCGCAGGCAAAGCTTGGCCTGTTCGATGAACTTGGCCTCGCCTTCCTTCATCGAGATCGAGTTGACGATCGCCTTGCCCTGCACGCACTTCAGGCCGGCCTCGATTACCTCCCACTTGGAGCTGTCGATCATCACCGGCACCCGGGCGATGTCGGGCTCGGCCGCCATCAGGTTCAGGAAGGTGATCATCGCTTGCTTGGAGTCCAGCAGGCCCTCGTCCATGTTGACGTCGATGACCTGGGCGCCGGCCTCGACCTGCTGGCGGGCCACCGACAGGGCGGCCGAATAGTCGCCGTCGATAACCAGCTTCTTGAACTTGGCCGAGCCGGTGACGTTGGTGCGCTCACCAATGTTGATGAAGACAGGTCTCATTGGGATGCACTCAAGGTCGTTTGCAGGACGGCGATCTGGGTGAGCCACGCGTCGTGCTCATCACCCTCTTGCCAGAGTTCGTCGAGTTCGGAGGCCGGAGCGACCACGCGGGCCAGGGCCGAGCGGGCCAGGCGCACGACCCCTTCGGGCGGGGCGCCGAGGGCGGCTTTCAGCTCGCGGTGATTGTCGGGCAGGATCGTCACGTCGCCGACGGCGGCCGCGACGATGGCGGCGGCGGCCACGGCGATCTGCCCCTCCGGCGCCTCCAGATAGCCCGCCTGCTTGGTGACGTAGTCGAGCGCCTGCACGACGGTGCGCCAGTCGGGCCCCTCGGCCAGATCGTCGATGAAGTCCAAGGCGTCGTCGTTGTCGAACAGTCCGCTGGCCCAGGCGCTCATCAGACCGCCTCGACTTTAGCGCGGGCGACCGCGAGGGCGATCTGGCCGTCGAGGAAGTCCTTGAACGCGATGCCCTGGGCCTTCAGCGACTTGGGATATAGCGACGCGGCGGTCATGCCCGGCAGGGTGTTGATCTCCAGGAAGATCGGACCGTTCGGGGTGACGATGAAGTCGCTGCGCGAATAGCCGCCCGCGCCCACGGTCTTGTGGGCCTTCAGCGCGGCCTCCTGCATGGCGGCGTTGACCTCGGGCGCGAAGGTGGCCGGGCAGATCTCTTCGGTGGTCTTGGCCAGGTACTTGCCGACATAGTCGAACGCGCCGTCGGCCGGGCGGATCTCGACCGGCGGCAGGGCGAAGACCTTGCCGTCCTGCTCCAGAACCCCGCACGTGGCCTCGGCCCCGGCCACGAAGGGCTCGATGACATAGGCTTCGCGTGCGGCGGCGGCCTTCAGCGTCTCCAGGTCGGCGGCCGCGTTGACGAAGATCAGGCCGTAGCTGGAGCCGTCGGCCACCGGCTTGGCGACCAGCTTGCCGTACTTAGCGAGCGCGGCCTCCGCGTCGGCCAACTCGACGGTCGAGGGCGCGACGACGCCGGCCTTGGCCACGGCGGCCTTGGTGGCGATCTTGTCGAAGGCCAGGCGGCTGGACCGGGAGTCCGAGCCGGTGAAGGCCACGCCGCGCGCCTCGCACAGGGCCGCCAGGTCGCCGTTCTCGGCCGCGCCGCCGTGCATGCCCAGAACCAGCACGCGGTCCTCGGCCTTGGCCTTGTCGAGCGCCGCCGTGATCCCGCCGATCGGCGCGCCCTCGGTGGGCAGGTCGATCTCGAACGGCCGCTCATGGGCCTGCAGCGCCGCGTCGCTGGCCACATAGACCTGGTCGTCGGGCGCCCAGAACCAGAGATCAGCGTCCGGCAGCGCCGCCGAGAGGGCCTTGGCGCTGGCCACCGAAACGAGGCGCTCGCGGCTCATGCCGCCGAACAGGAGAGTCGTACGCATCGTCAAAATCTCTAGGCCAGTTCAAACGGCTCAAGCCCCGCCAGGCGCATGGCCTTGGGGCGCTCGGGGATGGCGCGGGGCTTCACGCCGCGCACTTCGTCGGCCACGTGCTTGATGTGGTCGGGCGTGGTGCCGCAGCAGCCGCCCAGGATGTTGACGATCCCGTCCTTGGCCCACTCGTGCAGCTGGTGGCCGGTCTGGTGCGGCTCCTCGTCGTACTCGCCCATGGCGTTGGGCAGGCCGGCGTTGGGATAGGCCGCCACCAGGGTGTCGGCGATGCGGGCCATCTCGGCGATGTGCGGACGCATCAGGTCCGCGCCCAGGGCGCAGTTGAAGCCCACGGCGAACGGCTTGCAGTGTTTGATCGAGTTCCAGAACGCCTCGGCCGTCTGGCCCGACAGGGTGCGGCCCGAGCGGTCGGTGATGGTGCCGCTGATCCAGATCGGCAGCTCTTCATAGCCCTCGTCGACCAGGTCCATGATCGCCTTGATCGCGGCCTTGCAGTTGAGGGTGTCGGTGATGGTCTCGATCAGGAACAGGTCAACGCCGCCGTCGTGCAGCGCCGCCACCTGTTCGCGATAGGCCTGATAGACCTGGTCGAAGGTCACCTTGCGCGCGCCCGGATCGTTCACGTCCGACGACATCGACAGCATGACGTTCAGCGGCCCGATCGAGCCGGCCACGAAGCGCGGCTTTTCCGGTTCCTTGGCCAGCCATTCGTCGGCCACCGAGCGGGCGATGCGGGCGCCTTCGTAGTTGATGTCGCGCACCACGTCTGCGCCCAGCCGATAGTCGGCCTGGGCGATCGTAGTGCCCGAGAAGGTGTTGGTCTCGGAGATGTCGGCGCCGGCGGCGTAGTACTGGTGATGCAGGTCGGCGACGATGTCCGGCCGGGTCAGGCACAGGATGTCGTTATTGCCCTTCATCTGGCCGTCGTAGTCGGCGAAGCGCTCGGCGCGGTAGTCGGCCTCGGAGAGCTTGCGCTTCTGGAACATCACGCCCCACGAGCCGTCGAGGATCAGGATGCGTTCCTTGGCGGCGGCCTTGAGGGCGGCGACGCGGCCAGCTCGGGTGGTGAGATCGGTCATGGTCGGCTCCTGCCGGAGACCTGGGGGCTCCGGCTGCTTTGGTCTTGTCTAGGGCTGGCGAGCGGCTTGCTGCCGCGCCAGGTCCTTGTCGAACGCCGCCTCCGAGGCGGTGGCGTAGCGGGCGAGTTCGGTCGGGTCGATATAGGCGTTGATGTCGCCGGCCAGCATCTTCTTGCGCTTGGCCAGAAGGTCGCCTTGCTCCTCGTGGCTGGGCAGCATCACGTCGGTCGGCAGGGCCTTCAGCGCGGCGAAGGTGGCCCGGTAATCGGCGACGATGGTCTTGTAGGTCTTGTTGCCGACCAGCACGTTGCCCGCCACCGAGGTCGAGCAATTGAAGGTGACGTTCAGCGGCCGGCCGCGGTCGATCACCTGGGTGGTCCAGGTGGTGCAGCCGATCGTGTGGCCCGGCGTCAGGTGGGCGACCAGGAGGTTCTCGCCCAGCTTCAGCTTCTGGCCCTCGCCGAACGCCTTGTCGACCTTGACGGCCGGAAACGGCGTCAGGCCGTTGTCGTTGTCGCCGAAGTGCTGCCCCTTCTCCAGGGCAGGCTCGTCCAGGCGCGAGGCCCAGACCTTGGCGCCGGTGTCGGCCTTCAGCTGGGCCAGGCCCCCGGCGTGATCGAAATGGGCGTGGGTGTTGATCAGGACCTTCACGTCCGAGAGCCTGAAGCCCAGGGTCTGGATATTAGCCTCGATCAGCTTGGCCCCGGCCGCCGACGCGCCGCTGTCGAGCAGCACGTGCCCCTCCGACGACGAGATCAGCCAGGCCGACAGGCCTTCGGAGCCGACATAGTAGATGTTGCCGACCACCCGATAGGGCCGGATCGGCTTGGACCAGCTGGCCGGCTGGTTGTCGACGATCGCCGTCGCCCCGGCGAGCGGGATCGCCAGGACCAGGACGGCCAGAAGGACCGACGCCGCCCGTTTCACGCCGCCGCCTCCGCCGAGATCGGGGACGGCGCGCTCTCGCGCAGGCCCAGCACGCGGCAGATCGCATAGACCAGGTCGGCCCGGTTCAGGGTGTAGAAGTGGAAGTCGCTGAAGCCCTGCTCCTGCAGCTTGGCGCACATCTCGGCGGCCACCGAGCAGGCCAGCAGGCGGCGGGTGTCGGCGTCCTCGTCCAGGCCGTCGAAGATGTTGGCCAGCCAGCCGGGCACCGCGGTCTGGCAGGCGGCCGACATCTTCACCAGGCCCTTGAAATTGGTCACCGGCATGATGCCCGGCACGATGGGAATGGTGATCCCGGCGGCCCGCACCTTGTCGACGAACCGCAGGAAGGCGTCGGTGTCGAAGAAGAACTGGCTGATGGCCAGGGTGGCGCCGGCGTCGACCTTGGCCTTCAGCACCTCGATGTCGTGCTCGATCGACGGGCTTTCGGGATGCTTTTCCGGATAGACGCCGATCAGCACGTTGAACGGCGCGATCGAGGTCAGGGCGGCGGTCAGTTCGGTGGCGTTCTTGTAGCCGTCCTCGCGGGGCACATAGACGCCGCCGATGCCGCCCTCGCCGGGAGGCGGGTCGCCGCGCAGCGACACCACATGGCGCACGCCGGTCTCCCAGTATTCGCGGATCACCTCGTCCACCTCGGCGCGGCTGGCGCCGACGCAGGTCAGGTGGGCGGCGGGCTTGAGGTTGGTCTCGTCCAGGATGCGCTTGACCGTGCGGTGGGTGCGCTCGCGCGTCGAGCCGCCGGCCCCGTAGGTGACGGAGACGAAGGCCGGGTCCAGCGGAGCCAGGCGCTTGATCGCCGCCCACAGGTTCTCTTCCATCTGCTCGGTCTTGGGCGGGAAGAACTCGAACGAAACGCGCGGGCGGTCGGTGCGCTCGCCGGCGCGGGCGACCGGACCAAGGACGCGGCGGGGGGCGGGAACGGTGGTCATGCGGCGCTTCTTTCGGCGTTTTGAACGGCGGCCCGGTCGCTTGGGCGTCGCGCCGTCCAGATCTTGACGGTGAGCCCCTCGTCGGAATGCGACGGCAAGGCGATATTGGCGTCCAGCACCAGGCCGGCGGCCTCGATCCACGCGATGATCTCGGCGTCGGCGAAGCCGAGGCGGCGATGCTGATGGTTTTCGCGCAGGAACTCGTGGTCGTGCGGCGCGAAGTCGGCGATCAGCAGCACGCCGCCGTCGGCCACCAGCCGCGCGGCCTCGGTCACGGCGGCGGCCGGATCGCCCAGATAGTGCAGCACCTGGTGGACGGTCACCAGATCGGCGCAGCCGCCGGGCAGGCCCGTGGCGAAGATGTCGCCGTGGCGCAGCTCGCACTGGACGAGACCGGCCTTGGCCACCTCGTCACGGGCGATGTTCAGCATCTGTTGGGACAGGTCCAGCCCCACGGCCGCGCCGGCGCGTCGGCCCAGCAGGGTCAGCATGCGGCCGGCGCCGGCCCCCAGGTCGACCATTTCGTCGAAGGGGCCCTCGCCCGCCGCCTGCAGGATAGCGGCCTCGACCTCGGCCTCGTCGACGTAGAGCGAGCGGATCTCGTTCCAGCGGGCGGCGTTGCGCGCGAAATAGGCCTGGGCGCCGGCGGTGCGTTCGGCGCGCACCAGGGTCAGGCGCTCGGCGTCGGCCCGCACGATGGGATCCTGGGGATCGATCAGGTCCAGGGCCCGTTCGACCACGACCCGACCCGGCGATTTCAGGGCCAGGCGATAGAACACCCAGGCGCCGTCGGGAAACCGTTCGACCAGTCCCGCCTCGCCCAGCAGCTTGAGGTGCCGCGAGACGCGGGGCTGGCTTTGATCGAGAATCCGGCACAGCTCCAGCACCGAAAGCTCTTCGACGGCCAGCAGCGCCAGCACCCGCAAACGGGTCGCTTCCCCCGCCGCGCGGAGCAGATCGACAACGTATTCGGACGACACTTTCATAAGGACATAAAGATATCTTTATGTCCGATTTGGCAAGCTAAATCCGAACCGGCGTCGGCAAAAACGACGTGAAGCCCGACCGAACCGGAGCGGTAAACTATGCCTCGAAACCGGAGTCCCGGGGCTCCCAAAGCTCAATCTTCACCCCGGCCGGATCCAGCAGCCAGGCGAACCGCCCCATGTCTTCGTCCTGCCGACCGGTCGGCTCGACGCCCTCGGCCGCCGCCTTGGCCAGCACGCCGTCCAGGTCGTCGACGATGAAGTTGATCATGAACGGCGCCTGGGACGGCTCGAAATAGTGGGTGTCGGCGGCGAACGGCGACCAGTTGGTTTCGCCGGATCGGGGATGCTTGAAGACGACGCCGCCCCAATCGAGCACCTCGAACCCCAACACCCGCGCATACCAGGCGCGAACGGCGGCGGGGTCCTCCGCCTTGAAGAACACCCCGCCCAAACCCAGCACCTTGGCCATGTCAGCCCCTGTCAACTCAGCCTAGACGTCCACCGGCGAAGCCAGCGCCTCGCCCTTGAAGAACCGCCGCAGGTTCTCGACCGTAAGCCCGACCATGGCCGGAATGCTGTCCAGGGTGGCGCCGGCGGTGTGGGGCGTCAGCACGGTGTGGGGCACGCCCGCCCAACGCGAGGCCGGCGTCGGCTCGTGATCGAACACGTCCAGCCCGGCCATGCCCAGCCGGCCGTCCTTGAGGGCGGCGATCAGGGCGTCTTCGTCCACCAGCGAGCCTCGCGCCACGTTGACCAGCAGGCCCTGCGGCCCGAGCGCCTCGATGACCGCCTGGTTGATCATGTGGCGGTTGGTGGCGTCCGGGCGGGCGCAGACCACCAGGATGTCGCTGTCGCGGGCCAGCTCCAGCAGGCTCTTGGCGCGCGGGCGCTCGGTCTCCTTGGGACGCGGCGCCCACCAGGAGACCTTCAGCTCGAAGGCGTCCAGGCGCTGGGCCACCGCCTCGCCGATATGACCCAGGCCGACGATGCCCGCCTTGCGGCCGCGCAGGCCGTGCCGGGGGCTCATCCGCTCCATGCTGGTCCAGTGGCCGCTGCGCAGCTTCTGGTCGCCCTCGACGATGCCGCGCCAGGCGGCCAGCACCAGGCCCAGGGCGTGGTCGGCGACGTCGGCGGCGTTGAGGCCGGTCGAGTGGGTGACGGCGATGCCGTGCGCCTTGCACCACGGCACGTCGACGCCGTCATAGCCGACGCTGACGCAGGCGATCAGGCCCAGCCGGGGCATTTCCGACAGCAGGTCCTTGGCCAAGACCATCTCGCCGGCATGGACGATCGCCCGCACCTGTCGGCCCGGCCCGTCCAGGAACGCCAGGCGGTCGGGATAGTCCCACAGCCGATGCACCTGGTACGCCCCTTCGAGAAGCGGCTGCAGCGGCATCAGCATCTCGTGCGAGAGGACGATGTGGGGCTTTTCGGCGGGCGTCTGTGGCATGCGGTTCCTCTGTCCCGAGCGGGCCGTCTCAACGAGACGCAAGCTACTCCAGTTGCGGCGGCGCGCCACCGCGAACCGCTTACGGATAACGCCTTAATGTCGTCACCGTACGAACGCCTCGATCAGTTCGACGCGAAAGGCCGGCCGAGCGCGTCCAGAGTCGCGCGGGCCAAAAGCCAAGCTGTGAACCCCCGACCGTTCCAAGGGTTTTTCTATTGACGCGCCCTGTCGACGCGCCAGTTCTGGAGGTATTCCCATGATGATCAGAACGCTCGCCGCCGGCGTCGCGCTGGCCGTGCTCGTCTCGGGCGCCGCTTCGGCCGCGCCGCAAGCCAAGGCCAAGGCCAAGGCCTCAGCGGCCGTGGCCGGCCCCTCTCAGCCGATCCCCTACGGCCAGCTCGACGCCTATCTGAAGGCCCCGACCAAGCAACGGGCCAGCAAGGACTGGTGGAGCGGTTCGGCCTCGACCGGCATGTCGGCCGACACCTCGGCCACCGCGCCTGCGGCGTCGACCTCGAGCACGACGACCACCGACACCTCGGTGAACCCGCCGGCCTCGACCAGCATGCCCTCGGATTCCTCGACCAGCATGCCGTCCACGCCGCCGGCCCTGCCGGATTCCTCGAGCCCGGCGCCGGGCTCGAACCTGCCCGGATCGACCATAACGCCCGGCGCGCCGACCGAACCGAAATAGGCTTGGGCTGAAACGACGACGGGGCGGCCCTCGCAGGCCGCCCCGTCTGATAGTCTTGTAGAGAGTCCGCGCTAGCGCGCGAACTTCTGGAACTTGATGCGCTTGGGGATCAGGCTGTCGGCGCCCAGGCGGCGCTTCTTGTCTTCCTCGTACATCTCGAAGTTGCCTTCGAACCATTCGACGTGGCTGTCGCCCTCGAAGGCCAGGATGTGGGTGGCCAGACGGTCCAAGAACCAGCGATCGTGGCTGATGACCACGGCGCAGCCGGCGAACTCTTCCAGGGCCTCTTCCAGGGCCTGCAAGGTTTCGATGTCCAGGTCGTTGGTCGGTTCGTCCAGCAGCAGCAGGTTGCCGCCGGTGGCCAGGGTCTTGGCCAGGTGGACGCGGTTGCGCTCACCGCCCGAGAGGAGACCGACCTTCTTCTGCTGGTCGCCGCCCTTGAAGTTGAAGCTGCCGACATAGGCGCGGGAATTGATCTCGCGCTTGCCGACGATCATCACGTCGGTGCCGCCGCTGATCTC
>NZ_JBAPVS010000082.1:0-5823 GCF_049283275.1 Caulobacter sp. | reverse complement strand
TGGAACTGGGCACCCTGGCGACGCTCAAGCGCTTCAAGGACGAGGTCAACGAGGTTCCGTCCGGCCAGGAGTGCGGCATGATGTTCGCCGGCTTCCAGGACATCAAGGTCGGCGACACCATCGAGTGCTTCACCGTCGAAGAGATCAAGCGCCAGCTCGACTAAGGTCTGTTGGAGCTTCGAGATAGAGGGCGCGGACCGCAGGGTTCGCGCCCTTTTTTCTTCTCGCGCAAGGGTGGCGCCGCCCGGACTGGAATTCGCCCGATTTCAGGCTTAACCCTAGGGGCATGCGTATCCGGACCCTCCTGACTGTCAGCCTCGCCGCCGTCTTGCTGTCGGCCTGCGCCACCGCCACCCGCTATGACGCGGCCGGCGACGTCCACGCCCTGCTGGTGGCGATCCGCAACAACGACCACGCCGCCTTCGACGCCCGCGTCGACCGCCCGGCCCTGAAGGCCGAGATCGAAAGCCAACTGGTGCGCAAGGCGCGCGACGCCAACATGGGCGGCGGCTGGCAGGCGGCGGTGATCGCCCTGGCCGGCCCGGCCGCCGATATCGCCGGCGAGGCCCTGGTCCGCCCCGAGACCTTCCGCTACGCGGCCAACTACTACGGCTACACCCCCGACAAGCCGATCCCGGACCGGCTCAGCATCGCCGCCGGCCTGCGCTACATCGGCTCCGACCAGGTCTGCGCGGCCAAGGACAAGACGGGCCCCTGCCTGCTGACCTTCACGCTGGAGGGCGGGACCTGGCGGCTGTCGGGCTTCGACGCCGAAACGGCCAAGCGTCACCTCAAGCTTTGAGACGAAGGGTGTCGGGGCGCGCGACCATGCGAAAAGCCGGCCTGAAGGTCGCTCTCGGCCTGGCGCTGGCGTGCCTGGCGGCGGGCGCGGCCCACGCCGAGCGCAAAATGTACTCCTACGATCCGATCTCGCCCGACGCCAAGCGGCTGACCGGCGCGGGCCTGACGGTGCTGTTCGACAAGAAGCTGACCGGAACCCGGGTCATCAAGGTGCTGGCCACCGGGGTGCCGGTTCAAGGTCGGCTGGTCGACGGCCGCGAGAAGGACTTGGGCCAAGGCGGACTGAGGGCGATCAGCGGCGTCGACGCCGACGCGGCGCTGTACGAGATCGATCCCAAGTTCGAGCAGGGCAAGATCTACATCCGCGCCTTCTGCCCCGGCGCCACCCGCCTATGGCTCAGCTTCAGCCGGCTGGCGGTGCACCACGACCTGCGCGTCCAGGCGTTGGGCGACGACCCCAAGGGCGGCCCCGCGCGACTGTGCGGCACGCTGGACTTCTCCTATCGGGGCGAATGGAAGCTGCCGAAGGGCAGCCTGCCCGACCCGATGGAGGACTGGACCGGCGGCAACGGGCCGGGCTAGGGCCGGGTGCGCTAGGCTGGCAGCAGGCCGAGCACTAGCATGACCACGGCGAGCAGCATCATCGGGGCGGACCACACCTCCAGCGGCAGGCCCATGAAGCGATTGGGCGGGCGGTAGGTAAGGCGGTTCTTCCAGAGGCCCAGGCGTGGCACCTTCACGGGCCGGCGGTTGACCCGGCAGCCGACCACCCAGTTGACGACGGCCGCGATCACCGCGCCGACCGCCCACAGCCAGGGTGCGGTGTCGAAGATCTGCTCGCCGAACATCACGGTCAGCAGCGCCCCGAACACGCCGAACACGCCGATCAGGCTCAAGAGAGCCAGATAGCCTCGACCCGTCCACCAGAAAACCATTTGACGCTCCTGTAAGCTCAAGCTTGGAGGGATAGGCCGCTGTCTCGGTTGGCGCAATCTGGACGATTGAACAGCTGACACCGCGCCAATCTTTCGTGGCATGCTCTCGCAAAGGGCAGGGGGCGGACATGAGCGACGCGCTGGCGGGCTTTACAAAGTTCGAGTTCAACGACGGCCGGTGGACGCGGCCGGTCTATCGCCTCGGGTCCGGCCCGGCGGTGATCGTCATCCACGAGATCCCCGGCCTGCATCCCGCCGTGCTGGACTTCGCCCGCGACGTGGCGGCGCAGGGCATGACGGTGTTCTGTCCCAGCCTGTTCGGCGAACCGGGCAAGCCGGTGTCACGGCGCTATGCCGTGGAGTCCGTGGTCAAGACCCTGTGCGTTCGCCGCGAGTTCTTCGCCTGGCGATCAGGGCGCTCCAGCCCGATCGTTGATTGGCTGCGCGCCCTGGCTCGGCAGGTCCATGCCGAGTGCGGCGGCAAGGGCGTCGGCGCCGTGGGCATGTGCTTCACCGGCGGCTTCGCCCTGGCGATGATGACGGAGCCGTCGGTGGTGGCGCCCGTGTTGTCGCAGCCGTCCCTGCCCCTCCTGGACAAGTCCGGATTGGACTGCTCGGTCGCCGAAATCGCCTGCGCCAAGCGGCGGTTCGAGGACGAGAACCTGTCGCTGATCGCCCTGCGCTTCAAAAGCGACGCCCATGTCCGCGATGGTCGATTCAAGACGCTGAAGACCACGTTTGGCGACAGGGTCGACCTGATCGAGTTCGAGGATGCGGACGCCGCGCCTTACACCGTGATCCCGCCGCATTCGGTGTTGACCCTCCATCTGGATCGCGACCATCCGGACGGCCCCACCATGCGAGCGCGAGACAAGGTGATCACCTTCTTCAAGGCGCGGACAGGAGCGTAGGGCGGTCCCCGCACTGGACTTTTGTCCCCTACGCGCCTAGACACCCGCCTCCTATTTCTCCCCGCGATCCGGCGTTCGATCCGCCGGCCGGGCATCGAGGCGACCGCGCCATGAAGCGCCATTCTGAAAACAAGAAGAGCGGACCCGTCGGTCCGTCGCAACGCCAGCTCCGCGCCGGCGAGCTGATCCGCCACGCCCTGGTCGACATCCTGCGCGAGGAGGAGCTGGTCGATCCCGCCCTGCAGGGCGTGTCGGTGACGGTCTCCGAAGTGCGGATGAGCGCCGATCTCAAGCACGCCGTTTGCTTCGTCGAGCCCCTGGGCGCCGGCGTGGCGCCGCCGGTCGAGCACCGCGAGGCGTCCTTGCCGTCGCGCACCGTGGTTGTCCCCGGCAGCCCCGAGGAGGTGGTCGCCGGCCTCAACCGCGTGACCAAGTTCCTGCGCGGTCGTCTGGCCAAGGTGATCGACATGAAGTTCACGCCGGACCTGAAGTTCCTGCACGACGAGAGTTTCAACTCGGCCCTCTATATGGATCGCCTGTTCGACGACCCGCGTGTCCAGCAGGACGTGCGCCGCCTGTCCGACGTTATGGACGACGAGAACTAGAGCATGGCCCGCCGCAAGAAGGGCGACGCCGTCTCCGGCTGGGTTTGCCTGGACAAGCCCTATGACCTGACCTCGACCAGCGCCGTGTCGCGCGTGCGCCGGGCGTTCAACGCCCAGAAGGCCGGTCACGCCGGGACTCTTGATCCTCTGGCGACGGGCATCCTGCCCTTGGCCCTGGGCGAGGCGACCAAGACCGTCCCGTTCCTGATGGACGCCGACAAGGCCTATCGCTTCATGATCCAGTGGGGGCGCTCGACCACCACCCTGGACCGCGAGGGCGAGACCACCGACAGCAGCGACGTGCGTCCGACCCGCGAGCAGGTCGAGGCGGCTCTGCCCGCCTTCATCGGCGAGATCGACCAGATCCCGCCGAACTATTCGGCCATCAAGGTCGACGGCGAACGGGCCTATGACCTGGCCCGCGAGGGCGTGGAGTTCGAGCTGAAGACCCGCAAGGTGACGGTCCACGGCCTGCGCGTCAGCGCCGCGCCGGACGTCGATCACATCGAGCTGGAGATGGAATGCGGCAAGGGCACCTATGTCCGCGCGGTGGTCCGCGACCTGGCCGCGGCGCTCGGCGCCTGTGGACATGTCGACCAGCTTCGCCGCACGCGAGTCGGCCGGTTCAGCGAGGATTCGGCGATAGGCCTGGAAACCCTCGAGAATTTAAGCTATGAGGCCCGCCTGTCGGAGGCATTGCTTCCGGTCGAGACCGCGCTGGACGACATCCCGGCGCTGGCCGTGACCGATGAAGACGCCTTCCGGCTTGCGCAAGGACGCGCCATCGTTCTGCTCCCAAGGCAGGTGGAATCGTTGAAAGCCGTGCTCACGCCCGGCGATCGCACCGTTTCCGCCATGTCCGAAGGCAGGTTGGTGGCCTTGTGCGAGATGCGCGCCGGAAAGCTCAATCCGGTGCGGGTCTTCCAACTCACCTGAGCGGAGACAACACGATGTCGATCACTGCCGAGCGCAAGACCGCTCTTATCGCCGAACACGCCCGCACCGAGGGTGACACCGGCAGCGCCGAAGTCCAGGTCGCGATCCTCTCCGAGCGCATCGCCAACCTGACCGAGCACTTCAAGACCCACAAGAAGGACAACCACAGCCGTCGTGGTCTGTTGATGATGGTTTCCCAGCGTCGCAGCCTCCTCGACCACCTGAAGAAGTCCGATCTGGGCCGTTACACGGTCCTCATCGAAAAGCTGGGTCTGCGCCGCTAAGCCAGGCGCGATTTCGCCGCCCTACGCGAGTGGGGCGGCGAAATGCATTTCTAGCCACCGTTTCAAGACAGGCTGAAACGAATGGCCGCTCCGGTTCCCGCACCTCGCGGGTCCGAATGTACGTCCGAGGATCACGATCTTCGGGAGCCTGTCGAACTGGATGAGGAAATCTCGGGACCGCCCTTCGGCCGCCCGCCCCTGTCCGTCCTGAAGGAAATGGGTCCTTCGGAACCGAAAGAAGCAAAAATGTTCGATATCAAGCGCAAGACGATCGAGTGGGGCGGCAAGACGCTGGTCCTCGAAACCGGTCGCATCGCCCGTCAAGCCGACGGCGCCGTCCTGGCCACCATGGGCGAAACCGTCGTCCTGGCCACCGCCGTGTTCGCCAAGAAGGCGAAGCCCGGTCAAGATTTCTTCCCGCTGACGGTCAACTATCAGGAAAAGACCTTCGCGGCCGGCAAGATCCCCGGCGGTTTCTTCAAGCGCGAAGGCCGTCCGTCGGAAAAGGAAACCCTGGTTTCCCGCCTGATCGACCGTCCGATCCGCCCGCTGTTCGTCAAGGGCTTCAAGAACGAAGTCCAGGTCGTCGTCACCGTGCTGCAGCACGACCTCGAGAACGATCCCGACATCCTGGGCATGGTGGCCGCCTCGGCCGCCCTGGTCCTGTCGGGCGCCCCGTTCATGGGCCCGATCGGCGCCGCGCGCGTCGGTTACATTGATGGCGGCTACGTGCTGAACCCGACGCTCGACGAGCTGAAGGAAAGCAAGATGGACCTGGTCGTCGCGGGCACGACCGACGCCGTGATGATGGTCGAAAGCGAAATCCAGGAGCTCTCGGAAGAGATCGTCCTGGGCGGCGTCAACTTCGCCCACAAGGAAATGCAGACGGTGATCGACGCGATCATCGAGCTGGCCGAGCACGCCGCCAAGGAACCCTTCGACTTCCAGCCGGAAGACACCGACGCCCTGAAGGCCGAAGTGAAGAAGGCCGTCGGCAAGGACCTGGCCGCCGCCTACAAGATCCAAGGCAAGGGCGAACGCGTCGCGGCTCTCGGCGCGGCCAAGAACAAGGCCGTCGAGACCTTCGCCAAGAGCGACACCAACCCGGCCGGCATCGATCCGCTGAAGCTGATCTCGGTGTTCAAGGAACTGGAAGCCGACATCGTCCGTCGCTCGATCCTCGACACCGGCATCCGCATCGACGGCCGCACGGTCGACAAGGTCCGTCCGATCCTGGGTGAAGTCGGCATCCTGCCGCGCACCCACGGCTCGGCCCTGTTCACCCGCGGCGAGACCCAGGCGATCGTGGTCGCCACCCTGGGCACCGGCGACGACGAGCAGTTCATCGACG
>NZ_JBAPVS010000081.1:0-6133 GCF_049283275.1 Caulobacter sp. | reverse complement strand
GTGTCAGCAGCGGTCCGGCGTTATCAGTGGGGACGACCGTCACGGCCATGTCCAGCTCCAGCCGCGTTCGGCGCCGGATTGGCGGCCGAGGCCGCGCTGGAGAATATCCCGACTGCCGGCTGACCTTGCGTCTCCCCGCCGGTCGAGGCCATTGTTGCGGCCATGAACATCCAGATTCTCCCCCTCGATGGCCGCTACGTGCGGCTGGAACCGATCACCTTTCAGGCGCTTGGCGAGCTGCGCGCCGAGTTGAAGGCGGCGATCGACTGCGATCCCGAGAGCTGGGAGATCATGTCGACCAACGGCTGCGGCGAAGGCTTCGCCGACTGGTGGGGCGCGCTGAAGGGCGAGACCGAGCGCGGCGAGCGGATCGGCTACGCCATCCGCCGCCTCTCCGACAACAGGGTGGTCGGCACGTCCAGCTATCTGAACATCCGCAAGCTGCATCGCGGACTGGAGGTCGGCTCGACCTTCCTGCACCCCGACGCCCGCTCGGGCCCGATCAATGCGGAATCCAAGCGCCTGATGCTGGCCCACGCCTTCGACGCCGGCGCCATCCGGGTCGAGTTCATGGTCGATGTCCGCAACAGCCGCAGCCAGGCGGCGGTCGAAAAGCTGGGCGCCTACCGCGAGGGCGTGCTGCGCAATCACAAGATCACCTGGACCGGCCATGTGCGCGACACCGCCGTGTTCTCGATCACCGAAGCCGACTGGCCGGGCGTCAAGCAGCGCCTGGATTTCCGGCTGCAGGAAACCTTCGCCTAGGGTTCCACGCCCGTCCTCCTCGGAAAGGTCCGACAAGGACGGTGTGAAGGATCGCAAGAGCGGAATCCGCGTCGGATTGCGACAGTTTCGCGAAGAATGTCACTATTCGTGGTAAAGATAGCACTAGCTATAATTGCGTAAAGCTTTCGCCAAGATTTCGCGGTTAATTTCCCGCCCATGACGGCTATTGCGTGCTTGAGAATTTTGGTCGCCGGAACCGCCGAGGCGGGACGGAGCACCCCGGCTTCCCAGGTGGAAGCCGCCGCGGACCTATATCTCAAGCATCGCTGGAAGGCCCCGCGCCGCTACGGCGCCGTCGCGCCCCTGGCCTTCGTGCTGGTCGACAACAAGGCCGAGAGCCTGGACCCGACCGAGATGCAGGCCCTGGCGGTCGAGCTGGAAGCAGGTCTGTTCCCGGGCCGTGAAGCCGGCCAGGTCTGCCTGCTGACCTTCGAGGGCGACGAGACCGCCGTCCTGCAGTTCGCCAGCCTGTCCCAGGCGTCGCTGGCCAGCCTGATCGCCGGCCGCGGCTATGCCGGCCCGCCCGGCCATGTCCAGGTGATCACCGCCGAAGAGATCCGCGCCGTCCCCAGCGCGCCCAGCGAGGCCGTGGTCGAGGAAACCCTGCAGGCCGCCCTGAGCCAGACGCCTCCGCCCGCCTCCGCCGCCGAGCCTTCGGTCGAGGCCCCCGAGGCGGCCCCCGTCGAGACCCCGGTCGAAACGGCCGCCGAGGCCGTCGCGCCCAAGCCGTCCGCCGCCAAACCGCCGTCGGCGCCCGATAAGCCCAAGCCGCCCCCGCCGCCCGCCACCGGCTGGTGGGGCATCTATCATCCGCCGTCGGAATCCTTCGTCGGGGCCGCGATCGGCCTGCGGTCCGACCTGATGGCCCCGCGCCCCACCGAGGACGCCGCCCTGCTGTCGCGCGACCTCAACTGCCTGAACGACGCCCAGACCGCCTTCGCCAAGGCCGGCGACGCGGGCATGCTGTTCGTGCCGTTCAGCTTCTGGAACCTGACCAGCCCGGCCTCGCAGGAAGCCTACAAGCGCCGGCTGTCGCGCTATCCCATGGCCATGCAGCCGCGCCTGGGGGCGACGGTCTACGACACCCCCCGCGAGCCTTCGCTGGGCCTGCTGAACCAGATCCGCGCGTTCCTGGCGCCGCACTTCGCCTTCATCGACCTGAACATCACCGAGCCGAACTTCCCGGTGGGCACCCTGCCGGGCGATCTGGCCACCAGCATCACCCTGACCCTGCCCGACGACGAGATGCGGATCCGTATCGAAGCGATCGCCAAGTTCGCCTCGACCCAGAGCGCCTATCGCGCCAAGGGGGTTCGTCAGGCGGTCGCCGGTCTGCGCGACGCCCGCGAGCTGGAAGCCTGCCGCGCCGCCGGCCTGCGCTTCGTCTCCGGTCCCGCCATCACCGACCTGATGGACAGCCCGATCGGCGCCGCCACCGGCCAGGCCCTGCCGCTGAAGGTGGCGTAGGGCCAAAATCCCGGCGCCCTCCGCGACAGTGCGTCGCGGACGATCCCTCGCGGGCGCTTCGATTCCGCTAACCTTCGCCCCGCATCCTGTCCGCATGACAGCGATCGCATGCTTGAAGGTCTTCGTGGGCGACGAACTTCGGTTCGCCGACAACGACACCATGGCCGGCCTGGTCGGCAAGGTGGCCGGCGCCTATCTGGAGACCACCTGGCTGTGGCCGCGCCGCTACGGCCTGGTCGCGCCGTTCTCGTTCGTCCTGGCTGACCCGCGCGCCACCAAGCTGGACGCCCGCGAGCTGCAGGCCCTGGCTCGCGACCTGCAGTTCAAGCTGTTCGGCGAAAAGGGCGTCGGCGACATCGCCCTGCTGATGTTCGAGGGCGACCAGACCGACGTCATGCGCTTCGCCGGCCTGCACGGCGCCGAGCTGAAGGCCCTGCTCAACGGCGAGGACGACGGGTCGATCGTCGGACGCGTCTGCCGCATCACGCCGACGCAGGTCAGCTCGGTCGTGCCCCAGGGCGGACCGGTCTGCGGCGCGCCGACCCTGGAGGAGCTGACGGCCCTGGCGCCGCTGGAGGCCAGCGCCGGCCCGCCGGCCCGGGTGGGCTATCGCGGCGTCTATCACGGCCCCCGACAGATGTTCATCGGCAGCGTGGTGGTCTGGCGACAGGCCCAGGTCTCGTCCGCGTTCGGTCTGACGGCGCCGCGCGTGGAGGTCGACCGGCCCGAGGACGACGTCCTGGCCCTGGCCGCCGCTCCCGAAGCCCTGGCCGCGGTGTCGGTCGGGGTGCTGTTCTTCCCGATCAGCTTCTCGACCATCGTCAAGCCCAGCGCCCGAACCGCCCTGCTGCCGCATCTGGAGGCCCTGCCCCGCAATTCGCGCCCCCGTCTGGCCGCCGCCGTCTACGACACACCGCGCGCGCCGTCCTTCGCGGCCCTGTCGCAGGTCAAGCGGGCGCTCGATCCGTTCTTCTCCCGGCTGGACCTGCGCGTCACCGATCCGGCCTTCCAGATCGAGGAACTGCCGGGCGACCTGGCCAGCAGCGTCACCCTGGTCCTGCCCCAGGGGGACGAGTCCACCCGGCTGGCTGCGGTGAACCGCTTCCTGCGGGACGCGCCGATCTACCGCCGCAAGCAGGTCTGGCAGGGGATCACAGATGTGCGCACCCGCCGCGAACTGAACCACTGCATCGAGCAGCACGCGCCCTTCGTCACCGGCCAGGCGGTCACCGACCTGCTGGACAAGCCCATCGGCGCCACGCAGCTGCCCTGGCTGAACCTGCCCCTGCACGACTGGTCGGTGGCGCCCGCGATCGAGGCGGTGTCGTCCGTGGCCTGAGCGCCGGGATCGAACGGGCGGTGAAGCGCAGGCGGTGACCACGGCGGGTCAATCCGCACGCGCAACGCTTTTGGGGACTGGATTTGCCGGCCGATGCCGATCACCTTGGCCAACCACTTTCGGGTGGTGCGATGCAGGGGCGGGCGAGAATGATGATCGGCGTGAAACGACTGGCGGGCGCGGCCTTGGCCGCCCTGTTGCTGACGGGCGCGGCGCACGCCCAGCCTTCCCTGTCCCCCGAGGCCCGCACGGCGGCCCGCTTCGACGCCGTCGTCAAGGACCGGGCCCAGCTGCGGCTGTTCCTGCGGACCATGCCCAAGGGCGGCGACCTGCATAACCACCTGGCCGGGACGGCCTATGCCGAGGACTTCCTGGCCTGGGCCGGGGAGGGCGGGCTGTGCGTCACCACCGATCCCCTGCCGGCCATCGTCGCTGGCCCCTGCGACGCTCCGGGCAAGGCCCCGGCCCAGGGCCTGGGCAAGACCAATCCGCCGCTCTACAGCCGGGCGATCAATTCGCTGTCGATGCGCAGCTACAACCCCGGCGCCGACGGGGCCCTGCCGTCCGGCCACGACCAGTTCTTCTCGACCTTCGCCCGGTTCGGCCCGGCGGGCGACGGCAAGCTGTCGGCCATGCTGGCGGTGGCGCGCGACTACGCGGCCGGCGACGCCGTCGGCTATGTGGAGACCTCGGTGAACCCGTCGGCGATGTCCGACCTGGTCAATCTGGCGCGCGACACGCCGTGGGACGGCGACATGGCCAAGGCCCTGGCCGCCCTGGAGCCCGCCATCCCGGCCATGACCGCCAAGGCCCGCCAGGAGTTCGACGCGGCCGAAGCCGAGGCCGACCGCCGCCAGGGCTGCCACGCGCAAAAGCCGCGCACCGGCCCCTGCGCGGTGGTCCTGGGCTACCAGGCGTTCGCCGTGCGCGTGCTGCCCCCGTCGGTGGTCTTCGCCCAGCTGACGGCCGCCTTCGCCCTGGCCCAGGCCGATCCGCGCTTCGTCGGCGTCAACATCGTCGCCCCCGAGGACGACCCGACCGCTTTGGCCGACTACGCCCTGCACATGCGGATGCTGCGGTTCCTGAAGACCCGGTATCCGGACGTGAAGCTGTCGCTGCACGCCGGCGAGCTGACCCTGGGCCTGGTCACCCCGCGTGAGCTGCGCTTCCACATCCGCGAGGCCGTCGAGGTGGCCGGCGCCGGCCGGATCGGCCACGGCGTCGACATCGCCTATGAGACTGACGCCTCGTCGCTGCTGGCCCGCATGGCCCGCGACAAGATCGCCGTCGAGATCAACCTGACCAGCAACGACGTCATCCTGGGGGTCAAGGGCGCCGACCATCCGCTGCACCTCTATCGCCAGGCCGGGGTGCCGTTCGTGCTGTCCACCGACGACGAGGGCGTCTCGCGCATCGACCTGACCCACGAATATCTGCGCGCCGTCACCGAGCAGGGCCTGACCTATGCCGACCTCAAGGCCGCCGCCCGCGCCAGCCTGGAATACGCCTTCCTGCCGGGCCCCAGCCTGTGGGTCTCGCCCCGCGCGCCGGTCGCCGCCTGCGCCAAGGCGGGCGCGGCCTGCGACCGGTTCCTGGCCGGCAGCCGCAAGGCCACCGCGCAGTGGCGGCTGGAGCGCGAGTTCGAGGCGTTCGAGGCGGCTCCTCATTGATCCGCTCATCCCGGCGTTCGCCGGGATGAGCGGATTCAAAGGGAATCCTCAGCCCTCCGGCGGATCCTCGAAGCTGAGCACCACGCTGGCGGCCGAGCGGTCGGCCGGGCCGTGATACACCGCCTCGATGTTGTTGCCGTCCGGATCATGGACGAAGGCGGCGTAGTAGCCGGGGTGGTAGGGCCGCTCGCCCGGCCCGCCGTTGTCGCGCCCGCCGTTGGCCAGGGCCGCGGCGTGGAAGCGCTGGACGGTCGCCTCGTCCTCGGCCTGGAACGCCAGGTGCACGTGGCTGGCCGGCTCGCCGACATCGATCCACAGCTCGTCGGCGTAGATGTGGTCGTCGGCGTCGAGATTGCTTCCCTCCACGAGAGGCACGCCGATCGCCTCGAGCACGGCCTTGTAGAACCGCTTCATGGCCGGCAGGTCCCGGGTGCGCAGGTGGACATGGTCGATCAGGCGACCGCGATGAAGTTCCATGGGCAGGCTCCGGGGCGGGTGTTCCGGGTTGAACGTGGCGGAGTGCGGCGCAGTTTCCGGGGCGGCGTCTGTTCGACCTAATGCCTGTGGCCGTGCGCCTTGCGAGGGGGCTCCAGGCTCTTCAGATAGGCGGTGAGGGCGGTGACCTCGTCGTCGCCCAGTTCGGCCATCGGCATTCGGGGATGATGCGGGGCCGAGCCCTCTTCGGGCGGGCGCAGAGGGGCGATCATGCCTTCCTGCAGGATCTGCGGCAGGCCGCCGGCCGGGTAGCGCCGGTGGATGTCCCGGAACGGCGGCGCGTCGGCCAGGGGGCTGGCGCCCTGCGCCACCGCATGACAGCCGCCGCAATTGCGCTCGGCGATCCGCCGGCCCGCCGCGGCATCCGGGTTCGGCG
>NZ_JBAPVS010000080.1:0-9546 GCF_049283275.1 Caulobacter sp. | reverse complement strand
GAGCTGGCGCGCCGCTGCGGCGAGGTCCTGGCGGCGATCCACGCCACGCCTTTGGGCGGACTGCCGCCGCTGGCGACCTCGGACGCCGCCAGCGAACTGGCCCGCTATGAAGCCGTCTATCGCCAGTCGGGCGCGCGGCGGCCGGTGTTCGAAGCCGCCTTCCGCTGGCTGGCCGACCGCGCGCCGCCGCTGGAGCAGCCGGTGCTGGTGCACGGCGACTTTCGCAACGGCAATCTGATGATCGACCCGGGCTCGAAAACCCTTGGGGGTCTGGTCGGGGTGCTGGACTGGGAACTGGCCCATCTGGGCGACCCGGCCGAGGACCTGGGTTGGATCTGCGTCAATTCCTGGCGGTTCGGGGAATGGCGGCGGCCGGTCGGCGGCTTTGGCGGCTATCAGGACCTGCTGGACGGCCACGCGGCCGGAGGTGGCCCGCCGGTCCCGCTGGACCGGCTGCTGTTCTGGCAGGCCCTGGGGTCGCTGAAATGGGGCGTCATGTGCCTGATGATGTACGCCAGCTTCGCCAGCGGCGCGGACCGCTCGATCGAGCGGGCGATGATCGGCCGGCGGGCCAGCGAGACCGAGATCGATCTGGTGCTGCTGATGGAGCAGGCGGAAGGGAGGATCCGAGCATGATCACCCACCCCACCGCCGCCGAGCTGACCCAGGCCCTGAGCGCCGTCGAAGCCGGTCCGCCGGACGATCCCCGCGCCGCCTTCATCGCCCGCGTCGCCGACAACGCCCGCGCGACCCTGGAACGCGAGGCGGCCCTGGGTCCGGCGGCCGAGGCGGCGGCGATTGAACGGCTGCGCGCCCTGCTGACCCTGGACGCCGACTTCGAGGCGCTGAACGCCGAACTCTGCGCGCGCCTGGCGGACGGCCGTCTGGCACCGCTGGAGCCGGCGGTTCTGGCCCATCTCAAGGCCAGCGTCATCGACCAGATCGCGATCGACCAGCCGGGATACTCGGGCTTGGCGGCGCTTGAAGCGCTTGGTTCGCTCTAACCTGGGCTATTGGCGATCGGGCTCAGGTCGGTTCGTTTCTTCAACGCCGCGACCCGCGCCAGGGCGTCGGCTTCGATATCCGCCCAGAACAGGTTGAAGCCGTCGACCTTGCGGCGCTCGGTCCAGGAGCCGTCGTCGCGCAGCGAGGTCGATTTCGGCCGACCGGTATGCAGCAGGCCATCCTCGCACTGGGCCCAGACCTGGCGCTTGAGCAGGGCCGGCCGCGACCCCCATTCCAGCCCCGTGGCGTTGGCCGCGCCCAGGTTCAGCTTGGCCAGGGCGCGCGTCTCGTCGCGAGCGCCGAGCAGCGGGTTGACGCAAAGCGGGGTGCGTCCGTCCAGCGTGATCAACTCGCCGCCGCCGTTCCAGACCAGCGATCGGTTGGTCAGGTCCTGGGCCCGGTGGAAATCGCCATCCGTCAGCGACGCCCAGGCGATCACGCAGCCGGCTTCGTCGCGGCTGGCGCAGGCCGGGATGATCGCGCCGGGGCCGAACTCGTCGGCGGGGACGATCGTCTCGATCAGATAGACCCCCACCAGGCGGCTTTTCAGCGCCGGATTCAGCGCGATCTCTTCCTTCAGCAAGCGATCGGCGAGGATGCCGCCTTGCTCCACGCCGACCAGCACGAACGGCCGTCCGCCGTTGTCGTGCTTCAGATAGTGGCGAAAAGCCTCGCGGACGTCGTCATAGGCGAAACGCCGGGCGTCGCGGGCGTCGTCGCGCAGGGTCAGGAAGGTGTAGAGGCTGGCCTGGCGATAGCGTGGCGCGAAAATCCGCCCGACCCGCGCGAACGGCGCAGCGTAGTTGGGCAGCATCACCCGGGCCAGGTCACGCGCCGCCTTGGGCTGGTCGAAAGGCGCGTTCCAGTCGCGGCCCCCGTCATAGCTGGTGGGATGCACGAAGAAGACGTCGGCCGATCCCCGGCCCGCGGCCCCGTGCTGCGGCCGCAAGGCCCAGGCCTTGGGGTCGGCGTAGTTCGGAGCCGGCGGCGGATCGTAGGCCTGGAACGGAATCTTGGGATCCAGCGTTGTGCGCAGGATGTCGTAGCGCCAGTAGAACGCCGCCGCCAGGACCAGCGCCAGAAACAGCACCGCCCCCGCGAAAATCCAGCGCCTGAAACCGTTGAACCGTTCGCCCATGGGCCTTGGTTACACGAACCCGCCGCGTCGCGCGAGACGCCTGGAAGCCTCAGGCGCCTTCCTGTCCGATGATCGCCACCGAGCACACATTGCTGGCCGGCGCGCCGCCCAGATTGTGGGTCATGCCGAACACCGGGTCCTTCAGCTGGCGCTCGCCGGCCCGACCCTGCAGCTGCAGGTACATCTCGTAGAGCATCCGCAGACCCGACGCTCCGATCGGGTGACCGAAGCATTTGAGGCCGCCGTCGATCTGGCACGGCAGGCCGCCGTCGGCGTCGTAGAAGCCGTCCAGCACGTCGCGCCACCCCTGCCCCTCGGGCGAGATGAACAGATCTTCCATGGTCACCAGCTCGGTGATGGAGAAGCAGTCGTGCACCTCCATCATCGAGATCTGCTCGCGCGGCCGCTCGATGCCGGCCTCCCGATAGGCCTTGCCAGCGGCGATGCGGGCGGTGTGGAAGTGGCTGCCATCCCAGCCGTTATACTGGCTCTCATAGCCGTTGGAGACCGACAGCTGCAGGGCCTTGACCAGGGTCAGGTTCCGCTTGCCCATCGCCCGGGCGATCTCCGGCGTGGTGACGATGGCGGCGGCCGCGCCGTCCGATACGCCACAACAGTCGAATAGGCCCAGGGGCTCGGCGATCATCGGGGCGTTCAGGACCTGCTCTACCGTGACGGCCTTTTGCAGGTGGGCCTTTTTGTTCTTGGCGCCGTTGGCGTGGCTCTTGACCGAAACGTGGGCGATGGCGCGCTTCAAGTCCTCCCGCGAAACGCCGTGCTTGGCGCGGTAGGCGCTGGCCAGCTGGGCGAAATTGCCGGGGGCCGATCCGTTGGGAATGATCTGCGGCGCCAGCGTGCCGGGATTGCCGACCGGCAGGCCGCCATAGCCGGTGTCCTTCAGCTTCTCGACGCCCACGGCGATGGCGATGTCGGCCGCCCCCGCCGCCACGGCGTAGACCGCGCCCCGGAAGGCCTCCGAGCCCGAGGCGCAGAAGTTCTCCACCCGGGTGACGGCGATGTTGGGCAGGCGCAGGGCGATCGACAGCGGCGTGCCGCCCTTGCCCGTGCCCAGCTCGTCCACGTGGGTCGAGAACCAGGCCGCGTCCAGCTGGCTGGGCTCTATGCCGGCGTCGGCCATGGCCTCGACATAGGCCTCGACCATCAGGTCGTCGGGCCCGGCGTCCCAACGCTCGCCGAACTTGCTGCAGCCCATCCCCAGGATGGCGACCTTGTCGCGGATGCCCTTGGCCATGGTCGCTCTCCCTATTCCGCCGCCAGGGCGGTGTCGCCCGCCATCGCCGCGCGGTCCGGCGCGGCCTTCCAGAAGTAGCGGACGAAGCCGCGCTTCTCATCGACGTCCTTGATGCGGAACACCATCTTGACCGGCAGGCCGCTGTCGACCTCGCCCTGTTCGACGTCGGTGATGTCCATCATGATCCGTCCGCCGCCCTCGAAGACGATCATGCCGTAGTGGTTGGGCGGGCTCATCGAGAAGGTCAGGAAGTCGGCCGAGTAGCTCAGCACCGACGCCTTGCGCTCGGCGAAGCGGTACGGCTCCTGGGTGTCGACCCCAGGATTGTTGGGCGCGACCGAGATGCGGGTGCGGGGAAACTGGACCACGCCGGTCTCGCGACAGCGGCCGCCGACCAGGCCCAGGATCATGTCCTGGTTCCGATACAGGGTGGTCAGGGCCGTCTTGTTGTCCTTCTCGGCCCGCATGCCCTTGTCCCATTCGACCAAGCCGTTGAAGGTGAGGAACTTCAGATAGTTGAGCTCTTCTCTTCGATCGACCAACGCGCCCGTCACGCCGCGCGCCGGACGAGCTTTCGCCACCCCCTTGCCGACCCGGAACACTAGCGCCTCGGCCCCCTGGCCGAACTGGGCCACCAGGATGACGTCACCGGACTTGGCCTGCTCCAGGGCGTGGGCCAGCATCAGCGGGCCGTGGGCGCAGCCGGCCTCGCCCAGGGTCAGGGCCAGGTTGTCGCGCACCGCCTCGGGCGCGATCCCGATCGTCTTGGCCAGGCTGGCGGCCATGCCGGCGAACGTGGACGGAAAGCAGAAATGCGCGACGTCGGAAGCCTTTAGGCCGGAAACCTCCAGGGCCTGGCGGATGGCCGGGGGGACCAGCTTGACGATGCCCTCGTCGCGGATCCAGCGCTCTTCCCAACCGTAGTCGAACTCGCCGTCGGCCCCGCGGAAGTGGTCGACGAAGTCGTCGGTGATGCTGCCCCGACCCAGGAATTCCGCCGCGCCGGCCTCGGCCGTGACCACGAAGGCCGCAGCGCCGTCGCCGTTGTCCAGCTCCTGGCTGGACGCCGCGCGAGCCCGGCGGTGCTCGCCGGTCGCCACCAGGGCGCGTTTGGCCGCTCCGCCCTGAACGGCCGCCAGGGCCTGGCCCAGGGCCGCCAGCCCGCAGCGCTGCGAGCCGGTGACGTCGGCCGAGGCGATGGCCTTCTCCAGCGTCAGGGCGGCGGCGACGATCCCGGCGTTCTGGCGATCGACGAACGGCGCCGTGGTCGAGGCGAAATAGAGGGCGTCGACCGCCGAGCGGTCGTCGTCGGGACCGAGCGCGTCGCGGGCCGCCTCGACGGCCATCGTCAGGGCGTCCTCGTCCCAGTTGGCCATGGACCGCTCGCCCTTGGCCTTGGCCCGCAGGTTCGGCGCGACCCAGGCGTTGGCCTCGGTGACGGCCTTGCGGCTGAGGCGAAGGCGCGGCGCATAGGCGCCCCAGGCGGCGATGCCGACCATGTTCCACTCCCTGACGGACGCCTGTGTCGGCGACTTATCAGCGATTAGCTTACGCTCGCGGAAAGGGTCGGCAAGTGTGACGTGGCGTCAGGGATTGCAGATTTGGTGGAGGTTGGGGCGCCCCCCGCGTCGTCAGCGATACGGATCGTCCGTATTCAGGAACCCGCAGACATAGTCCTCCACGCCGTCCTCCAGCGAGGTCATCGGCGCGTTGTAGCCGGCGGCGCGCAGGCGGCTCATGTCGGCCTGGGTGAAGTACTGGTACTTGCCGCGCAGCACCTCGGGCATGTCGAAATAGTCGATGTCGGGCTCGCGGCCCACGGCGCGGAAGGTCGCCTCGGCCAGGGCCTTGAACGAGCGGGCCTTGCCGGAGCCCAGGTTGTAGACGCCGCTGACGTGGGGGCTCTTGGCCAGCCAGGCGACCACGTCGGCCACGTCCCGCACATAGACGAAGTCGCGCAGCTGGCCGCCGTCCTCGTAGTCGGGGTGATGCGACTTGAACAGCCGAACGCCCTCGCCCGCCGCCACCTTGGGCCAGATCTGGCAGACCACCGACTTCATGCCGTCCTTGTGCTCCTCGTTGGGGCCGTAGACGTTGAAGAACTTCAGTCCCACCCACTGGATCGGGGCGTGGCCGCGGGCAGCTTCGCGCACGGCGTAGAGGTCGAACAGGGCCTTGGACCAGCCATAGGCGTTGAGCGGCCGCAAGGCCTTCAGGCTTTCCAGGTCGTCCTTGCCGTCGAAACCCTGCTGGCCGTCGCCGTAGGTGGCCGCCGACGAGGCGTAGATCAGCCGGCGCTTGTGCAGGGCGCACCACCGCCACAGCTCGCGCGACAGCACGAAGTTGGACTGCACGATCAGGTCGGCGTCCGGTTCGGTGGTCGAGGAGATCGCCCCCATGTGGATCACCAGCTCGACCTCGTCGCCGCGCTCGGCCAGCCACTCGAACAGGTCCTCGGGCGGCACGAAGTCGGCGATCGGCGACTTGGCCAGGTTGCGCCACTTGTTTTCGGCCGCCTCGCCCAGCCAATCGCAGACCACCACGTCGAGGCTATCGTCCTCGCACAGCTTGGCTACGATGTTGGAGCCGATGAACCCGGCGCCGCCGGTGACGAGGATGACGCGTCTGGACATGGACTGCGTTATGGCACAGGGGGCGGCGGGAGCAAGGCGTCGGAGTGAACGTGCAACTCGACCAACAAGGCCCCATCCTCGTCTGGCTGCGCAACGATCTGCGCCTGGCCGACAATCCCGCCCTGATCGCCGCGGCCGCGACGGGGCGGTCGGTGATCCCGCTCCACATTCTCGACGAGACGCCCGGGGTGCGCCCGATGGGCGGCGCCTCGCTGTGGTGGCTGGACAAGTCGCTGGCCGCACTGGACGTTTCGCTGAAGGCCATCGGCTCGCGGCTGATCCTGCGGCGCGGCCCGGCTCGAGCGGTCTTGGAGGACATCACCGCCCAGGCCAAGCCGGCGGCGGTGGTCTGGAACCGGCTCTATGACGCCGCCTCCATCGAGCGCGACAGCGCCATCAAGGCCTGGCTGAAGGACGAGGCGATCGCCTGCGAGAGCTTCAACGCCGGCCTCCTGAACGAGCCCTGGACGGTGAAGAACGGCTCGGGCCAGCCCTACAAGGTCTTCACGCCCTATTGGCGCGCCGCCCGTGACCAGCTTCATCACGTCCACGTCGAGCCGCCTCCTAAGGCCCTGGTCGCGCCGGAGCGCTGGCCCCGGACCGAGTCGCTGGAAAGCTGGAACCTGCATCCGGCCAAGCCGAACTGGTCCAAGGGCTTCGACCTGTGGACGCCCGGCGAGCTCGGCGCCCGCGAGCGGCTGGACGACTTCCTGTCCGGCCCGGTCGAGGACTATGACCGCCAGCGCGACCTGCCCGGCGTCGAGGGCGCCTCGCGCCTGTCGCCGCACCTGCATTTCGGCGAGATCGGCCCGCGCCAGGTCTGGGTCGCGGCCCGCAAGGCCGCCGAGGCGGGCGACGCGCCCGCCGGCCAGGTCGAGAAGTTCCTGTCCGAGATCGGCTGGCGGGAGTTCAACCATTCGATCCTGTTCCACAATCCGGACCTGCCGAAGGTCAACTTCCGGCCGGAGTTCGACGGCTTTCCATGGATGCGCGACGACGCCGCCTTCGAAGCCTGGAGCCGGGGGGAGACCGGCTATCCGATCGTCGACGCCGGCATGCGCGAGCTTTGGGCCACGGGCTTCATGCACAACCGCGTGCGAATGATCGTCGCCTCGTTCCTGGTCAAGCACCTGTTGATCGACTGGCGCGCGGGCGAAACCTGGTTCTGGGACACGCTGGTCGACGCCGACCTGGCCAACAATGTCGGCAACTGGCAGTGGGTGGCCGGCAGCGGGGCCGACGCCGCGCCCTATTTCCGGATCTTCAATCCCATCGCGCAGGGGCAAAGGTTCGACCCGGTCGGCGCCTATGTCCGCCGCTGGGTCCCGGACCTGGCGAACCTGCCCGACGCCTTGATCCACGAGCCGTGGAAAGCTTCAGCGCAACTGAACGCCGCCGCCAAGCGTATCTATGGGGAACCGATCGTGGGGCATTCGGCGGCGCGCGAGCGCGCGCTCGAGGCCTATCGCGGCCTCAGGGAGAACGGACTCTCTCGCACGGCTGGGTAGCCTCCCCATTTACAGGTCGGTTCTGAGAGTTCTTACTTTCGTCCTCGCGTTAGGGATGGACCGTCGATGACCGATATCCTGCCTTCGACCTGGCCAGCCACGGCCCGCGACCCCGAACTGCGTCGCGCCCCGGCCGCCTTTCGCACCGCCCTCCGCGTCGCCGTGGAGAACTGGGCGGTGGGAAACCTGACCTTCGTCCTGCCGTCGGGCAAGCCGCTGCGCATCGTCGGCAAGACGCCGGGCCCCGAGGCGGTGATCCGCATCCACGATTATCGCTTTATCCGCCGGGCCCTGGCCTCGGGCGACATCGGCTTCGCCGAGGGCTACATGGCCGGCGAATGGGACACCCCCGACCTGTCGGCGGTGCTGGAGGCCTTTTCGCGCAACTTCGACCGGTTGACCGCCCTGGTGCGCGGCAACCCGCTGATGCGGGCGGTCAACGGCCTCTACCACCTGTTCCATCGCAACGACCGCGCGGGATCCCGGCGGAACATCCACGCCCATTACGACCTGGGCAACGCGTTCTATTCGCGCTGGCTGGACCCCAGCATGACCTATTCCTCGGCCCTGTACGAAGCGCCCAGCCAGCCGCTGGACCAGGCCCAGCACGCCAAGTACGCGGCCCTGGCCCGATCGATCGGCCTCAAGCCCGGTCAGCACGTGCTGGAGATCGGCTGCGGCTGGGGCGGCTTCGCCGAGTTCGCGGCCAAGGAGGTCGGCGCCAAGGTGACCGGCGTCACCATCTCCCAAGCCCAGCACGACTTCGCCAAGCAGCGCCTGTTCGACCAGGGCCTGTCTGAAAAAGCCGACATCCGGCTGATCGACTATCGCGACATCGAGGGTCGGTTCGACAGCGTCGCCTCGATCGAAATGTTCGAGGCGGTCGGCGAGGAATATTGGCCGACCTATTTCAGCAAGATTCACGACGTGCTGACACCCGGCGGCCGCGCCGGCCTGCAGATCATCACCATCCGCGACGAGCTGTTCGCCGGCTACCGCCGCCACACCGATTTCATCCAGCGCTACGTCTTTCCGGGCGGCATGCTGCCGAGCGAGGCGCGCCTGCGGCAGGAGACCGACGCCGCCGGCCTGGCCTGGACCGACGTCAACCGCTTCGGCCAGAACTACGCCGACACCCTGGCCGAATGGGCTACGCGCTTCGAGGCGGCCTGGGACGACATCAAGGGCCTGGGTTTCGACGAGCGGTTCCGCCGGCTATGGCGGTTCTATCTCAGCTATTGCGAGGCCGGTTTCCGCACCGAACGCACCAATGTGATCCAGCTGGGGCTGTCTCGGGTCTAGTGGGATCGGGGCCTAGCAACTTGGGGGGCGCATCCCGACCTCTGGTGTGCGTACACTGTGCAAGAGCGTATCCAAGGTCGGCCCGATGAACCTCTACACCCTGGTCCTGGATTTCCACGGCGGCACCTACATCACCCAGTTCGAGGCCGACACGCCGACCGACGCGGTGGCGGCCTGGTGCCGCGAACTGGAGGACGAACAGCTGCTGGGCGAGGCGTCGTTCTCCGTGGCCGAGGGCATCATGGTCGACGCCATCGAGAACCACCTGGTCGAGGTGGAAGGCCTGCACGGCGCCTGGTGCGCGGCGGCCACGGTCAACGGCAACCTGGCGCTGCTGAACGTGATCATCACCCAGCGGATCGCCTAAGGACCGCGTCTACTGGCCTTCGCCCGGCGCGGCCGCCGTGTAGCGCGCCGCCCACCAGGCCGACCAGCGGGCTTCCAGGTCGGCGAAGGCCGCCTGGTCCAGGCCGAAGGTCGTCAGGATCACCGAACCACCGCCGTGCGGGGCGCGCTCGCCGGCCGGCTGGTCGATGACGATCAGCAATCCGCCGCCCCAGGCAGGAACGGTCAGACCCAGCTGGAAGGGGGTGCGATGATGAACCTGGCCGCCTAGCGTCTCGCCGGCCAGTTCGACCGGTCCATAGGCCGCGCCGTCGGCCAGGGCCCGCAGCCCGTCCAGGCCCAGGGCCCGGCTCGGCGCGGCCC
>NZ_JBAPVS010000079.1:0-7950 GCF_049283275.1 Caulobacter sp. | reverse complement strand
GGCCGGGGTCGGGACCGGAGCGGGCACGGGCGCGGGCGGCTGCGGCTCGGCCTCGGGGGTCGGCTCCTCGGTCTGGGCGGTCTGGTCGACGGCGTCCTGGATGGCGGGCCGCACGTTGGTCGGCCCCTCGGTGACGATGGTCACCGGCACGCTTTCGCCGATGATCACCGGCTTGGACGGCTTCCACGGCCCGATCAGGATCGCGGCCACCACCAGCAGGTGCAGACCGAGCGACCCCGCCAGGGCGGGAGAGAAATTGATCTTGTTCTCGCGAGGGCTCACCGCGCGGTCACCTCACTGCGCCGGACGCAAGGCGTCCGCGTCCGAACCGCCCTGGTCGTTGGCGACCGCGCCCGACGACGGGCCGCCGGTGTCGGTCAGCAGGTTGATCTTGGCGAAGCCGGCGTTGGACAGCGCCGCCATCACCTGGGCGACCGTGGCGTAGTTCGCCTTGCCGTCGGCGCGCACGAAGATCGGCTTGTCGTAGCCTTCGCCGGCGACGGCGCTGATGCGGGGCGCAAGCTCGTTGAAGGGAACCTCGCCCTCGCCGATGAACACCGCGCCGTCGGCCTTGATCGACACCGTGATCGGCTCCTGCTGGTTCTGCAGGGCGGCGGCCTCGGTCTTGGGCAGCTCCAGCGGCACGCCGGCGGTCAGCAGCGGGGCGCTGATCATGAAGATGATCAGCAGCACCAGCATCACGTCGACCAGCGGGGTGACATTGATCTCGGACAGGGCGCCCTTGCCCCGGCGGCGACCGCGACGACGGCCGCGACGGCCGCCGGTGGCGAAGGCGTCGTTGGCGGACATGGCCATGGGGTCAGACCCGCTCGCTCAGGCGGCGCTGGATGGCCGTCGACAGGTCGTCGGCGAAGTTGCCCAGGCGATCGGCGAACTTGCCCGCGTCGGTCGAGAACTTGTTGTAGGCGATATAGGCCGGAATGGCGGCGATCAGGCCGATGGCGGTGGCGAACAGGGCCTCGGCGATCGACGGGGCGACCACGGCCAGCGAGGTGTTCTTCGACATCGCGATGTTCTGAAAGGCGTGCATGATGCCCCAGACCGTGCCGAACAGGCCGATGAACGGGCTGGCGGTGGCCACGATGGCCAGGCTGCCCAGGCCGTCCTCGGCCTTGCCGGTCTCGCGCGAGATCAGGGTGTCGGTCATGCGGTCGATGCGCTGGACCAGGAACGCGGCCTGGGCCTCGCTCACCGGACCCTTGGCCTTGGCGTCGCGCCATTCCTTCAGGGCCAGTTGCAGCATGCGCGGCAGCGGGTGGCGCGGATTGGCGCCGGCCTGGGCCGCGACCTCCTCCAGCCCCTGGCCCGAGCTGACCTGATCCTCGAATCGGTTGGCCGCGCTGTTCAGCGACGAGAAGCGAAACAGCTTGTCGATGATCACCGCCCACGAGCCCAACGAGGCCAGGATCAACCCGACCATCACCGCCTTGACCACCCAATCGGCCTGCAGGAACAGCGAAATAAAGGAAAAGCTCTGGGGGCCTGCGGCGGCGTCCATGCGGGGTCAGCTCCGTTGGGGCGTCAAGATCGTGGAAGGTTGATAGCGCACCTTCCGGGGTTCCGTTGCGCCTTACTGACATGAAGCGGGGCCATGGTGAAACTATGACGATCGGCCAGGGCGCGGGTTTTTGTTGATGCTGCGTAGGACGCCCCCTCCGTCACGATGCGTATCCGCATCGCGCCACCTTCCCCGCGATGCGGGTGAGGTTGATACGAGGTCCTTCTCCTCCGCCGTAAAACGGGGGAGGAGGCGGCGAAGCCGACGGAGGGGGCGTCTTGGCGACTAAGACGTCGGCTCCAGCCAGGGCGCCATCTGGGCCAGCATCTGCGCCGTCGGCTTGCGGGGCCGGCCGTCCAGGGTGATGCAGACGGCCTCGCCGGCCGCCTGGGCGATCAGCTCCTCACCGCGGGTGATCCGCTGGCTGACGAACAGCCGCGGGCCCTTGACCCGGTCGTAGGTGGTGCGCACCAGCAGGGCGTCGTCGATACGGGCGGCCCGCTTGAAGTCCAGCTCCATGCGGACGATCGCGAAGGCGGTGTCGGCCGCGTGCAGGGCGGTGTGCGAGATCCCGATCATCCGGAAGAAATCGCTCCGCCCCCGCTCGAAATAGCGCAGGTAGTTGGCGTGATAGACGATGCCGGAGAAGTCGGTGTCCTCGTAATAGATGCGCACGGGCAGCTGGTGCTCGCGGCCGTCGAAGACACCGGCGGTGGGGTGGGGGATCTGGGTCATGGCTGATCCTGGAAGGGCATGGCGCGGCGCATGAACTGGTCGAACAGAGGCACGGTGAAGGCCGTGTCGCCGTGGCCCGGGCTATAGATCATGCCCTTGCCGATCAGGCTGGCGCGAACCGGACCGGTGCTGGTCACCTTCACGCCCAGCCGCGCGGCGATATCGCCCGAACGATGTGGGCCGGGTCCTAGGTCGGCCATGGCTCGCAGGTAGCGCTTTTCGATTGGCGTGAGGCGGTCGAAGCGGACTCGGAAAAAGCTCTGATCCAGCCGTTCGATCGCGGTCGGGGTCGCGGCCTTCACGTCGCTCAAGGTGATCGGCGAGGTCTTTGCCGCCAGCCAGGCGTGATAGCCCCACTCCTGCAGAAAATAGGGATAGCCTTCGGTGACGCGGACGATCTCGTCCAGGGCCTCATCGGTGAAGGCCACGCCCTCGCCTTCCACCGGCTCACTGAGCGCCCGCCGGGCGTCTACGGCCGGCAATTGGCCCACGCGTGGAAAATCGAACAGGCGCTCGGCATAGGATTTCGATCGCCCGCTCAGCCCGACCAGCTGAGGCAAGCCCGCGCCGATCAGGGTGACGGGCAACTGCTTCTGGCTGACCTTGTGAACCGCCACGATCAAGGCGCTCATCTCGACCTCGCTCAGATACTGCAGCTCGTCGATAATCAGAGCCACGGCGGTGTCGCGATCGCGAGCCGCCTCGCCCACGGCGATCAGCAGATCGGCCAGATCGGTCTCGAGGTCGCCGCTGTCGGCCACCCCTGGCTCGGTCTCGCCGTCCAGGCTGATCTCGATGTCGTTGTACTTCAGCTTGATGGCGCCGGCGAAGCCGCGCAGAGCCCGAAACGCCTTGCGGGCCGCTTGGCTGATGCGTTCGCCGCGATCGAGCTTCAGCACCAGGGCGCGGAGGGCAGGCGCCATCAGCGCAGGAAGGCTCTTGTTTTCCGGAGCCTCCAACAGTTCGGCCAGATAGCCCTCGTCTTCAGCCAAGGCCTGGATGCGGTTGAGCAAAACCGTCTTTCCCACCCCGCGCAGTCCGACGATCATCAAGCTCTTGGCCGACCGGCCACGACGGATCCGCCCCAGGGTCAGAGCCGCCTGGTCGAGCAGCGCCTGACGCCCAGCCAAGGCTGGCGGCGGAGCGCCCGCACCGGGGGCAAAGGGGTTGTCCAGCGGGTTCATATAGGGAGTTTATCCATTTATAGCGTCTTTGCGATAAACTTTATAATATCCCTATAAACAGGTAGCGGCCTTCATTAGGCCTCCTCCCCGAACAGCCCGCCCTGCACGATCTTCGGCGCCGTCGTCGGTTCGGTCAGGCCCAGGTGCAGATAGGCCTTGCCGCAGGCCATGCGGCCGCGCGGGGTGCGCTGGATGAAGCCCTGCTGCATCAGATAGGGCTCGATCACGTCCTCGACCGCGTCGCGGGCCTCGGCGATGGCGTAGGCGATGGTCTCCACGCCGACCGGGCCGCCGCCATAGTTGTCGATCATGGCGCGCAGGTAGCGGCGGTCCAGGGAATCCAATCCGGATTCGTCCACCTCAAGTCTCGCCAGGGCCAGGCCCGCGGCCTTGCGGTCGATGATCGACGCCCCGTCGGCGGCGGCGAAGTCGCGGACCCGGCGCAGCAGGCGGCCGGCGACGCGCGGCGTGCCCCGGGCCCGCTTGGCGATCTCGTCGGCGCCGTCGTCCGACAGCGGCGTTCCCATCTTGCGGGCGGCGTGCAGCAGCACATGGCGCAGTTCGGCCGGGGTGTAGAACTCCAGGCGGATCGGAATGCCGAAACGGTCGCGCAGGGGCGTGGCCAGCATGCCGGCCCGGGTCGTCGCCGCCACCAGGGTGAACGGCGCCAGATCGATGCGGATCGAGCGCGCCGAGGGCCCCTCGCCGATCACCAGGTCCAGCACATGGTCCTCCATGGCCGGATAGAGGATCTCCTCCACGGTCGAGGGCAGGCGGTGGATCTCGTCGATGAACAGGACGTCGTTGGCTTCCAGATTGGTCAGGATCGCCGCCAGGTCGCCGGCCTTGTTCAGCACCGGACCGGAGGTGGCGCGGAAGTTCACGCCCAGTTCGCGGGCGACGATCTGGGCCAGGGTGGTCTTGCCCAGGCCGGGCGGGCCGAACAGCAGCACATGGTCCAGGGCCTCGCCCCGACCCTTGGCCGCCTCGATGAAGATGCGCAGATTGCCCTTGGCCTGCTCCTGGCCGACGAACTCGGCCAGGGTCTGCGGACGCATGGCGCGGTCGCTGGCGCCGGGGATCTGCTCGCCGTGCTGGGCTTCGCCGGAGATGATGCGGGTCATGGCGAAACCTTCTCCCTTCCCCCATCAAGGGGGAAGGGCTTTGAAGCCGCCCGCTCACCGCCCCAACTCCTGCAAACCCGCCTTGATCAGCGCCTGGACCGTCGCTTCCTCGCCGAGCTTGGAAGCCGCGGCCTCGACCACCCGCCGCGCGTTGACCTCGGCCACGCCCAGGCCCATCAGCGCCGCCACGGCGTCGCCGGTCGGGGCCGGCTTGGCCGGAGCGGCCGAAGACGACGTCGGGGCGGTCATCAGCACCGGCCCGTCGGTGATCGGCTTGTCCTTCAGCTCGGTGACGATGCGCAGCGCCAGCTTGGGGCCGACGCCCGAGGCCCGGCCCACGGCGGCCTTGTCCTCGCGCGCCACCGCGCTGGCCAGCTCGGCCGGCGACAGCACGTCCAGCACCGCCATGGCCGCCTTGGGGCCCACGCCCTGGATGGCCTGCAGCAGCACGAACGCCCGGCGATCCTCGCGAGACCCGAAGCCGTACAGCCGCAGGCCGGCGCTCTCGCTCCACTGGCTCTCGATGTGCAGCAGGGCCTCTTCGCCCAGGGCCGGCAGGCGCTGCAGGGTCCGCGACCCGCAACGCACGACATAGCCCACGCCCATCACGTCGATCAGGGCCTCTTCTTCGCCGATCTCGGCGACGGCCCCTCGAAGACGCCCAATCATGCCACTCTCCGGTTGGCGACGCGCAGGTTGGCGTGGGTGATGGCGACGGCCAGGGCGTCGGCGCAGTCGGCCGTGGTCTTGCCGGCCGTCGGCAGCAGGCGGGCGATCATGAAGCCGATCTGGGCCTTGTCGGCCGCCCCGGTGCCGACTACGGCCTTCTTGACCAGGCGCGTCGAATATTCGGCCACCAGCAATCCCGCGCGCGCGGGGGCGATCAGGGCGGCGGCGCGGGCGTGGCCCAGCTTCAGGGTCGACTGGGCGTTGGTGTTGAGGAACACCTCCTCGACCGCCGCCTCGTCGGGCTTGTGCGCCTCGATCACCGCGCAGATGCCCTCAAACAGGTGCAGCAGGCGCGAGGCGAAATCGGCCTTCTCGTCGGGAACGATCACCCCGTGGGCGACGTGGCTCATGCGCGAGCCCTCGACGCTGACCACGCCCCAGCCGGTGCGGCGCAGGCCGGGGTCGAGCCCCAGGATTCGGATCGGGATGCGATTCGCGTTCATCATGTGTTCTCGCACCATCGCCCGGTTTTCGCCCGAAGAAAAGGCGTGGGGCGCCGACGAGCAAAACACGAGACTTGCCTAATGAAAGCTTAAACCCGCCCCTCCCCCACCTCCATTCATCCCGACGAAAGTCGGGACCCAAGCCGAGCGGGCCGAAAGTTCACGGCCGTCCCGTGCGCAAGCGCTAGCCCTGACGTTCAGCTTGGGTCCCGGCGTTCGCCGGGATGAGTGGATGAAGAGGTTCACGCCGGGCTCATCACCGGCGCACAAAACAGCCGCGCCGGCAGCAGGGCTTCGACGGCCGGTGCATCGACCGACACGCAAAGCTCGGCGTTGGGTTCGCCGTCGATCCGTTCGATGCGGCCCAGGTGCGCGCCGTCGGTCAGCACCCGCAGGCGCGCCGGCTCGAAGACGAACAGTGACGGGGCCACCAGGCTGGCGGCGGCCACCGCGTCGTGCGGGTGGCAGGATGCCTCCAGGCCCCAGGCCCGCCGGTGGAAGGCCATGTACGGCCCCATGGCCTTGTTCAGCCGCGCCGACAGCGGCGAGCCGCAGGTCGCGGAACCCTCGGTCATGGCCTGGGCGGTCAGGCTCACCTGGGCGCTGATGTCCAGCGGGACCAGACGCGGCTTCACCCCGCGCTCCAGCACCCGGGCCAGGGCCTCGGCGTCGCTCCAGCTGTTGAAGTCGGCCCCGCCCGCGGCCTTGCCCTCGACGCCGAAGGCCCCGGCCATGACGGTCGGCCGCCAGTCGCGGAAGGCGCTGGGATCCTCCAGCAGGGCGTGGGCCAGGTTGGTCAGAGGGCCCAGGAACAATCCCGTCACCCGCGCCCTTGCGCGATACGCCAAAAGGCTGCCGCCGTGGCCCCGGTCCAGCTCGGGCAGTTTCCAGCGTTGCGAGAAGCCCGCGCCGTTCAGGCCGTCGACGCCGTGGGCCGGCCGCATCCGCTCGACGCGCCGCTTGGCCACCCCCGAGCCGGCGCCGATATAGACCTCGGCCGGACAGCCCGCCAGACGCAGCACGCCCCGGGCGTTGGCGGCGGCCTGGTCGACATAGGTGTTGCCGAACACCGCCGAGACCGAAACGATCTCCACCGCATCGCGCGAGCGCGCCAGCATGGCCAGGGCCAGGGCGTCATCGACGCCGCAGTCCGTATCGATGTGCAAGCGCAACGGCATGGAGCCAGCATAGCCCGGCGGCCGGGGCGCCGGAAGCGGCTCAATGGTCGGCAATCCCTCTCCCCTTGTGGGAGAGGGAAAAGGACTAGCCCAGCTTGGCGGCGTCCTCGTCGCTGATCTCTTCGTTGGAGTAGACGTCCTGGACGTCGTCGTCCTCGTTGAGCGCGTCGAGCAGCTTGATCAGGGTGGCCACGGCGTCGCCGGTGACCGGGACCTGGCTCTTGGGGCGCCAGGCGATCTTGGTGTTGCTGGCCGGGCCGAACTTGGCCTCCAGCGCGGCGGCCACCTCGTTGAGGTCCTCGAAGGCGGTGTAGACCGTGTGGCCCTCGCCCTCCTCGTCCATGTCCGACACCACGTCGTCGGCGCCGGCCTCGATGGCGGCTTCCATCATGGCGTCTTCGGTGGCGGCCTTGGCCGGATAGCTGACCTGGCCGACGCGGTCGTAGTTGAAGGTCACCGAGCCGGTGGCCCCCATGTTGCCGCCCATCTTGGTGAAGTAGGAGCGGACATTGGCGGCGGCGCGGTTGCGGTTGTCGGTCAGCACCTCGACGATGATCCCGACGCCGCCGGCGGCGACGCCCTCGTAGCGGATCTCGGCGTAGTCGGCCGCGTCGCCCATCTGCGACTTCTTGATCGCGCGGTCGATGACGTCCTTGGGCAGGCTTTCGGCCTTGGCGTTGTTGACGGCCAGGCGCAGGCGCGGGTTCATGTTCGGGTCGGGCAAGCCCGCCTTGGCCGCCACGGTGATTTCCCGCGACAGCTTGGAGAACAGCTTGGAACGCGCGGCGTCGGCGCGGCCCTTGCGGTGCATGATGTTCTTGAATTTCGAGTGGCCGGCCATTCGGAGGGCTCTTCTCTGATCTGCGATGTGAAAGGTAGGCGGCGCTTCTAGCGCTTGGCGCCCCATATTGTCATCCTCCAAGCTGCGATGCGTCCGCTGGAGAAGTTCATGACCCCGTCCGATTTCCTGTCCGAAACGTTCGACCCGGCTCGCCTGGGGGCGCTCGAGGCGCAGGACCAGGACGCGATCCACACGAC
>NZ_JBAPVS010000078.1:0-4841 GCF_049283275.1 Caulobacter sp. | reverse complement strand
CGCGCCCCCCGCGGCTCCCCCTCAGTCGGCTTCGCCGACAGCTCCCCCGGAAGGGGAGCAATGGTTCACCTAGCTGAACGCAAGACAACGAGCGGCTCAGAACCGTTTCAGATTGGGTGTGGTCTCTTGAGGTCAACGTCGCCTCGTCGGCGTGGAAACATTCAAGAGGAACCGTACCGATGAAAAAGATCCTGCTTTCGATCGCCGCGGTCTCGGCCGTCGCCGCCGCCGCCATCCCCGCCGCCGCCTCGGCCCAGGCCTATGGCTATGATCGCGGCCACCGTCAGGACGTCGGCGGCGATCGCGTCGCCCGCCTCGACCAACGCATCGACGTGGGCATCCGCAGCGGCGGCCTTACCCGCAACGAAGCCTGGCGCCTGAAGAGCGACCTGCGCGAAACCGCCCGCCTGGAAGCCCGCTATCGCCGAGGCGGCCTGAACGGCTGGGAGCGCGCCGATCTGGATCGCCGCTATGACCGCATCGGCGCCCAGATCCGCTACGAGCGCCGCGACCGCGACCATGGCTACGATTACGGCCGTCGCTACTAAAGCCCACAAGGCCTCGAGAGGGGCCTAGCCGAGAGCCGGTCCCACCCTCAGCCGGCTCTCGACCATGGTGAAGCCGCGGCCGCGCAGAAGAACGCGCGCGCCGCGGTTTTCGCATTCAAGGTCCCCGCCGCGGCCGGGATAGGCCTGGTGGAACCGCAGGGTCGCCGCGCCCAGCCTGTCGCCGTAGAACGGCATCAGGATGCAGTGGGCCGAGCCGGTGGTCGGGTCCTCGGGAATGCCGGCGCTCGGGGCGAAGAAGCGGCTGACCACGGCGTAGTCGCGGCCTGGGTCGGCCCCTGGATCGGCAAGCGCGGCGACGATCACCTGCCCTGCCCCGCTGCGGGCCAGGCCCGCCCCGACCGTGCTCAACAGGGCCAGGTCCGGCGACAGCCCCCGCACGCTCGCTTCGTCGGCGACCACGGCCAGCAGGTACTGCCCCGCCCAGACCTCCAGCGGCGTCACGCCCCCCAAAGCCTGGGAGAGGGCCTTGGCCAGGTCGGGCTCGGCCTCGACCCGATGCGGCGGATCGGCCGGGAAATCCATCTCCAGCCCCGGCCCGCCCAACACCTGGCCCGCCCGTCGAACCGTCAGCTCGCCCGCCAAGGTGTCGAAGGTCAGCAGCGGCGCGGCCACGCCCAGTTCCTCAAACAGGGCGTGGGCGCTGGCCAGGGTGGCGTGGCCGCAGATCGGGGCCTCGAGCGTCGGGGTGAACCAGCGCAGCCCGAACCGGGCCGGGTCGGCGGTCTTCAGCAGGAAGGCGGTCTCGGCCTGATTGTTCTCGGCGGCCAGGGCCTGCATCCAGGCGGTGTCGGGCCAGGCTTCAAAGGGCTCGACCACGCAGGCCGGGTTGCCCTTGAACGGGCCCGAGGCGAAGGCGTCGATGGTCCACTGGCGCATGGCGAGAACTCCTGTTGGAGCCATGAGCTGTAGGACCGGGATTTTCGCCGATCAATTCGAACATTGTCCTGTGTGACAATGGATTTTCAGCTGTCTTATTGCCCCTCGACCGTGATCTCCGGCCACCGCGCCTGGGCCGAGCCGGTGGTGCGCGCCCAGCCGCCGGCGCCCTTCACCCGCAGGGGATTGGGCCGCAGATGCATCGCGAACAGGTCCTCCAGTCCGAACGGCGCATATACCGAAAGACTGTCGTCGGCCTCCATCCGCACGCCCACGCAGAAGGCGGTGGCCACGAAACGCTTCAGGGCGTCGGCGCTGGACTTGAGCGGCGGATAGGGCTCGTCGGCCCCGAACTTCTTCTCGAACCACAGGTGCACCCGGGCCTGGTTGCGCACCTCGACCAGTTCGCGCAGCGGCGGCTCGAACGCGGCCGCCACCCGTTGGATCACCACGTCCTCGGCTTCGTAAGAGGTGTCGGAATCGTCGTGATAGGCCACGTCGTAGTCCTTGATCCCATAGTCGGGCGCCCGGCCGGTCAGGTGGTTCCAGACCGGCTGGTAGACGGCGCCGGAAAAGATCATCGCGTCGGGCAGGTCCAGGTCGCGGACCACCTTCAGCACCTGCAGGGTGGTGGGCGTGGCGCGGATGATGTCGACCAGGCGGGCTTCGAGGTCGCTCATTTGCGCCCCCCTTCGACGCGAAGTGGCCAGGCGTGATCCAGCGGCCCATGTCCGGCCCCGAACCCGGGCGCGCGCAGCATGGCCTCGTGGACATAGTTCCAGGCTCGGGCGACCGATTCGGTCAGGCTCAGCCCCTGGGCCAGGCCCGTCGCGCAGGCCGAGGCCAGGGTGCAGCCGGTGCCGTGGGTGTGGCGGGTGTCGATCCGCTCGCCCTCGAAGGCGGTCTCGCCCAGGCGGGTGATCAGCAGGTCCACGACCCGCTCGCCCGCGACGTGCCCGCCCTTCATCAGCACCGCGTGGGCGCCCAGCTCCAGCAGGGCCTCGCCGGCCCGGCGCAGGTCGTCGGCGGTCTCGACCACCAGGCCGGTCAGGGCGGCGGCCTCGGGGGCGTTGGGGGTCAGCAGGGCCGCGCGCGGGATCAGCAGGCTCTTCAGCGCGCCGATCGCCTGGTCGGCCAGCAGCGAGGCCCCGCCCTTGGCGATCATCACCGGATCGATCACGGCGGGAATCGCTTTGGCGCTGTCCAGCACCCGCGCCACCACCTCGACCGTGGCCGCGTCGCCCAGCATGCCGGTCTTGAAGGCGTCGGCCCCGATGTCGTCGAGCACGGCGCGGGCCTGGGCCTCGATGATGTCCAGCGGGATCGGATGGACGCCGGTGACGCCCAGGGTGTTCTGCACGGTGACCGCGGTGATCGCCGTGGCCGCGTAGCCGCCCAAGGCGGTGATGGTCTTGATGTCGGCCTGGATCCCCGCCCCGCCGCCGGAATCCGATCCGGCGAGGACGAGCACGCGGCCGCGATAGGCTGGGGAAGGCGAGGCTTGGGTCATGGAGAGGGTTCTAGCGGCAAGTCGGGGGTCTGGGGTAGGCGCCTTTAGGGCTCGGCGGCTCACCCACTTGCCCCCTACGGGTCGCTTCGCGACCGTCTTCCCCCATAGGGGGAAGAGGAATCCGCGCGCGCGTCCTCCGCCCCCTATGGGGGCGGACAGACCGCGAAGCGGTCAGGTGGGGGCAAGTGGGTGTGATCTCACGCGACCGCTCGCTGAGCTTGGTGAGAAGGGTGCGAACCGCCCGGGCCTCGCCGGGCGGAGAGAACGCCGAGCATAAACACCGCGAGCCAACCCCTAAGCCTCGCCCCCGATCGCCCGCCACACCGCCAACGCCTGCGCCGTCTCACGCACGTCATGCGCCCGCACCGCCGCCACGCCGGCCGCCGCGCCGTGCAGGTGGGCCGCCAGCGAGCCGCCCAGGCGGCCCGTCGGCTCGACGCCCAGCGGGTCGAGCGCGGCTATGAACCGCTTGCGGCTGGCGCCCAGCAACACCGGATAGCCCAGGGCGACGAAGCGCGGCAGGGCGGCCAGCAGGGCCAGGTTGTGGGCGGGGGTCTTGCCGAAGCCGATGCCGGGATCCAGCCAGATTTTCTCCTTGGCCACCCCGGCGGCCATGGCGGTGAAGGCCCGGGCCAGAAGGAAGGCTTCGACCTCGGCGACCACGTCGCCGTATCGCGGGTCGTCCTGCATCGTCCCGGGCTCGCCCAGCATGTGCATCAGGATCACCTCGCAGCCCAGCTCGGCGGCGACCTCGGGGGCATCTAGAGCGAAGCGCAGGGCCGCCACGTCGTTCCAGATCGTGGCCCCGGCGGCGACGGCGGCGCGGGCCACGGCGGGCTTCATGGTGTCGATCGAGATCGTGACCTCGCTGGCAGCGCGGATCGCCGCGATCAGGGGGACGACGCGGGCGATCTCCTCGGCCGCCGGCACCGGCGTGGCGCCGGGCCGGGTGCTCTCGCCGCCGATGTCGAGGATGTCGGCGCCCTCGTCGATCAGCCGCCGGGCCTGGTCCAGGGCCGCGCCGGGATCGAAGAACCGCCCGCCGTCCGAGAAGCTGTCGGGCGTGACGTTGACGATCCCCATGATGCGGGGGCGGAGGCGGGCGGCGGTCATGGGAGGGTTCTAGAGCAGGTTTGCTCTACATCGAAGCGCCCCATCGATCCGCTCATCCCGGCGAATGCCGGGATGAGCGGAGGTTTTCTAGCCCTACCAGCCGATATACGTCGTGAAGTCGCCGATCATCCCCGTCCAGACGCCGAAGTCGTCGTCCAGGCCCGCGACCGTGCGGCCGGCGTTCACATTGACGTCGTACTGGACATAGGGGTCGCCGTCGTCGTCGAGATAGACCTTCAGATAGCGGTTCTTGCGGTTCCAGGTATTGGCCTTTTCCAGCGCCAGCGGGGTCTTCAGGTCGAAGCCGGCCGAGAACTGCAGGGCCTTGCAGCGCTTGGCCGCGTTGCAGTCATAGAAATAGATCTTGAAGGTCTGGCCGTCGGCGGCGCTGTTGATCAGCGGATCGTCCGAGGAATCCTTGGTCAGCTCGGCCTTGTAACCGCCCTTCTGCAGCCAGGCCTGCACCTCCGGACCGGTCATGCCGTCCTTGTCGATGGTCTGGGCATGGGACGTTCCCGCCATCAGCACGGTCGCGGCCGCCAGGGCGATGATCGCCTTGTTGCTCATGTCACGCCTCCCCGCCGCGCGTCGCGGCCAAGGCTCAGATTATCGTCCAGGGCATGGGTCGCAAAGAAAAAGCCGGATCGGCGAACCGGCCCGGCTTCTTTCAGTTTTGTCTCGATCGATGAACCCCAGGATCGAAACCTTCGAACCCGTGCTTGGTCCTCGTCCTTCGACAAGCTCAGGATGAGGACCATTGCAGAGGCCGTAGC
>NZ_JBAPVS010000077.1:0-2047 GCF_049283275.1 Caulobacter sp. | reverse complement strand
GGGCCAGCAGCAGGGGGCGATCGCCCCCCTTGGCGCCCAGCCGCGCGCGCAGGTCGGCCAGGGCCGCGGCATCGACCGGCAGAGGGTCCGAGCCGAACTTCAGGTCGGCCTCGCCGGCCACGGTCCCGCCCAGGCTGGCCAGGCGTTCGGCGGCCCGGCCGTCCTGGGCCAGGATCAGATCGAAGCCGCTGAACAGCTGATGGGCCGCGAACGGCCGGGCCTGCCAGCCGGCATAGCTCTTGTCCGACAGCTTGGCCGAGACCAGGGCCAGTTTCACGCCGCGCGCCTTGGCGGTCAGAAGCAGGTTGGGCCACAGCTCGCTCTCGACGAACACCGCTAGGTCCGGCCGCCAGTGGTCGAGGAACCGCTTGGCGCCGCCTGGCGTGTCGACCGGCAGGAACTGGTGGATCGCCCCCGCGGGCAGGCGGCGGGCCAAGAGCTCGGCCGAGGTGACGGTGCCGGAGGTGACCAGCACGGCGACGTCCGGACGCTCGGCCCGCAGGCGCTCGACCAGGGGCAGGATCGACAGGGTCTCGCCGACGCTGGCCCCGTGCAGCCAGACCAGCCGGCCAGAGGGGCGGTCGGCGGTCGGCCGGGCCAGGCGCTCGTTCAACCGCGCGGGGTCTTCCTTGCCGGCCTTGGCGCGGCGGGCCAGCAGCAGGGGCGCGAACGGCTCCAGCGCGGTGGTGGCCGCGCGGTAGAGCTGAAGGGACAACGGAAGGCTCACACCGCGTCCGCGCCGGCCAGGTGGCAGGTGGCGACGCCGCCGCTCTCGACCTGGATGGTGACGTGGCCAATGGCGAAGCGCTTGCTCATCTCGCCGCAGATGTCGTGCAGGAACTGGTCGTTGTCGGGATTGACGGGGCGGACCAGGTGGGCGGTCATGGCGGTCTCGGTGGTGCTCATCGCCCAGATGTGCAGGTCGTGCACCTCGGTGACGCCGGGTCGCGCGGCGAGCCACTCGCCGACGATCTTCGGGTCGATGCCGCGCGGGGCGGCGTCCAGGGCCAGGTCCAGCGAGTCGCGCAGCAGGCCCCAGGTGCCCAGAACAATCACCACGACGATGCCCAGGCTGACCACGGGGTCCAGCCACAGCCAGCCGGTGAACCACATGGCGGCGGCGGCCAGCACCACTCCGGCCGAGATGGCGGCGTCGGCGGCCATGTGCAGGAAGGCCCCACGGATGTTCAGGTCGTCCTTGGAGCCCCGCATGAACATCAGGGCGGTGGCGGTGTTGATGACGATGCCGATCCCCGCGACGATCATCACCGGTCCGGCCTCGATGGGCTGCGGATCGGCGAAGCGGCGCACGGCCTCCCAGGCGATGGCGCCGATCGCCACCAGCAGCACCACCGCGTTGGTCAGCGAGGCCAGGATCGTGCCCTTGCGCAGGCCGTAGGTGTGGCGGCCGCCCGGGGCCTTCTTGGCCAGGACCACCGCGCCCCAGGCCATGAACAGCCCCAGCACGTCGGAAAGATTGTGGCCGGCATCGGCCAGCAGGGCCAACGAATGGGTCATCAGGCCGGCGACGGTCTCGGCCGCCACGAAGCTGATGTTCAGCGCCGCGCCGATCGCGAAAGCCTTGCCGAAGTCCTTGGGCGCGTGGCTGTGGCCGCCGGGGCCGTGGTGATGATGGTCGTGCCCGTGCCCGTGCCCGTGCCCGTGACCATGGTCATGATCGTGGCCATGGCCGGGGTGATCATGGTCGGGCTTGTGGTCGTGATCGTGCGGCATGGGCTCTTCTCCCACCAAGGACGGGTCGGATCAACTTCCCAGCCTACGGCGCGGCGCTTTCACCGCGGAACTGCCGCAAAGGCGGGGCGTAGTCTTCGCAATGGGAGAACGCGCGACATGATTCGACTTCACGACAGCGCCGCGGCCTGGGCGGCTTTGCTCACCGCCTGTGTCCTGACGGCCTGCTCCGAGCCCGGCGCCTCGGACCCCGACCCAGCGCCGGCTCCTGGTCCAGCCGAGACCAGAGCGCCGGCGGTGTCGCCGCCGGCCGCCACACCGGTGGTCGCCGAGCCGAGCGCGCCGGCGGAAAGCC
>NZ_JBAPVS010000076.1:0-17873 GCF_049283275.1 Caulobacter sp. | reverse complement strand
GCTAGAACCTCGCCCGCACGCCGGCGAAGGCGCCGCGGCCCAGGGTCCCGTAGCGGTAGAGGGTCTCGTACTGCTGGTCGAACAGGTTCTCGACCCGGCCGTACAGTTCGAACGTGTCGTTGATCGGATAGGAGACCCGCACGTCGGTCAGCACATAGCTCTTCAGCCGCCGGGTGTTGGCGGCGTTGTCGAAGCTGTGGCCGACATACTGCATCGTCACCCCGCCGGTCAGGCCGTTCGGCAGGCTCAGCTCCGCGTCGGCCGAGGCGGTTTCGCCCGCCCGGCGGACCAGGTCCTTGCCGTAGTTGGCGCCGGCCGACTTATTGACAGCGTCCATGTTGGTGTAGTTGGCCGACAGGGTCAGCAGCGCGTTGACCGCGAAGTTGCCCTCCACCTCGACGCCGTCGGCCTGGGTCTTGGCTGTATTGGCGTAGCCGCCGAAGTTGGGCGGGGTGTTGTTCGACAGGAAGTCGATCTGGTTCTTGGTGTCGCGGCTGAAATAGGTGATCGCGCCGCGCAGGCGGCCGTCCAGGACGCTGTGCTCGACGCTGACGTCCCAGCTCTTGGCTTCTTCTGGCTTCAGCGTCGTGTTCCCGTAGTCGCTGTACAGCTGGTACAGCGACGGGGCCTTGAAGCCCTCGCCGTAGTTGGCGCGGAACACCGTGGTCCCGGCGTTCGGGCTCCAGGTCGCGCCCGCCTGGTAGGTGGTGGCGCCGCCGAAGGTGTCGTGGTCGTCGTGGCGGACGCCGCCCGTCAGGGTCACGCCCTCCACCGGCTTGGCCTGCAGTTGGCCGTAGACGCTGTCCATCCCCGTCGCGTGGCGGTCGGGCGTCGGGTTCGGGTCGAAGCTGGACGGCGAGGCGGTGCGGAACCAGGTCCGCTCGGTCTCGGCCCCGAACACCGCGCGCCACACCGGATTGATCGTCCAGGTGCCTTGGTATTCCAGGCTGTTGTCCGTGCCCCGCGCGTCGAAGGTCTTGGTCGGGGTCTGGCTGGGGTCGTAGTTGTCGCGGTCGGTCTGGGTGTACGAATAGCCGATGCGGCTGTTCAGGGCGCCGTCGAAATTGGACAGGCGCGCGCCCAGATAGCTGACCAGTTCCTTGGTCTTGCCGTATTCGGCGGTGTCGGCGAAGGCGAACGCCGGGGCCGGGAAACCGTCGAATTCATTGCGGCCGGCGGCGTACGAGACGCGCGCGTCGAGGCTGGCCCAGTCGGTGACGTTCAGGTCCAGGCGGCCGCTGACCGCGTTGTTGTGGTAGCCGTCCTTCTCCTTGCCGCCCATGGCTTCGTCGAAGTTGGAGACGCCGTCGGTGGTGTAGGACCCGGCCGCCAGCCGCCAGCCGCCCCAGGCGCCGCCGGCCCCGACGCCCACCCGGGCATAGGCCGTGGCGCGCGAACCGCCCTCCAGCGTGGCGTCGCCCGACAGCGGGCCGTCCTGGGTCTTGGTGATCATGCTGACCACGCCGCCGATGGCCTGGCTGCCCCACAGGGTCGATTGCGGGCCGCGCAGCACCTCGATGCGGTCGACGTCGCCGGCCAGCAAGGTGGCGAAGTTGTAGCCGCCGCCGGTGGTCGACGGGTCGTTCAGCTTGACGCCGTCGATCAGCACGGCGGTCTGGTCGCTTTCGGCGCCGCGGATGCGCACCTGGGTCGAGCCGCCCACGCCGCCGTTGCGGGTGACCGAGACGCCGGGGGTGCGCGACAGCTGGTCGGAGACCACCACCGCCTGGCGCTGGCGCAGGGTCTCGGCGGTGATCACCGTCATGCTGACGGGCGTTTCGGACAGCTTGTCGGCCGCCCGGCCGGCGGTGACGACCACCTGGTCGACCGCATTGGCGTCGTCGACGGTCTCGGCGGCCAAGGCTTGGCTCGACAAGGCCAGGGCGGGAAGGGCGGCCACCAGGGCCAAGACGGAAATAGAGCGCATGTTCAAATCCTCCGTGCGCAGCAACGAAGGCTGGTCCGAGCATTCGGACCGGCCTGACGATGTCGCCTCGGGGGAAGAACCCCATCGTACGGCGCACCCCGGCCGGACGAAGGACGACTGCGACGGGCAGGTCTCCTGGCTCGCGGGTCAATGCCGGTGCGCGTCGCCTTCCCAGAAGTCTCCCGAAGGAAGCTCCCAGTGGCCTATGACGCGCGGGCTCGCCGCTTACAGTTGCGGGGGCAGCCCGGGTTTCACACCCGAGTTCCCTTTTCATCCTCTTTCGAGGAACCTGTCGCGAGAGCTGCACTATATCCTGCGTCGCACACGGTCAATCTGGAGCTCATCTTGTTGTTCACCCTCGTCCTGGGCGGAGCCCGATCGGGCAAGAGCGCCTTCGCCCAGGCGGCCGCCGAGGCGCGCGCCGCGCAAACCGGCGGGCGGCTGGTGATGGTCGCCACGGCCCAGGCCTTCGATTCGGAGATGGCCGAGCGGATCGCGCGCCACCGGGACGATCGCGGGTCGGCCTGGACGACAGTGGAGGCGCCGCTGGACCTGGCCGGGGCGCTGGACGGCCTGGGAGCCGACGACGTGGTCGTTATCGACTGCCTGACCCTGTGGCTGTCGAACCTGATGCTGGACGATCGCGACGTCCTGACCGCGGCGGCCCAGTTGGTCGAGAGCGTCGGGCGGTTCGAGGGGGCGCTGTGGCTGGTGTCCAACGAGGTGGGCCTGGGCATCGTGCCCGACAACGCCCTGGCCCGCCGGTTCCGCGACGAGGCGGGACGCCTGCATCAGACCCTGGCCCGGGCCGCCGACGCCGTGACCTTGGTGATGGCCGGCCTTACACTGCGCCTGAAGTGAGAAAAACTCCATTGAGCGCTGATATCCCACGTCTAAGGTGTGGATAGCAGCAGCCGCTCGCGCTGACGGGCGGCGCTCCGGGAGGACGCCATGAACGCCTTTGCCCCTATCACCGCTTCCGAAACCCCCGACTATGCCGGCCTGACGGTGACGCCCTCGGGGCCGGTCCTCGGCGCCGAAATCTCGGGGGTCGACCTGCGCCGGCCCCTGACGCCGGAAATCGTGGCGGCGATCCGGACGGCCCTGTTGCGGCACAAGGTGGTGTTCTTCCGCGACCAGGACATCAGTCATGAGGATCACGTCCGTTTCGGTCGGTATTTCGGGGACTTGGAGGGGCATCCTGTAACCGCCCACGTGCCTGGATTTCCCGAGATCCTGCACATCGAAGCCGCCGACGGCATGAAGCTGCGCGAGGAGATCGTGCCGATCGTCCGCGTCGCCAATAAGTGGCACACCGACGTCACCTTCCGGCCCGCCCCGTCGATGGGCGGGGTGCTGCGCATGCGCCAGATGCCGCCGCTGGGCGGCGACACCCTGTTCGCCGACACCGCCGCCGTCTATCGCGACCTGCCTCAGGCCTTGAAAGACCAGTTGGCGACGCTGACGGCCGAGCACGATATCCTGCAGAGCTACGGCTACCGGGTCGACGAGGCCAAGCGCCAGGAGCTGCGCGCCGCCCATCCGGTCCAAGCCCACCCGGTGGTCCGCACCCATCCCGAGACCGGCGAGAAGCACCTGTTCGTCAACAAGGTCTTCACGACCCGGATCCTGGGCCTTCCCGAGGACGAGGCCGCCAAGCTGCTGGCCGACCTGCTGGACCGGGTGAAGACGCCTGAATACCAAGTCCGCTTCCGCTGGACGCCCAACGCCATCGTCTTCTGGGACAACCGCGCCACCCAGCACTACGCCATCCTCGACTACTGGCCCCAGGAGCGGGTTGTCGAGCGGGTGACGATCCAGGGCGACGTCCCGTTCTGACCTATTGTCCGCTCATCCCGGCATTCGCCGGGATGAGCGGATTGAATTAAACCCTCGAAGTCTTTGATGAAATGCGGCGTTCCATCAACAGAAGGCTCAGCATCACTAGGAAGGCGAAGACCAGCAGAGCGCCGGCCAATTGATGGGCCTTGGTCCATTCCAGGGTCTCGACCAGCCGGTAAATCTCGATCGACAGCACCTCGGTCTGGCCCGGAATGCCCCCGCCCAGCATCATCACCACGCCGAACTCGCCGACGGTGTGGGCGAACACCAGCAGGGCGGCGACGGCGTAGCCTGGCAAGGACAGCGGCAGGGCCACCCGGTGGAACACGCTCCACGCCGAAGCCCCCAGGACAGCCGCGGCCTCCAGTGGTTCGTCGCCCACGGCGATGAAGGCGTTACGCAGCGGCTGGACCGCGAACGGCAGCGAATAGATCAGCGAGCCGATCACCAGGCCCTGGAAGGTGAAGGCCAGGGTGCGGATCCCGAACGGATGCAGCAGGGCGATCAGCGGGCTTTGCGGTCCCAGGGCGATCAGCAGGTAGAAGCCCAGGGCGGTCGGCGGCAGGACGATCGGCAGCGCCACCAGCGCCCCGACCGGCGCTTTCCACCTTGAGCGGCTCCGCGCCAGCCACCAGGCCAGCGGCGTGGCCAGCAGCAGCAGCAGGATCGTGGTGATCCCCGCCAGCTTGGCCGTCAGCCACGCGATCTCGAGCATGGTCAGCGGACCTTGGGCTTGATCGGCGGCGGGCGGGTCGGCATGGCGCGGGTCCGGGTGGGCGCTCAGTTATGCAGTTCGCCTACATAACGAGCTTTCGCGTCCAGGTCACGCGCGGCCGGCCAAGGTCGGGATGTCTAGTGGACGGTCGCCGCCCGCTCGAAAGCCGGCTCCGCGGGCCCGCCGCGCAGCCGAACGGGCAAGGGGTAGCCGTCGACCCGCAAGGCCGCGTTCAGGGCGCGGGCCAGCACCATGGTCGGCTGCGAGTCGATCAGCAGCGGCTCGAGCAGCGCCTCGCCGGCCGAGGTCGCGGTTCCCGCCAGCCCGCAGGACGCCATCAGCCGTTGCTCGTCGGTCGAAACGCCGCCGCAGGTCGGACATTCGACCTGAATCGGGCGACGCAGGCTGGCTTCCACCGATTGCATCCAGGCCACGAACAGCCCGCCCGTCCGGTTCGACGCCCGGAAGGCCAGGGCCTGGGCGACCAGGCGGGTAGGGGGCTCGCCTGCGGCCTTCAACGCCGACCATTGGCGCACGGCGCTCAGCAGTAGCCTTTCGCCCACGGTGGGGCCGGTGGACCAGCGGAAGGCGGTGGAATCGGGCGTCATGGCGGCCTCGTGGCGGGATGTGGCGGTCATTGTTGCGACTGATTCGCAATCTAGATCCCTAAGTTGTTGCGAGTCAATCGCAACAAGGTCCGATCCGGCGCGCTGGACCGGCGAGCCCCAGCGGCCTAGGTTAAGCAACCGCCGCAAGCTGTTCGCCAGCCTTGAGTCTTTGGAGCCCCGCGCTGTCCGCCCCATCTTCGACGATCACGCCGATGATGCGGCTGTACGGCGACAAGCGGGCCAATCTGGTGCGCGTCTTCGCCGCGAAGCTGCGCTCGGTCAGCGAGGCCGAGGATCTGATCCAGGACCTGTTCCTCAAGGTGCGGGCCCTGGGCGAGCTGGAGGTCGAGGGCGACGGCTCGGCCCTGTTGTTCCGCATGGCCAACAACCTGATGCTCGACAGGCTGCGCAGTCAGGTCCGGGCCGGCGCGCGCGACGAGGGATGGCGCAGCCTGCAGGGCGGGATGCTGGGGAATCAGCAGGTGGCCGATGCGCCGTCGGCCGAAGAGGTCGTGGCCGGCCGGCAGCGTCTGAAGACCATGATGGCGACGCTCGACACCTTGCCGCCTCAGGTCGCCCGAGCCTTCAGGCTGCACAAGTTGGAAGGCTTGAGTCACGCCGAGACCGCGGCCGCCATGGGAGTCAGCCGCAGCTCGGTCGAAAAACATGTGAGCGCCGCCTTGAGGGCGCTGATGGCGAGACTCGCATGAAGGCGCCTATTGTTTCTGAAGCGGGCGTTGGAGGTTCCGACGCCTTGGTGACGTCTTATCCTTGCGAGGACGCTGCGTGGCGTCAGGACGGAGCGAAATGACGCGTTCCCAGACAGACATCGACGCCGAGAAGGCCGAGGCCGAAATCGCCGATGCGGCGATCGACTGGCTTGTGCGCCTGCAGGGCGGGGTGGTCACGGAGCGCGACTGGCTGGATTTCGACGCCTGGCTGACGGCTTCGCCCGCCCACGCCCGGGCCTATGACGCCGTGCTCGCCTTCGACCGCCGGCTGGATTTCGATGCGCGCTTCGATGCGCACTTCGATGCGCACGGGGCGCAAACCGCGCCGGTCGACGCTTTGGCGGCGTCTTCGGCGGGCAGGGTGGTTCGGCTGCGCCCGGCGCGACGTGTCTGGATCTGGTCGGCGGGCGCAGCGATCGCCGCCGCCTTCGTCGCGGGGGCCGTCCTGCTGCCCAGCAGCGGTCTGATCGGCGCGCATGAGACGACCTATGCGACGGGCGTCGGCGAGCGCCGGACGATCGTGCTGGAGGATGGCTCCCGGATTGAAATGAACGCCGCCTCGCGCTTGACCGTGCGTTTCGAGCGTCATGCGCGTCGCGTCCGGCTGGATGACGCCCAGGCCTTTTTCGACGTGGCCAAGGATTCCTCGCGCCCGTTCCTGGTCTCGGCGGGCGACACCCAGGTTCGGGTGGTCGGCACGCAGTTCGACGTTCGACGTCGCGACGGACAGGTGGCGGTCAAGGTTCAGCGCGGATTGGTCGAGGTGAGCCCCGACTTGCCGCGCGACGCCGCGCCGTTCCGGCTAAGGCCGGGGCAGGGGCTGTCCTATCGGGAGGGCCGGGCCGCCGACGCAAGCCTCCAGGCGGTCGCCGTCGAGGAAGTCGCCGGCTGGCGTCAGGGGCGGCTCATCTATCGCGATCAGCCGCTTTCGCAGATCGCCGGCGACATGAACCGGCTTTTCCCGCGTCCGGTGCGGCTTGGCGACGCCCAGACCGCCAATATGCGGCTTTCCGGCGTGTTGATCGTCGATGAGCAGGATGCGATGGTTGATCGACTGTCGCATCTGCTTCCCGTCCGAACGACGACGACCAAAGACGCTATCGTGATCCGGGCGCGCTAGAGCCTTGCTGACGGGCTTGGAATCGTTTGAAGCGCGAAGCTTGAGCTCTAGAGGTGTAGAGCTGGAGCCCGATGATTTCGGACACGAAATCCCAGCTTCGATTACGACCTGACGATCCGGACCGTTCCGGAGCGGCCGCTGTCGCTTGCTTGCGCCGCGCCGGTTCCGTCTTGGCCTTGACGACGGTGTCGAGCCTGGCCTTGGTCGGACCCGCCGGGGCGGCCCCGGCGCGGTTCAGCTTCAATATTCCCGCCAAACCCCGATCGGAGGCGCTGATCGATATCGGCGTCCAGGCGCGTGTCACCCTGGGGGGCGCCTCGTCCTGTCCGGGGCGCAGCGAAGCCGTCGTCGGGACCCTGACCCTGCGCCAGGCGCTGAAGGCGGTGACGGCGGGCGCGCCGTGCCGGTTCGAGATCCTAGACAACGACACGGTCAGCATCCGGTCCGCCACCCGCGCGAAGCCGCCGATCATCGCCCAGCCGCCGACGGCGCTCGCTCCGGCCCTCGACAGCGTGATCGTCACCGCCACCAAGCGTCCCACACGCCTGGGCGACGCGGCCGGCGCCGTCAGCGTGATCCGCGCCGAGCGGTTGCACGACAACAGCGCGATCGACACGACCAGCATTTCCCAACAGACCGCCGGCTTCATCACCACCAATCTCGGCGCGGCGCGCAACAAGATCATGCTGCGCGGCCTTTCGGACGGAACCTTCACCGGCCGCACCCAGCAGACCGTCGGCACCTATCTCGACAATATTCCCCTGACCTATAACGCGCCCGATCCGGACCTGCGGCTGATCGATGTGGACCGGGTGGAGATCCTGCGTGGGCCGCAGGGCGCGCTCTATGGCGGCGGGTCGCTCAGCGGGGTCTATCGGATCGTCTCCGGCAAGCCGGTGCTGAACGCGTGGTTGGGATCGGTCCAGGTGGGCGTGGCCGCCACGGAGTCCGGCTCGCCCAGCAGCCGCCTGGAGGCCGTGCTCAACATGCCGCTGGCCGCCGACCGGGCGGCGGTCCGATTGGCGGGCTATAGCGACGTGGACGGCGGCTATGTCGACGACGTCAATCTGCGCCTCGCGAACGTCGACCGCACCACGCGCGCCGGCGGGCGTGCAGCCCTGTCGGTGACGATCGATCCGAACTGGTCGATCCTGGTGTCCGGCGCGCGCCAGGACCTCCACGCCACGGACAGTCAGTACACCATCCCCGGACTCGGCGGCCAAAAGCGCGCCAACCAGGTGCGCGAGACCCACGACAACATCCTGCAGGAGGGCGCGGTGACCATCACCGGGGCAGGGGAGTGGGGCCGGTTCGTATCGTCGACGGGCTATGTCCGTCATCGGTTCGCCAGCCGGTTCGACGCCACCGCTGCGTTGAACGGCGTCAGTTCAGCCTCGATCGACGTCGGTCTGTTCGACGAGGCCAGCAGGGCGCGGCTTCTGGTGGAGGACGCGGTGCTGTCGTCTCCGGACACCGATCGCTTCCGCTGGCTGGTCGGTCTCTACGGGCTCGGCAGCCTTGAGGACAGCGACGGCGAGCTGCGCGCGCGCACCTATTATGATCCTTCACGCCTGATCTATCTGGAGGCTCGTCGGGATCGGCGGCGCGAGCTGGCCGTCTACGGCGAGACCGCCTACGACCTCGGCGGCGGCTGGACCGCCAGCCTGGGCGGCCGGGCCTTTCGCAGCCAGGTGCATACGATCTCGCGGGTCGAGGCGCCGGCGCCGGGCCAGTCGCGCGACATGGACCGGCGGGCGCATTTCACGGGCGTTTCGCCGAAGATCTCGCTTCAGCGGACCTGGAGCGGCGGGCTCTTCTATCTGCTGACGTCGCAAGGCTATCGCTCGGGCGGCTTCAACTCGGGCGGCCTGGCCGCGCCGTCGGCCCGGCGCGCCGCGTTCAAGCCCGATCATCTGCGCAACTACGAGATCGGCGGCAGCGCCCGGCAATGGGACGGCCGGATCGCCCTGCGCACCGCGCTGTTCCACGACGTGTGGACCGACATCCAGACCGACCAGTATCTGAGCTCGGGCCTGTCCTACACCGCCAATGTCGGCGACGGGCGCAACACAGGGCTGGAGATCGAGGCGACGGTTCTGGCCGCCCCGGGGCTGACCTTCGACGCCAATGCGCTGTTCAATCGCCCCCGCCTGAGCAAGGTGGATCCAAATTTCGCGTCGGCGGCCCAAAGCGAGCTGCCCGGCGTTCCGGACGTCTCGGCCGGCGCCATGATGCGATATGAACGAAACCTGGCGGCGAACCGTCGCCTGGTGCTGATCACCGAGCTCGAATATGTCGGCCAGTCGCGCCTGACTTTCGACCGCCGGTTTTCCCCGTCGATGGGCGGCTACGTCACCGGCCGCCTGTCCGCCGAGCTGGCGACCCGGGACTGGAGCGGGACCCTGGCGGTCACCAATCCCGCCAACGCCTCGAGCGACACCTTCGCCTATGGCAACCCGTTCAGCTTCGGTCAGGTGCGTCAGGTCACGCCTTTGCGTCCTCGCACCTGGAGCCTGGTGATTTCTCGCGCCTTCTAGGCGGTGATCGACCCGCGGCGAACGCTTGACGCCTAAGGCCGCGAAAAAGTTCTGAGGGTCCCTGATTTCAGCGACGTCTACTTCTCGTAGGGATGCGCACACAAAGGCCGCTCCCAAGTCGGGGAAATAAGATGCCTGTCCTGTCGGGGCTTGTCTGCGTCCACAATGAAGAGGCGCGACTGGCCGAATGCCTGCAACGCTTGGCGTTCTGCGACGAGATCGTCGTGGTCGCGGACCGCTGCACGGATCGCAGCGAAGCCATCGCGCGCAAGATGGGCGCCCGGGTCGTCTCGGGCATCTTTCCGGTCGAGGGCCTGCGCAAGACGGCGGGCGTCGAGGCCTGCCGCGGCGACTGGATCGTGGAGCTGGACGCGGACGAAGCGGTGACCCCGGCTCTGGCCCTGGAGATCCGCGAGACGGTCGCGCGCGCCGACGCCGCGGACTGGTATCAGGTGCCTGTGGATAACTTTGTGGGCGAGCAACTGGTGCGTCATGGCTGGGGCGGCTCGTTCGGCGCGTCCTCGGTGGCCCGGCTGTTCCGCAAGGGCGTCAAGAGCTGGAAGAGCGAACGGGTTCATCCCGGCACCACCTTCGCCGGCGTCTACGGCGGGCGACTGAACAATGCGATCCTGCACAAGGTCGACGACGACATCGCCGACATGGTCCAGCGCCTGAACCGCTACACCGCCCTGCGCGGCCAGGACCTGGCCGACAGCGGCAAGATCAAGAGCCTTTGGGACGACCTGTTCCGCGGCGTGCGCCGGTTCTGCAAATGCTACGTCTCGCGCAAGGGCTATAAGGAAGGCGACATGGGCTTCCTGATCGCCGTGATGGCCGGACTCTATCCGCTGCTCTCGAACCTCAAGGCGCGCGAGATCCGAGCGCTGACCCGCGTCCAGACGGCGCGTTCGGGGGGCGGGGCGGTGATCGGCCTGGAGATCGAGGACGCCAGGCTGGGCCATTCAGTCTAGACTCCGGTCATGTCGTCCGATCGTTTGTTGATCACGGTCCTGATCGGGCCGGAACTGGCCCGCTGGAAGGCCAGCGGCCGCGCACCGGTGTTTTGGTGGCGTGATGACGACGCGCGCCGACCCACGCCGGCCTTGGATCGTCTGCTGGCCCTGTCTGTCCGCTTTCAGGCGCCGATCACCCTCGCGGCCGTGCCGGACGGCGACATCGCGGCCTTGGCCCGAGCCTGCCGCGCGATCCCCGGCGCGGAGCTTGCGATCCACGGCTTCCGGCATGAGAATCGCGCGCCGCCGGGCTGGCCGTCGGGCGAGGTCAACGACCTGGACCATCTGGCCGACGTGCTGTCGGATCTGGACGTGGCGATCGGCGTGTTCCGCCGGGCGGGCGTCACGCCGCGCCTGTTCGTGCCGCCTTGGAACAACGCCCATTCCATCTTGAAGCAGGCGCTGGGCCTGCGGGGCGTCGGCTTGTCCGGCTATGGTGATCTGCGCGGCGAAGCCGAGCCGGACCGCCTGGACGCCCATCTGGACGTCATGCGCTGGAAGCCCGAGCCGCGCTTCAAGGGAGCGGTCAGGTTTCTGCTTCGAACCCGCAGATTGCTGGCCGAACGGCGGGTGAAGGCGATGTGGGACGAACCGTTGGGCCTGCTGACTCACCATCTCGACCACGACGAGGCCACCTGGCGTTTTCTGGAGGCGTTCCTGCCTGTCGCCAGGCCTATCGCCCGAGCAAGCCTGAACGTCCGAAGCGCTCGGAGGGCGGGTTAGCGCTGAGGCGTCCGTCGACCTGAAGCGGCAAAGCGGCAAACAGCATTTCTTCCGATAATATTACTTAGACGCAATTCATTTGTAGCGACCGATGTTGTCACTGATGTTGTCTGTCACTGACTCCAAATGTCACTGACTCCAATGGCTGCGAGTCGCACGTCCCTGCGAACTTGTTGCCCTAAGGTTCCGGGGTTTTTCGATTTCTGCCTCCAAAGGTCACGACCGTTTTGACTCCAAACCTCGCGATCAGCTGACCTCATTTCTTGCGACCTAGGACGTTCGGCTCGCGTGAGCTGACAATTGGTTGTCACCAGACAAATCCGCCGACGGCTCCGACCGCCACGGTATAAGTCCATCGACGCCGTAAATCCGCCGGCCAGGCCATGGATCGCTCGTTGAGTTCCTGAACTGCATGCCGCGGCAATTCCATCACCAACAAAAATAGAAGATCCGGCACGGCATGGGTGAAGACGCTCTGCCATCCCTGGATCTTCGCGTGGCGATATCGAAGCGTCAGCCAATTTGGCCCCAGCGGCGACGTCTTTGGGTTCCCAACCGGATCCCCCGGATCCGCAAGAATGGCGAGCGCGAGACGGACGTACAGAAGCCGCGTCGCGGCATCTATATCGGTCCACCAATCCATCTGCAGATAGTTGGAGCCTTGGAGCGACTTCCGCCGAAATATGGGTTGCTCCAGCAAGGCGGCCAATGGGCCCGTACCTACTGCCCTCATGTTTGTCGCCAAAGCGTCGATGATGTCGCGAACGGCCCATCTCAGGCCAAGCCGACCTTCGAGCCGCCTTATGCTCGTTGTGCCGTCGAGAACCTGGAAGACGCGAGCGACCATCCTCTCGTCATCGAATGCTAGGACGCCGAGCAAGTTACCCACAGGCTCCTGGGGTTCGACGCCGTCGCCAAATAGCGTCAGATCGCTGGCGCCCGAGGCCGACAGATTTAGTCCGACAAATTCGGCGTCTAGTTCGGTGAAACACTTTGCGACGGGGCGCTTGCGCATCCGCGCCTTGACCCCGAGCGGCGACGACCAGTGAACGAGCCCCTTACGCCCCTGCCCTAGGGCTAGAGGTGCGTCAGGATCACCGCCTTCGCCTCGCGATAATTCATGCTTCGCAGAGCTCGATAGTTGCGCTACCATTAGTCAGACAAAAGAATTGGGGAAAGGCGTTCGATGACGGGCTGGTGTTGCGGTCGGCACGAGGACGTCAAATACAAACACCTGGCGCCACCAGGAGATCGGCCATTGGTAGACGGTGATCCCGACGCCATCGCCGCCAACATCCGTAAGGTCGATTTCACCGCGCCCACCGTCGCCGTTCCGCGTGAGGCTCATTTCATCGTTCGGGTGACCGACAAGGCGCCCGTCCCTCGCCCGCTACAAGCGGGTGATCGGTGATCATCACCCCTTGACCCTCCGCCGGCTTGGATCATCATCAATGCTCTTGAGACCTGTCCTGTTCGCGCTCGCCGCGCTGACGATCGGTCTGTCCGCCACCAAGGCGCGGGCCGACAATCCGATCATTCAGACCCGTTTCACCGCCGATCCGGCCCCACTCGTGCACGACGGGGTCGTCTATCTCTACACCAGCCATGACGAGGACGACGCCGAGGGCTTCAAGATGCTCGACTGGCGGCTCTATAGCTCGACGGACATGGTCAACTGGACCGACCGGGGCGTCGTGGCCTCGCTCAAGACCTTCCCCTGGGCGGTGCAAACCAACGACGCCTGGGCGCCGCAGGTCATTGCTCGCGACGGCAAGTTCTATCTCTACGTCCCCATCAGCGTCGCCGGATCGCCCAAGAATGTGATCGCTGTGGCGGTGGCGGACAATCCCGCGGGACCGTTCAAGGACGCGCTCGGCAAGCCGCTGATCGGGCCGGGTCGCGACAACATCGACCCCACGGCGTGGATCGACGACGATGGTCAAGCCTATCTCTACTGGGGCAATCCGAACCTTTGGTACGTCAAGCTGAACAAGGACATGGTGTCCTATTCCGGGCCCATCACCAAGATCGAGCCCGGTATCGGCGACTACCAGGAAGGGCCGTGGTTCTATGAGCGCCGGGGCCGCTACTACATGGCCTTCGCCTCGACCTGCTGCCCGGAGGGCGTCGGCTATGCGATGAGCGACAAGCCGACGGGCCCCTGGACCTACAAGGGTCCGATCATGAATCATGACCCGCGGGCGACCGGCAATCATCCGGGCATTATCGACTACAAGGGCGGCTCCTATGTCTTCGGCTTTAGCTACGAGCACAATTTCGCGCTGACGCCGATCCATCACGAGCGCCGATCCGTGTCGATGGCCAAGTTCGACTACAATGCTGACGGGACCATTCCGAACCTGGGCTGGTGGGACAAGACTAGCGCGCCGCAGGTCGGGACGCTGAACCCCTACAAGCGGGTCGAGGCGGAGACGATCGCCTGGACCTCCCGCCTCAAGCGCGACCGCGACCGGCCGTACGCCTGGGCGCCGGGGGTGACGACAGCGCAGGACGATCGCACGGGGGTGTACGTCACGCGGATCACCGACCGCAGCTACATCAAGGTCGCCGGCGTCGACTTCGGCCAGGCCGGCGCCAAGACCTTCGTCGCCAGCCTCGCCAACAGCCGGCCCGGCGGGGCCATCGAGCTGCGGCTCGACAGGATCGACGGCCCGGTGATTGGCACGCTGCAGGTCGAGGCGACCGGACCAGCGGGCCAGTGGCGCGAACAGTCGGCTCTCGTCACGGCGGTGACGGGCGTGCGCGACCTGTTCCTGGTGTTCAAGGGCTCGGGCGACAACCCGATGTTCGATTTCGACTACTGGCGCTTTGAACAGTGACGACAACGCGACGGCGGGGCAGGTGCGGCATGAAGACACGTTGGATGATTGCGGCGGCGATGGCTGCCATGGTCGCCCCCGCCCCCGCCCCCGCGCTGGCCAGGCAGTCCTCGCCCCCCACCGGTCTTGACGCGCTGGGCCAATTGCCAGCCTTGGCGCCTGCGACCGGCGCTGCGTTCCGTCTGCAGCGACTGCGCAATGGCGTGCAATTCCAGCTGAACGGCGTCACCAAGTCGGTGCTTTTCTATTCGCCGACGGTCGTTCGGGTGAACGCCAATCTGGGCCAATCCTATTGGACCGCGCCAAGCCTCGTGGTGATCCGCCAGCCCGAGACCGTGGCGTTCACGCTGCGCGAGGCGTCGAACGCGGTGGAGTTGGTCGGCCAGAAGCTGCGCGTCGTCATCGACAAGCGCACCGGCGCTCTGACCTATCATGACGCCTCGGGCCGGCTGCTTACACGCGAGAAGGCTGACGCGCCTCAGTCGATCGACAAGCGCACCATCAGCGACGCGCCGACCTACGAGGTGGAGAACCGCTTCACGCTCAAGGCCGGCGAAGGCGTCTACGGTTTCGGCTTCACCGGCGACGACGAGGTCAACCGCCGGGGCAAGGACCTGCTGCTGGTGCAGACCAATGTCGGCATCATCATCCCGGTGATGATCTCGACCGAGCGCTACGGCGTGCTGTGGGACACCTATTCGCAGATGCGCTTCAAGGACGATGCGCAAGGCGCGCGCCTCTGGGCGGAAAGCGCGCCGGGCGGCGTCGACTACTATTTCATGGCCGGCGACACGATGGACGGCGTGGTCGGCGCCTATCGGTGGCTGACGGGCGACGCCCCGATGTATCCCAAGCAGGCCTTCGGCCTGTTCATGAGCAAGGAGCGCTACAAGACCCAGGACCAATTGCTGGAGGTCGCGCGCACCTTTCGCAAGGACCGGTTCCCGCTCGATTACATTGTCCAGGATTGGCAATACTGGGGGTCGGACAAGGACGGCAGCTGGAGCGGGATGACCTGGGATCCGGTCCGGTACCCCGATCCGGCCGGCATGACCCGTCAGCTTCACGACATGAATCTCAAGCTGATGGTGTCGATCTGGCCTTCGGTCGGCGACGACACGGCGCTGGGCCGCGAGCTCGATCAGCACGGTCTGCGGTTCAAGCCCCTGCACTGGATCTCCAAGCAGGCGCGCGTCTACGACGCCTACAGTCCGCTGGGCCGCGAGATCTATTTCAAGCACATCAAGTCGGGCCTGCTCGACAAGGGCGTGGACGCGCTCTGGATGGACGGGACGGAGGTCGAGGTGAGCTCGGCGATGTGGAGCCCGGTCGACAATGTCCGCGACACCAAGGCCCTGGGCGTCAACGCGATGGGCGACTTCACCCGCTATCTGAACCCCTATTCCCTGCTGACCACCGAAGGAACCTATCAAGGCCAACGCGCGACGAGCGACAAGCGGGTCTTCACCCTGACCCGATCGGCCTGGGCCGGCGCTCAGCGCACGGCCGCCGCTTCATGGTCGGGCGACATCTACGCCAATTGGAAAACCTTCGCCCAGCAAGTGGCGGGCGGCGTCAATGTCACGATCACTGGCAATCCCTACTGGACCCAGGATACCGGCGGCTTCTTCGTCACCGATTTTCCGGGCGGCGAGAAGAACCCTGCCTGGCGCGAGCTCTACGCGCGCTGGTTCCAATACGCGGCCTTCAACCCGATCATGCGGGTGCACGGCACCAGCGTGGAGCGGGAGCCCTATCTGTTCAAGACGTTGGATCCGCCCGTCTACAAGACACTGCTGGACGCCACCCATCTGCGCTACCGGCTGCTGCCCTACACCTATAGCCTCAGCGCCAAGGTCACGGCCGATCGCTACACGCTGATGCGCGCCCTGCCGATGGACTTCCCGCAGGATCCGGCGACGTTCGACATCAACGACAGCTTCATGTTCGGACCCTCGCTGCTGGTCCATCCCGTCACGCACGCGATGTACAACATCCTTCCATCCCTCCCCACGACGGTGCCGGCGCAGTATCTGCGCACAGCCGATGGCCAGCCGGGCCTGGCGGTGCGGTATTTCGCGGGCGAGAACTTCGAGACGCCCCGCGGCCAGGCGGTCGATGCGAAGATCGACCACACCTGGCCCGATCCGCCCCTGGCGGAGCTTCCGCCGGGTCTGACCTCGCTCAGCCACTTCTCCGCGCGATGGGAGGGCGAGCTGATCGCGCCGGAAGACGGCGAGTACGAGATCGGGCTGACGGGCAACGACGGGATGCGCCTGGCCCTAGGCGGTGAGACGGCGATCGACGAGTGGACCCGCGCGGCGACCCGCACGCGCCTGGTGCGGCGGACACTAAAGAAGGGCGACAAGCTATCGGTCCGGCTGGAGTTCTCCCATCCCGAGGGTGGCCGCGTGTTCCGCTTCGTCTGGCGTACGCCCAGCGAACTGAAGCGGGACACCGCAGTGATGAGCGCGCCTCGCGACCTGACGATGCGAACCTATCTGCCCAAGGGCGCGGACTGGTACGATTTCTGGAGCGACCAGCGCTACCGCGGCGGCCAGACGATCGCGCGCCAGGCGCCGCTCGACGTCATGCCGCTCTATGTCCGGGCCGGGGCGATCATCCCGATGGGGCCGGTTGTGCAGTACGCGACCGAGCGACCAGACGCGCCCTACGAGATCCGTGTCTATCCGGGCGCGGACGGCAAGTTCACGCTCTACGAAGACGACAACGAGACTTACGCCTACGAGAAAGGCCAATCGGCGCGTTATGACCTCAGCTGGAGCGATGCGACGCGGACCTTGACCGTCGCTCCAAGGCGCGGCGCCTTCCCCGGCATGGTCAAGCAGCGAACGCTCAAGATCGTGGTGATTGGCGCCGCTGGCCCAGGCGTGCGCACGCCGCCGTCGATCGATCGTACGGTCTTGTACGGCGGACGAGCCTTGACCGTGCGGTTCTAAAGCTGGGTCATCTCGTGGGAAATCACAGGGCGCATCCCCTGCCCGCGCTTTGGCGTGCCTCTGCCGGTCTCCCGTGGAATAGAAAACTTGGCGCGGCGTGCTGTGGGTTGGCCGTTGTCGTGCGTCATGCACGGTGAGACAAAACCTTCGGACCCGGGCTGACGCCCGTTGGGCGGGATCGTGCGAGCAGTCATCGAACCAGATCTGCAGGGACTTGACCGGCGCTATCGGCCGGCGCTGATGGCGTTCTTCATGCGCCGCGCCGCCAGCCACAGCGACGCCGAGGACATGACCCAGGAACTGTTCGCCAAGCTGGCCGCCGCTCAGGTCAGTCCGATGGACAACGCCGACGCCTACATCTTCCAGATGGCCGCTAACCTGCTGCGCGACCGGAGCCGGCGCGAGCGCGTGCGGACCAACTACCGCGCCAGCGTCCATGCCGGGATCGGGATAGGGATCGGAAGCGGTGATCTGGAGTCCCTGGACCCCGCCCGCGTGCTGCTGGGCCGCGAAAGCCTGGGCGAGGTGTCCGACGCCCTGCGCGAACTGCCCGACCGCACGCGCGCCATCTTTCTTCTGTTCCGTCTGGAAGGCATGAAGCAATCCGAACTCGCCACCCTGTACGGCGTCTCCGTCAGCGCGGTGCAAAAGCACATCTTTAAGGCCATGACCCATCTGACCCGACGCGTGAGGGCCGGAGAATGACCGTGATTCCGTCCGAAGCGCGGCTGGACGCCGCCCTCGAGCAGGCCGCCCTGTGGTGCGTGCGCCTGGCCGACGACGAGATGACCCCGGCCGAGCAGGCCAGGCTGCAGGCTTGGTTCGACGCCGACGAGGCCCATCGCGGCCTGCTGGAC
>NZ_JBAPVS010000075.1:0-29207 GCF_049283275.1 Caulobacter sp. | reverse complement strand
CCGCCGCCGCGCCGGAAGTCGCCAAGGCCCGTCCGCCGCGCGACCTGTCGGGGGCCGGCCGCATCCTGTTCGTCGAGGACGAAGACGCCGTGCGCGGCGTCGCCGCCCGCCTGCTCCGCGCCCGAGGCTACGAGGTGCTGGAGGCCTGCGACGGCGAGGAGGCCCTGATCCTCGCCGAGGAGCACGCCGGCACCATCGACCTGCTGATCAGCGACGTGATCATGCCCGGCATCGACGGCCCGACCCTGCTGAAGAAGGCCCGCGCCTATCTGGGCAACGCCCCGGTGATGTTCATCAGCGGCTACGCCGAGGCCGAGTTCAGCGACCTGCTGGAAGGCGAGACCGGCGTGACCTTCCTGCCCAAGCCGATCGACATCAAGACCCTGGCCGAGCGGGTCAAGCAGCAGATGGCGGCGGCGTAAGGGTCAGACCCGTCCTCGTCACGTGAAGGCCGCCGTCGCGGCGCTCCGCGGCTCAGAAATTGAAGCGGGCGCCGACCGTCGGATTGATCGAGGCGGTGTGCAGGAAGCCCGCGGCCATGCCGCCCTCGACCTTGGAGTACATGGCGCCGCCATAGAGGTTGAAGCGAGGGGTGGTCTTGTAGGTGAGCGACAGCGACGTCGCCAGCAGTCGGCCGCCGCAGGCGGCTGAACGGGCGTCGTCGCAGCCATCGCCGCTGTAGCTGTTCTGGGTGTAGAGATAGACTGCCGCGGCCGCGTCCAGGCGGGGATTGATGGCACGCCGCGCGCCAGTCCAGACGATGTCCATCACCTTGCGATGCTGGTAAGCCGCGTTGTTGACGACACTGATCCGATAGCCGCCGACCGTCTCGCGGCCCGCCAGCAGCGGCGTCCTGGGATTGCTGAACGCGATCCGCTCCCAGCCCCCGTAGAGCTTGAGCGGTCCGGTCGTGTACCGGGTTTGCACGCCATACGAGACATTGTCGGAAATCGTGGCCGCCAAGGACGCGGCGGGCGCTCCGGCGGCCAGATGCGTGGCGCTGAGGGACGAGGCCGACATCGCCCCGCGCACCTGATTGTAGATGGCGTCCACCGACACCCCGCGATAGTCGCCGCCAAGATCCACCGCGTGGACCCGCCGCGCCCCGCCTTCCGATCCCGAGAGCTTGTACAGCACGGTCAGGCGATAGGGGCCTGGCGCGTATCGGACCTTCAGGGCGCGATCGACGCGGGCGTCCTCGGTGGCGCCCATGCCGCCGGCCAAGCCCGAATAGCCGATGGGCGAGAAGGCGTAGGACGCGCCTTGCGGATCATAGGCGATGATATTGTCCAGCATCAGGGCGTTCTGCCGACCGAAGGTCAGCGACGCTCCGCGCTTTGACGTCACGCCCACGAAGGCGACGCCCTGCAGGACCTGACCGGCGCGGCTGGAGTCACCGTTCGAGGTCTGCCGGTTCAGCGCCACGCCATTGTTCTTGACCAGGGTCTTGGGTCCGTCCGCGAGCCGGCCCGACAGCGGCGAAAATCCGGTCTCGATCTGAAAGATCAGCGACAGGTCGTGGCCGAGCGGCTCGGCGCCCTTCAGGCCCAGCTTGGATTGACTCAGGCCGTTGGGCGACAAGGCGGTGACCGATCGGTCGCTGTTCTTGGAGATCAGGTGCTCGAGACCCTGCGGATAGTCGCTGTCCAGCGGCGCGCCGTGCGACTGATGCGTCAGGCCCGCGTCGAGGGTTCCATAGAGCGTGATGTTGCGCCAAGTCAGCCCGGGGGCGGGCGATGTCGAGGACCGCTCGGCCGCTTGGGCGCCGGTGGAAAGGCCGCCGAGCAGGGCGAAGAGCACGATGGACCGCATGGACGTTGTCCAGGTTCGGCGGGCGCCGGATTCGTCTGAAATCCGGCGGCCACGGGGTGAAGGATGAAGGCGAGACAGCCGCGTCGCGGGCGCGCCTGATGAAGGGCTAGGCGCGCAATCGGTGGGGGTCGGCGGCGAATTCGACGCCCGTTTTCGCGTCGTCGAGTTCGAACTGGCCGACCAGATCGGCGAGTTCGTTGGTCTCGTTCTTCAACGAGTGCACCGCCGCGGTCGCCTCCTCGACCATCGCCGCGTTCTGCTGCGTGTTCTGGTCGATCTGCAGCATGGCGATATTGATCTGGCCCAGGCCTTCGGACTGATCGGCGGCGAGGCCGGCGAGGCCGCGCATCAGCACGTCGATTTCGTTGACCTTGCCGACGATATCCTGCAGCGCCCCGCCCATCTCCCGAACCAGGGTGACGCCGTCGCCGATCTGCCGGGAGGAGGCGCCGATCAAGACCTTGATCTCCTTGGCCGCTTCGGCCGAGCGCTGGGCGAGCGCGCGCACTTCCTGGGCGACGACCGCGAACCCCCGGCCGGAGTCGCCAGCCCGCGCGGCCTCGACGCCCGCGTTCAGGGCCAGGAGATTGGTCTGGAAGGCGATCTCGTCGATGACGCCGATGATCTGCTGGATTTGCTGCGAGGACCCTTCGATCTGGCCCATGGCGGCCACCGCCTGGTCGGCGATGACGCCGCTGTGCTGAGCCTGCTCCTGAGCCACGGCGACGGCGACGCGGGCCTGACTGGCGTCGGCGGCCGAACGCTGCACGGTGCCGGTCAGTTCGCCCAAGGCCGCGGTGGTTTCTTCGAGCGTGGCGGCCTGCTGTTCGGTCCGGCGCGACAGGTTATCGGAGGCCGAGGCGATGTCGTCGGCGCCGTGCTGGATGCCATGGGCGTTGTCGCGCACGGCCTTCATGGCGACCGCCAGCTGCGCGAGCGCGGCGTTCAGATTGTCCCGCAATTCGGCGTAGGCGCCTGGAAAATCGTCGCTCAGCCGCACCGTCAGGTCGCCCGCGGCCAGCCGCCCCGCCACGACGGTGACGTCAGTGACGACCCGCTGTTGCACTTCGGCCGCCGCCCGGTCGGCCGCTTCGCGCCGCAGGCGGTCGGCGGCGGCTTCGTCGCGCATGGCCTCGGCTTCGGCCTCCAGGCGCTCGCGATCAAGCGCCGCGTCGCGGAATATCGCCAGCGCCCGGGCCATCCTGCCGATTTCATTGGCCAGGTCAGCGAAGGGGACCGGGCTGTCCTTGTCGCCCTCGGCCAATCCGCTCATGCGCTGGGTCAAGGTCAGGATAGGGCGGGTGATGGTGAGGCCAAGCAGGGTCGCGCCCAGGCCGACGACCAGCAGCAGCGCCACGCCGATGCCGGCCAGTTTCAGGGCGGCGATCCCGACGGCGGTGTTGACGTCATCGACATAGACCCCGGTTCCGATCACCCATCCCCAGGCGGGCATCAGCGCGACATACGAGATCTTCGGCTGCGGTTTGTCGTGACCGGGCTTTGGCCACATGTAGGCGACGAAGCCCGCGCCGTTTGTCTTGGCGACCTTCGTCATCTCGGAAAACAGCGCCTTGCCCTTCGGGTCGCGCTCCTTGGACACATCGACGCCGTCCAGCGCCGGCTTGTTGGGATGCATCACCATCCGGGTGTCGAGATCGGTGATCCAGAAGTATTCCTTGCCGCCATAGCGCATCGACTTCAGAGCGCTTATCGCGGCGGCCTTGGCGTCCGCCTCGCTCATCCGCCCGGCCTTGGCCTCATCGACATAGTGCTGGGCGACGGACACCGCCGTCTCCACCTGGCTGCGGGTCTTGAGCGAGATGTCCTCGTGCATGGCGGCCGAGAGGTTCAGCAAGCCGACGCCAATCGCCACGGCCAGACCGATTCCGGCGAACAGCACCACCAGGCGCAGGCGCGCCATGATCGATAGATTGCGAAATTTCGGCATGCTCCAACCCCATTCTCGGCCTGTCACTATCGCGCCGACCCGGAGACGAGGATTGGAGCTCGCCAATTAACATGGATGAAAGAGTTCCGGCTTCCGTGCTCGTATCACCAAGTATTTGCATGTGACAAATCGTCACGGCGCTGGAATTTGTATTATAATATGTACAAATAATAAAAAGTATATTTTGGATACCGATGATTTCGGTGCCTATGTAATCAACTGTATTTGAAAATTCAACATGTATTCGCAGCATGACCGGTTAACCATCCCAAGATGGCGGCAAGGTGAAGCTCTGAGGCGGGAGGGGAGGATCTTTCAGGCGAGTTCATGAATTCTGATAACTAAACGCCGATTATAATTCGGTCGGACAGCTAATCTCGCACCTTGAGGCAAGCCGGGTTCGGGCGATCTAGGCGCGGTTCGCAGGCCAGTCCATGCTCGGTCAGCGGCCGCCTGGAGGGGCGGCCCTGCTTCACCCCCGCCGCAGCAGCACCGTCGGCGCTTCGCGGTAGGTGGTCCGCGCCACCTCCATGAAGTCCATCTTGTGGGCCAGCTTCAGGGATGGGGCGTTGTCGGGGTCGATGATGCAGACCACCGGCGCGTCGCCCCACTGGTCCCGCGCCCAGGCCAGGGCCGCGGCGATCGCCTCGCTGGCGAAGCCCTGGCCGTGGGCCCAACTGGCCAGCGCCCAGCCCATTTCCGGAATCCCGTCGATCGAGGGTTCGATCCCGCGATGGAAATCGGCGAAGCCGACCTCACCGACATAACGGCCGCTCGCCGTCTCGCGCGCCGTCCAGTAGCCGTAGCCCAGCATCGCCCACAGACCCCGGGCCCGCAGCAGGCGCTGCCAGCTCTCCTCGAGCGTCGAGGTGCGGCCGCCGATATAGCGGGTCACCATCGGGTCGCCCCACATGGCGGCGCTGTCGAGGAAGTCGGCCGCTTCGGGCGGGCTCAGGGTCAGGCGAGCGGTGGTCAGGGTCGGAGGAATCATCGGCTTTCCGGAAGTTGCCGCGCCAGCCTATACCGGGCCGCGCCGCCCGCCACGGATACGAGCCCCGATACGAGCATGACCACCCCGCAGGACGCCATCGCCGCGCGTCGCAAGCTGACCAACAAGCTGATCGCCGGCAAGGACGCCCGCCGCCTGGCCCCGTTCCTCGCGCCGGACATCAAGGTGATCGTCGGCGACGGCGCGCTGATCCTGGGCGCGCGCGACGTGCTGGAGGCCTTCGCGGCCCAGTTCGCCGATCCGGCCTTCGTGGCCTATGTCCGCACGACCGACCGCATCGAACTGGACGCCGCCGGCGACCGGGCCGCCGAGCACGGGACCTGGGTCGGCGTGACGCGGGGCGCGGTCGACACTCGCGGAACCTACCTGGCGACCTGGCGCAAGGTCACCGGCCAGTGGATGATCGAGAACGAGCTGTTCGTGACGCTGAGCTAGGCTTTCCGCCGCACGAAACGTGCGCTCCGCCGCAAGATGACCGGAAATTAATGCCGGCGCCGTTGCCGCGAGGGGCAAGGCCCTCTACGCCTTTGCGTTCAAAATCGAGGGAAGGGGACCCCACCTTGCAAAACCGCCGTCAGATGCTGCTGTCCACCGTCGCCGTCGGCCTGGCCGCCGCGACCCCGGGCCTGGCCCTCGCTCAGGCCTCTGGCGAGAGCGCCAAGCTCAACGCCCTGTTCGACGCCATCATGGCCAAGCAGCTGCGCCAGTCGCCCGAGACGGCCACCAGCCTGGGCCTGGACGTCGGCGAGCTGGCCTGGACCAAGGCCCAACTGGCCGACCGCTCGTTCGCCGCCATTGATGCGGGCGTCGTCCAGACCAAGCAGCAGTTGGCCGCCCTGCGCGCCCTCGACCGCAAGGCGCTGAGCGGCATGGACGTGGTCAATTACGACACCGTCGAGTTCACCCTGGCGGTGCAGGACGAGGGCAACTCCAAGTTCACCTACGCCGGCGGCGGTTCGGGCGCGCCCTATGTGCTGAGCCAGCTGACGGGTTCATACCAGTCGTATCCCGACTTCCTCGACACCCAGCATTCGATCGAGACCAAGGCCGACGCCGACGCCTATCTGTCGCGCATGGAGGCCTTCGCCCGGCTGATGGACCAGGAGTCGGCCATCGCCAAGCGCGACTACGCCGACGGCGTGATCCCGCCGGACTTCATCATCGACAAGGCCCTGGTCCAGATGAAGGCCTTCGCCGACACCCCGACCGCCGAGGCGCCGTTGGTGCTGTCGGTGGCTCGCCGGACCAAGGAAAAGAACATCTCCGGCGACTGGGCGGCCGAGGCCAGCAAGGTCTACGAGACCTCGGTGCTGCCCGCGCTGAAGCGCCAGATCGCGTTGCTGGAGAGCGTGCGCCCCAAGGCCACCCATGACGCCGGCGTGTGGCGCCTGAAGGATGGCGGCGACTACTACGCCGTGTCGCTGAAGAACTACACGACCTCGACCCTGACCCCCGACGAGATCCACCAGCTGGGCCTGGACCTGGTCAAGTCGATCTCGACCGAGATCGGCCAGATCTTCGACAAGCAGGGCATCACCAAGGGCACGCCCGGCGAGCGCATGCGCGCCCTGGCGACCGATCCCAAGCAGGTCTACGCCAACACCGACGCGGCCAAGGAACAGCTGATCGCCGACCTGAACGCCAAGGCCAAGTGGATCGACAAGCAGCTGCCGGCCTATTTCGGCCAGCTGCCCAAGGCTCCGCTGGAAATCCGCCGCGTGCCCAAGGCCATCGAGGCCGGCGCGCCGGGCGGCTACTACAATTCACCCTCGCTGGACGGCAAGCGGCCGGGGATCTACTGGATCAACCTGCGCAACACCGCCGAGCAGCCGCGCTTCACCCTGACCACCCTGACGGTGCACGAAGGCGTTCCAGGCCACCATCTGCAGCTGTCGTTGTCGAACGAGGCCAAGGACCTGCCGCTGCTGCGCAAGACCATCGGCAACTCGGGCTACGCCGAGGGCTGGGCGCTGTATTCCGAGCAGCTGGCCGTCGAGATGGGCATCTACAAGGACGACCCGTTCGGCCATATCGGCATGCTGCACGACGCCCTGTTCCGGGCCGTGCGCCTCGTGGTCGACAGCGGCATGCACTACAAGAAGTGGAGCCGAGAGCAGGCCGTCAAATACATGGCCGAGGCCATGGGCGACGAGGAGAGCGGCACGATCACCGAGATCGAACGCTACGTCGTCTGGCCGGGCCAGGCCTGCAGCTACATGGTCGGCAAGATCACCTGGTTGCGCGCCCGCGAGCGCGCCAAGAAGGCGCTGGGCAGCAAGTTCGACATCCGCAAGTTCCACGACGCCGGCCTGCTGGCGGGCATGACCCCGCTGACCGTGCTGGATCGCGTGATCGACAACTACATCGCCCAGACCAAGGCGGGGAAGTAGCGCCGTTTCCTTCTCCCCTTGCGGGAGAGGGCGGCCCCACGGAGCGAGGTCGGGTGGGGTTAAAGAACAGAAACGCCGCGGCAGCCGAAGGGCCGGTCGCGGCGTTTTTCGTTTGAGAGCCCCTCAAAGTCTTTCACGCCGACACCTTGCCAAGACTTTCCAACCAACGATCGTCTCCTTTACGCGGCGATACGCTGAGCCGGGAGAAGCGCGCTAACAACGAGCCGGCTGAGTAAGCGATCTTCAATCGGGATGATGGCGTCGACGAAAAGGTCCAAGGTCGTGGTTTCGATCTGCGGCGGCTCTTGCAGCACGCTGGCGTCCACTTGGAAGGTTTCCTGAACGGCGTCGACGAGAACGCCGGCCAACTGCGCAGAGTGCTGGATCACGACGATGACGTGGCGTGAGGAGACATCTGTCACACCCAAACCTAAACGGCAGCGCAGATCGATGACCGGCATCACCGCGCCCCGAAGATTGATCACCCCAAGCATGTAGCTTGGCGTGTGCGGCATCTGCGTCGCCGCGGTCCAACCCCGAATCTCTCTTACACTGCGAATGTCGATACAGAACTCCTGGCCGCCGATCTCAAACGAAATCAGCTCCAGTTGGCCCGCGCTGGGGAGGCCGCCATCGTTCACCATTTGGCCGTCTCCCATATCCGGATCAGAATTCTTCCCAGGACTGTGTCGCCGCCTGAGCAGCGCCCCCGGGACGCGCGAACGCGGCAATCTTGGCCTGGGCTCGCGCTACGGGGTTAGCCGCTGGCGCATGACGACCAGGCTGAGCGGGTTCGATCCGCGCGACGGGCGCGCCGGTCTGAAAGCGCGCGACCAGCGAGGCCAGCTCAGCGGCTTCGGTCTTCAGATTGGCGGCCGCAGCGGTGGCTTCTTCGACCATGGCGGCGTTCTGCTGGGTGACCTGATCCATCTGGTTGACGGCGGTGTTGACCTCATTGAGGCCGGTGGCCTGTTCCTGCGACGAAGTGGCGATCTCGGAGATCAAGACATCGATCTCGGCGATCTTGGTCACGATTCCCGTCAGCGCTTGGCCGGTGTCGCCGACGAGTTTAACGCCGCGCTCGACCTGTGCGGTGCTGCTGGCGATCAAGGTCTTGATCTCCTTTGCCGCCTCCGCCGAACGCTGGGCCAAAGCCCGGACCTCTTGGGCGACGACGGCAAAGCCGCGCCCGGCCTCCCCCGCGCGAGCGGCTTCGACACCAGCGTTCAAGGCCAACAGGTTGGTCTGGAAAGCGATTTCATCGATCACGCCAATGATCTGGGTGATCTGACCTGAACTTTGCTCGATCTCGCCCATGGCGGCGACCGCGTCGCGCATAACTTCGCCCGAGCGGGCCGCGTCGGTTCGCGCGCCAGAGGCGGCGGATGAAGCCTGCTTGGCGCCTGCTGCGCTGCGCTTGACGGTGGCCGTGATCTCATCCAGGGCCGCCGCCGTCTGCTCCAGGCTGGCGGCCTGCTGCTCAGTGCGGCGCGACAGATCATCCGAAGCTGTGGAGATTTCGTCGGCGCCGGCGCGCAAGCCGCCCGTTGTCGCGGTGATGCCGCTCATGGCATTACGCAGGCTGTCGATCGCGGCGTTGAAGTCGTCCTTGATCTGCGCATACCGGCCTAGGAACTGCGCGCTGATGCGGGCGGTCAGATCACCTTGCGCCATGCGCTTGAGGCTTTCGGCGAGGTTGGCGACAACCTCCTCCTGCTCCTCGGTCGCGCGTTGTCGCTCGCCCTCGGAACGCATTCGCTCATTGTTCAATGGCCGTGACGTCGGTGGCGAACTTAATGACCTTGTAGGGCTTGCCGTTCTCATCGAGCACGGGGTTGTAAGAAGCCTGAATCCAGCACTCGGCGCCGCCTTTGCCGATCCGCAGGAACTTGCGCGCAACGAACTGTCCGCTGTTGAGCTCATTCCAGAAGGCGCGATACTCGGCGCTTGCCGCTTCGGCCGATGGGACGAAGATGCTGTGATGTTTTCCTACGACTTCCTCGGCCTGGTAGCCCAAGGCGTTCAGGAAGTTGGCGTTGGCCCGAAGGATCGTTCCGTCGAGCTTGAACTCGATCACCGCCTGAGACCGATCCATGGCGGCGACCTGAGCTTGTAGCTCGCGCACTCCAGCGGCGACGGCGGCTTGCTTGGATTTGATCGTGTTGGAGAACAGCATGCGGTTGATTTCGCTTTGAGAACAATGTTGCGCGAACGTTGCTGCAAAACGCTAATGAGGTCCTAATTTCCAATTCAAACGGCAGTATGCCGCAGTCAGAGCGTCACTAAACTGAGCAATACATTCGAAAGCGCGACCATAGGTCACGGTTAACAACTAATGAATTGCAATCTAGCCGATCTCATCTAAGCCGCAATCGCGGCAGGTGAGTTCAATGCGTGGGTGGCGTGAGCATGGGCATAGAAGATTTGATGGCCGCCCTGACGGCCGACTCGGAGACGGCGGTGGTCGTCACCGATGGCGAGCTTTCGCATCCAGGTCCGACCATCCTGTACGTCAATGGCGCCTTCGAGCGCATGACCGGTTATCCGAGTTCGGAACTGGTGGGGCAGACGCCTCGATTGCTTCAAGGCGAGAAGACCAGTCTGGCGACGCGCCGCACGCTGGCCCGCGCGCTGCGCGACGGGAAACGGTTGAAGGTCGCCCTGATCAACTATCGCAAGTCGGGTGAAGCCTATCGGTGTGAGGTCGAGGTCTTTCCGATCCTCAATAGCGACGGGGTGCTGGTCAACGCCGTGGCGCTGGAGCGTGAAATTAGGCGACGACCGGGGCGACGTTCCACGATGCGTGAAGCCTAGAAGACCTTAGATCGACACGCAGACCGTCTCTCGGTCTATGAAAGTGAGCGGCCCCTCATCCGTCAGCCCGCGGCTGACACCTTTGCTCCCGCGAGGGGAGAAGGATCCGTGGGCTTTACCCCCAGCCCTCGGACGCGCCCGACCGACGCGCCGCGGGGGTCACAGAGCCGATCTTCCGCGCCGGTTGCGGTTGTTCCGCCGGCTTGCCGTACAGCCAGCCCTGGGCGAAGTCGACGCCGGCCCTGCGGACCACGTCCTCGACCTCGGGGGTCTCGACCATCTCGGCCACGGTGCGGACCTTCAGGTCGCGGCACAGTTCGACCAGCCGGCGCACCAGGGCCCCGTCGCGGCCGTTTCCGGCCAGGTCGCGCACATAGCGGCCGTCGATCTTGACGATGTCCAGGCTCAGTTCCTGCAGATAGGCGAACGACGCCGACCCGGCCCCGAAGTCGTCCAGGCAGACCATCGAGCCCAGGGCGCGCAGGGTCTGGATATGCTGGTTGGCGCGCGGCAGGTCGTCGATGGCGCTGCTCTCGGTGATCTCGAAGATCAGGCGCCCCTTGGCGGCGTCGGTCCTGGCCAGCAGGCGGCCGATATGGTCGACGAAGTTCTCGTTGACGATGGTGCGGCCCGAGACGTTGACCGCCAGCCTGATCTCGCCCGTGCGGTCGGCGGCCAGCCGCTTGACCGCCATCTCGGCGACGGCATGGTCCAGCTCCTCGATCAGGTCGAACTCCTCGGCCATGCGGATCAGCTGGAAGGGGCTGCCGCCGTCCTCGAAGCGCACCAGGGCCTCGTGGTGGTGGGCCAGGCCGCTCCTCAGATCGACCACCGGCTGGTAGGCCAGGGTGAAGCGTCGCTGGCTGACCGCCACGCCAAGCGCGCCGGCCCGCGCCAGGGTGCGCTTGACCGACTGGTTCATGGCCTCGGAGAAGCTCAGCTGCGGGCCGTCCCCCGGACCTTCCCGCAGGAAATCGTCGAGGGCGTAGCGCAAGGCCTTGAGGCCGCGCGACGCGCTCGCCCCGGCGTCGATCGGCGCCACCTGGGCGGTGGTCTGGACACCGGTCGCGCGGGTCAGGCGCTGGGCCATGTCGTCGGGGTGGTCTGGCTTGGTGCGGACCAGGGCGAAGCGGTCAGGCGTCAGGCGGGTCGCCATGCCGCCGGCGTGGGACTCAGCCCGCACGGCCCCGGCCAGCTTGAGGTCCAGGGCCTGGACCTCGGGCTTGGACATTTGCTGCCGCACCTCATCCAGGCCCGTGAAGTCGACCATGGCCAGTTCCAGCTCCAGGCCGATGGCGCGCGCGGCCTCGAACAGTCCCCTGGCGATGTCCTCGAAAACCTCGCGGCTGCGCAGGCCCATCTCGTCCATCTGCCCCGAAGGGGCGGGGGCGGACGTGACCGAAACCGAGATCCGGCCGCCGTTGTCGGGCAGGGCGCGCATGGTCAGGTGCACATGGCGTGAAGCGTCGCCGGCCATGCCGACGGTGACCGGGCCGCGTCTTTGGCCGTCGCTCATCACGTCTGTCGCGGCGTCGATCAGGGGGCGGTCGGCGGGGGCGAACAGGTCGCGCCAGGTGCAGCCCATCACGGTGCGCTCGTCCTGACCCAGGATTCGCTGGACGGCGCCCAGCGCTAGGGTCACGCGCCCGTTCTCGACTTCCAGAAGAAGATCGGCGCTAGCGAAGGCCAGGCCCAGAAGGCGGCGTGGATCGATCGACAAGACGGAAGCCTCCCGGAAGGCGCTCAGAATCGCCGGGCGTCGTTAAGGACGGGTTGAGCCCAGGCCGCCTTCTATCGTTTTCCTGGCGTTTTTTTTCAGATTGCGGAGCGACCGCACAAATCCTCCTAGATGCGACCGATTTCGACGTACCTGGCCCTTACAGTAAGAACATGTTGCGAACATGGAACAAACCATGTACGCGTTAATCATTCCACAGGCGGGTGGGCGCGGCGGTCGCGAACCTCCGGTCCGGTTGTTGGAATCATGGAATAAGGGCGGACCTCTCCAATGAGCAATCAGGCGGCTTTGAAACTCGTGGGCAAAGAAGACGGCGACAAGCAACGGGCTCTGGAAGCCGCGCTGGCCCAGATCGATCGGGCGTTCGGCAAGGGCTCGGTGATGAAGCTGGGCGAAAAGGGCAAGGTCGAGATGGAGGCGATCTCCACCGGCTCGCTCGGCCTGGACATCGCGCTCGGCATCGGCGGCCTGCCCAAGGGGCGGGTGATCGAGATCTACGGGCCGGAAAGCTCGGGCAAGACGACCCTGGCCCTGCACGTGGTCGCCGAATGCCAGAAGGCCGGCGGCACCGCCGCCTTCGTCGACGCCGAGCACGCGCTGGATCCGGGCTACGCCTTCAAGCTGGGCGTCAATCTCGACAACCTGCTGGTCTCCCAGCCCGACAACGGCGAACAGGCCCTGGAGATCACCGACACCCTGGTGCGCTCGGGCGCCGTCGACATCGTGGTCATCGACTCCGTGGCGGCCCTGACCCCCAAGGCCGAAATCGAAGGCGAGATGGGCGACAGCCTGCCGGGTCTGCAAGCGCGCCTGATGAGCCAGGCCCTGCGCAAGCTGACCGCCTCGATCAACAAGGCCAACACCATCGTCATCTTCATCAACCAGATCCGTCACAAGATCGGGGTGATGTACGGCAGCCCGGAAACCACCACCGGCGGCAACGCCCTGAAGTTCTACGCCTCGGTCCGCCTGGACATCCGCCGCACCGGTTCGATCAAGAACCGCGACGAGATCGTGGGCAACAACGTCCGGGTCAAGGTGGTCAAGAACAAGGTGGCTCCGCCGTTCCGCGAGGTCGAGTTCGACATCATGTACGGCGAGGGCATCTCCAAGCTGGGCGAGATCATCGACCTGGGCGTCAAGGCCGGGATCATCGACAAGGCCGGCTCCTGGTTCTCTTACAACAGCCAGCGCATCGGCCAGGGCCGCGACAACGTCCGCGAGTTCCTCAAGGCCAACAAGGACCTGGCCGCCGAGATCGAGGCCGCCGTGCGCAAGTCTTCCCAGAAGATCGAGGAAGAACTGCTGGTCGGCGGTCCCGAGGACGACGGCGAAGAATAGGACTTCCCTGGTCCGGGCCGTCTTCGGACGGCTCGGATCGGTCGAAGGTTTCGCGGCCGCCGCCCGCTGCGGGCGACCCCGCCTTATAGCCCGCCGCGCACACCGCCCGGCCGGCCGCGATTCCCGGACGCCTGGACCCCATGCCAGGCGTCCGATTTCGTTTAAGGCTCCGCCATTCCTCCCCCTCAGGGGGAGGTGGCGTTCCGGACGCAAGTCCGGGACAACGGAGGGGGTCTGCTGAGCCGACCCTCCAAATCCTCCCCTGTGGGGGAGGCGATCGCGTAGCGATCGGTGGGGGAGTTTTGACGGCGCGCGATCTTGGATGAGGCGAAGCCGGATCATTACCCCCGTCGGCTGTGCCGACACCTCCCCAAAGGGGAAGGACCTTGGGCGGCCGCCGGACCTTCGCGCGCCCCTCCCGGCCACCGACTCAATTTCCTCTCCGCTTGAAACCGCGCTATGCAGCGCCGACTTCCGGTGAGACCGGACCCAGTACGAAGCCCTCGAGACGCCTATGCCCAGCCTGAACGAGATCCGCAGCACCTTCCTGAACTATTTCGGCGCGGCCGATCACGCCATCGTCCCCTCGGCGCCGCTGGTGCCGCAGAACGATCCGACGTTGCTGTTCGTCAACGCCGGCATGGTGCCGTTCAAGAACGCGTTCACGGGCGCCGAGACCCCGCCGTATCCGCGCGCGACCTCGTCGCAGAAGTGCGTCCGGGCCGGCGGCAAGCACAACGACCTGGACAATGTCGGCTACACGGCCCGCCACCACACCTTCTTCGAGATGCTCGGCAACTTCTCGTTCGGCGACTATTTCAAGGAACAGGCGATCACCCACGCCTGGACCCTGCTGACCCGCGACTTCGCCCTGCCCAAGGACAAGCTGCTGGTCACCGTCTACCACACCGACACCGAGGCGGCCGACCTGTGGAAGAAGATCGCGGGGCTGGACGACAGCCGCATCATCCGCATCGCGACCAACGACAATTTCTGGTCGATGGGCGACACCGGCCCGTGCGGCCCGTGCTCGGAGATCTTCTTCGACCACGGCCCCCACATCCCCGGCGGCCCGCCCGGCAGCCCGGATGAGGACGGCGACCGGTTCATCGAGATCTGGAACCTGGTCTTCATGCAGTTCGAGCAGATGGCCGGCGGCGAGCGCGTCTCGCTGCCCAAGCCGTCGATCGACACCGGCATGGGCCTGGAGCGCGTCGCCGCCGTCCTGCAGGGCGTGCACGACAACTACGACATCGACCTGTTCAAGGCCCTGATCGCCGCCAGCGTCGAGCTGACCGGCGTCAAGGCCGAGGGCGCCCAGGCCCCGTCGCACCGGGTGATCGCCGACCACCTGCGCTCGTCCTCGTTCCTGCTGGCCGACGGCGTCACGCCCTCGAACGAAGGCCGCGGCTACGTGCTGCGCCGGATCATGCGCCGGGCCATGCGCCACGCCTATCTGCTGGGCGCCAACGAGCCCCTGATGCACCGCCTGGCCCCGACCCTGGTGGCCGAGATGGGGCAGGCCTATCCCGAGCTGCGCCGCGCCGAGGCCTCGATCGTCGAGACCCTGCGCCAGGAAGAAGAACGCTTCCGCGTCACCCTGGGCCGCGGCATGGGCTTGCTTGACGAAGCCACGGCCAACCTGACGACCGGCGGCGTGCTGGACGGCGAGACCGCCTTCAAGCTCTACGACACCTACGGCTTCCCGCTGGACCTGACCCAGGACGCCGTGCGCGCCAAGGGCATCACGGTCGACACCGACGGCTTCGACGTGGCCATGGACCGCCAGCGCACCATGGCCCGCGCCAACTGGGCCGGCTCCGGTCAGCAGGGCGCGGCCGCCGCCTGGTTCCCGATCCGTGAAGCCAACGGCCCGACCAACTTCGTCGGCTATGACAACACCGAGACCACCGGAACCGTGAAGGCCATCGTGCTGGACGGCGCGCAGGTCCAATCGGCCGAGAAGGGCGCGAGCGTCGAGGTCCTGCTGGACCGCACCAGCTTCTACGCCGAGAGCGGCGGCCAGGCCGGCGACACCGGCGTGATCGAGGCCCATGGCGTCGAGAGCCGCGTGACCGACACCCAGAAGCAGGCCGGCGACCTCTATGTGCACCGCGTCGAACTGGCCGGCCCGTTGAAGGTCGGCGACAGCGTCGTGGCTTCGGTGGACGCGGCCAAGCGCACCACCACCCGCGCCAACCACTCGGCCGCCCACCTGGTGCACGCCGCCCTGCACCATGTGCTGGGCCCGCACGTGGCCCAGAAGGGCCAGATGGTCGACGGCGACCGCATGCGCTTCGACTTCAGCCACGGCGGTCCGTTGAGCGCCGATGAGATCGAGCGCATCGAGGCCGAGGTCAACGCCGTGATCCGCCAGAACGTCCCGGCCGAGACCAAGGAAATGGCCCCGCAGGAGGCCATCGAGGCCGGCGCCGTGGCCCTGTTCGGCGAAAAGTACGGCGACAGCGTCCGGGTGCTCACCCTGGGCAAGTCGCTGACCGATGAGGCCAAGGCCTATTCGGTCGAGCTGTGCGGCGGCACCCACGTGGCCCGCACCGGCGACATCGCCCTGTTCAAGATCGTCTCGGAACAAGGCGTGGCGGCCGGCGTGCGTCGCATCGAGGCCCTGACCGGCGAGGCGGCCCGTCGCTTCCTGCTGGACCAGGCCGGCGTCGCCAAGGCCCTGGCCGACCAGTTCAAGGCCCCGGTCGCCGAGGTCCTGGCCCGCGTCGACGCCCTGGTCGCCGAACGCAAGTCGCTGGAGCGGCAACTGGCCGAGGCCAAGAAGCAACTGGCCCTGGGCGGCGGTTCGGGCGCCGGCGCCGCGGGTCCCGAAGACGTCGCGGGCACGGCCCTGATCGCCCGCGTCCTGGACGGCGTCGGCGGCAAGGAGCTGCGCGGCGTGGCCGAGGAGTTCAAGAAGCAACTGACCTCGGGCGTCGTGGCCCTGGTCGGGACCAGCGACGGCAAGGCCGCCGTCACCGTCGCCGTCACCGCCGACCTTACGGCCAAGTTCAGCGCCGCCGACCTGGCCAAGGCCGCCGTGATCGCCATGGGCGGGCAGGGCGCCGGCGGCAAGGCCGACTTCGCCCAGGGCGGCGCGCCCGACGCCACCAAGGCCCAGGACGGCCTGGACGCGATCAAGGCCGCTCTAGCCGGCTGATCGATTTCGCGTCTGCCCCTCAGGACGGTTCGGCTCGCCGCCGAGCCGTCCTTTCGTTTGTGCCGGCCGCGGGGCGACACCGACCTTCAGCGCGTTCGCCAAGGGCGGATCGCAGACCTCTCAAGGGTATGTAAAGAACTCTTGACACCTTCGTGCGCCAGCCTGTAAAGAATGCTTTACAGGCTGGAGGTCTCTTGGAAAACCGTTTGAAGGCGATCCGCGAGGGGCGGGGATGGAGCCAGGGTGAGCTGGCCCGACGGCTCGGCGTCTCGCGCCAGACGATCAACGCTGTTGAGACCGACAAGTACGATCCCAGCCTGCCGCTGGCTCTGCGCATGGCGAAACTGTTCGGCGTCGCCGTGCCGGAGTTGTTCGTGGACCACTGGACACCGGAGCAGGAGTGATCGACATGCCCTTATCGAGATGGCGCGATATCGCGGCCTGGAGCGCCGCGGGAGCGATCGTCTACATCCTGGCTCTGTGGGGCGCCGCCGCGTTCCTGCATCAGGACATCATGCGCGCGATACTCCGACCGACCAGCGTCACGGCGCAGCTCGGTCTTTGCTTGATCGTCTCGATAGCGGCGGCCGGCTTCACCAATCGCAAGCGGCCTATCAACTTCCGGAACTTGGGCAGTTTCCTGATCCAGAATGCGGTGGCCATCGTCGCTTTGCTGCTGACGATAATGGGCTTCAGCGCGTTGGCCCGCACGGGCGCGGTGAGCCCCGCCGAGTGGATCGCCGCCGTGACGGGTTCAACCCTCATAGCATTGGCGATCATCGGAAGCCTCGTCATGGCGAGCACTCATACCGATCTCGCTCTTGTCGATGACGAGGTGGCGGCCGAAGACATGCGGGAACGCGGCCGGTTGTTTTTTTACAGCTTCCTGTGGATCGCCGCCTGCGGCCTGTTGCTGATCGGATTGAGCCTTGCTGGGCCGCTAGGCCTGCTGTCCCCGGCCGCGGCTCTTGCGGGCACGCTGGTCTCGATCGCCCTCCTTGCCGGGCTGGGCATCGCGACGTGGCGACTATCGGACGAGTTAACGCGAGCCCTGTCGCGCGAGACCGGCAACATGGCGTTCCATCTGATCCTCGTGCTCGGCGGCGGTTGGGCGACGTTGGCCCACCTCGGCTTCGTGGCCGCGCCCACACCGCTGGGTTGGCTGACGATGTTCATCGTATTGATGTTCGTGGCGAGTTTCATCGTGCTGGGACGGAGGAAACTGCTCACGCTCTGAAGACGAAGTGGGTGGCTGTGTCCCTCGTCCGCCCGCTCTCACACGCCTAGCCTCCCCCGCTCGCCCGCGCCGCCGAGCGATATTCCCGCGGCGTCGTGCCGACCTCGTCGCGGAAGGCGCGGTTGAAGGGGCCGAGCGAGGCGAAGCCGCAGGCGAAAGCGACCTCCAGGATCGAGCGTCGCTCATTCGGGTGGGCGAGCATCTGCTTGGCCCGCGCGATCCGGTGGTGGTTGATCCAGCGATTGAAGTTCGCAAAGCCGAGCGCCGTGCTGATGCACTGGGAGACCCGGTGCTCGGGCTCGCCCAGCCGGGCGGCGACATCACCGATCTTGAGCTCGGGCCGACGGTCGACGGCCTCGTCGATCAACAGCTGTCGAAGGCGTTCGGCCAGACGCGCGTCGTCCTGGGTCGGCGCGCGGCGCGGCGCCGTGGCGGTTCGCGCGGTCAGCGGATGGCCCCGTCGAAACCGCACCGCGACCAGGAGGGCCGCCAGCCCCATGACGGCGCAGGCGCTCTTGGCCAGATCGTCCCGCAGGGCCTCGTCGGGCCCTTCGCCGACGGCGCGCAACCCCATGACCGAGACGGCCACCAAGACGGCGTAGATCGTGACGAAGGCGAACCGGAACCGTCGCTCGGCGATCGGCAGGTCGCGTCCGTAGCGATGGAAGGGTTCGACGAAGGTCAGCAGCAGGGCGGCTGAGCCGCTCAGCGCATAGGTGTTGCCGGCCACGCGTCCGATCAGCCCCCCGGCCGGGGCGAGGACCGACAGGGCTCCGCTCAACGCCACGACCAGACCGACGACGCGAGCCCATCGGGCGTCCCGCTCGGCCGGATCGAACAGGGCGCGGGTCGCCAGCCAGGCCCAGCCGCAGGCCCCGACGCCGAGAGCCGAGAAGACCGTCGCGGCGCCGCCTTCGACGAACCGCCCCAGGATGTAGAAGACGAACGACGCCGTCGCGATCGTCGCGTGAACCCGCAGCCGGCCGCGCGGCCGCCAGGGTTTGGGACCTTTCCCCGCCGCCGCGATCGAAGCGCTGGATGTCGTGGCCGATGGCATACGCTTTTTCCTCTCCGGCGAAATTGCCCGTCGTCGCCTGGCTCTGTCCACCGGTGCGCGCGCGTCCTGGAAAATATCTCTAGCCGAATTCCAAATCGGCGAGACCCGACGCCCGCCTCGCCGCCATCCCTGCCGTCGGCCTCAGCCTGGAGGTCGCATCAGGAGGCGCCATGTCGATCCCATCCTCGTCACCGGTCCCGGCCAGCGCCGGGGCGACCGCCCTGCGCTGGGCGGGCGTCCTCTGGTTCGTCGTCGCCGCCATCGGCCAAACCGCCTTCATCGGCTTCATCCTCGCCTTCTACGGGGTGCGCACCGCGACCGGCGACTTCGCCGGCTGGAACGACAAGCCCCTGATCGACGGCTACAAACAAGGCGACGACCTAGGCAACACGGTCTTCGCCGCCCACGTCCTGCTGGCGTCAGTGGTGACGCTGGGCGGCCTGATGCAGATGATCCCCGCCCTGCGCCGCAAATGGCCCAGGCTGCATCGCTGGACCGGGCGGACCTTCCTGGTCATCGCCGTCTTCATGGCGCTGAGCGGCGTCTGGCTGGCGGTCGTTAGGGGGACCTACCTTTCCGTCATCTCGGCCGTGGCGATCCTGATCAACAGCGTTCTGATCCTGATCTTCGCCGGCCTAGCCTGGCGGCACGCGATCAAGCGGCGGTTCGAACAGCACCGGCGCTGGGCCATGCGCACCTTCATGGTGGTCAGCGGGGTCTGGTTCCTGCGGGTCGGCTTGATGGGCTGGATCGTCGTCAATCGGGGGCCGGTGGGCATGACGAAGGACATGTCGGGACCCACCGACATCGTCATGACCTTCGGCAGCTATCTGATCCCTCTGGCCTTCCTGGAGCTGTACAGCGCGGCCGAGAGACGCGGCGGCGACGTCCGCAAGGCCCTGACGGCGGGCCTGATCGTGTTCGCTTCCGCGTTCACGGCGGCCGGCGTCTTCGGAACCATCGCCTTCATGTGGGGGCCTTATGTCTAGGGATCATCACGCCCTCATCGTAGCAGGATCGGAAGCCGATCCTGCCGTCTCCGTCGGCAGGCGCCGGCTCCAACGGCCCTGAGCGCGTCCAGCGGCGCCAAAATAGTGAACGCCGGTCTCTGAAAGCCGATATTTGTGATCACGAACGCTCGCCGTCTCGGCGGGATGAGCGCAGCCTTCCTCCGGATCAAGGGCAAGAGGGGTACGGGCCATGAGCGAAGAATCCGTCGGGGGCGGCGTCAGCTACGAAAAGGTGGGCGCGGAGTATTTCGATAAACGGGGCCTCAAGCGCTATGCGGGGGTGTTCTCGCTGTGGGCGCTGGGCGTGGGGGCGGTGATCTCGGGCCAGTTCTCGGGCTGGAACCTGGGGATGGGCGTCGGCGGCTGGGGCGGCATGCTGGTGGCCACCCTGATCATCACCGTGATGTATCTGGGCCTGACCTTCTCGATCGCCGAAATGGCCGCGGCCCAGCCGCACACCGGCGGGGCCTACAGCTTCGCCCGCGCCGCCATGGGGCCGTGGGGCGGCTTCATCACCGGCCTGTGCGAGAACGTCGAATATGTGCTGACCGCCGCCGTGGTCTGCTTCTTCATCGGCTCGTACCTGGGGGGCATCTTCGAGACGCCGGCCTGGGTGCAGCCGCTCTACTGGGTGGGCGCCTACATCATCTTCGTGGGGCTGAACGCCGGCGGGGTGGCGATGTCGTTCAAGTTCACGGTGTTCATCACCCTGCTGGCCCTGGCCTGCCTGGCGGTGTTCTGGGTCAGCGCCCTGCCGCACGCCGACTTCTTCAAATACGCCATGAACGTCGGCCCGGGCGGGACCGAACTGCCGGACGGCCACGGACCGTTCCTGCCGGCCGGGGTCGGCGGGGCCCTGGCCCAGCTGCCGTTCGCGGTCTGGCTGTTCCTGGCCATCGAGCAGCTGCCGCTGGCCGCCGAGGAGAGCCACACCCCGCAGCGCGACCTGCCCAAGGGCATCATCCTGGGCATGGCCACCCTGATCGTCTCGGCCCTGCTGGTGCTGTGGCTCAACAGCGCCATCGCGCCGGGCGCCTTCGCCCTGTCCAAGTCGGGCGAGCCGATCCTGGAAGGCTTCCGCACGATCTATGGCGGGGGTCTGGCCAAGGTCCTGGCGGCGATCGCGGTGGCGGGGCTGATCGCCAGCTTCCACGCCATCATCTTCGCCTATGGCCGGCAGATCTATTCGCTGTCGCGCGCCGGCTACTTTCCCCGCGCCCTGTCGGTGACCCATGGCGTGCGCAAGACGCCGGACGTGGCCCTGCTGACCGGGTCGGGTTTCGGCCTGGCGGTGATGCTGGTGGTCTGGTTCAGCCTCGGGGCCGAGAAGGGCGCGGCGGTGATCGGCGGCACGCTGCTGAACATGGCGGTGTTCGGGGCCATGCTGTCCTATGTGGCCCAGGGCGTGTCGTTCATCCTGCTGCGCAGGAAGTTCCCGCTGATGGAGCGGCCTTACAAGAGCAAGTTCGGCCTGACCGGGGCGGGCCTGACGGTGGTGATCTCGCTGGTGACGATCTTCTACCAGCTGAAGGACCCGATCTATCGCAGCGGCGTGATCGGGGTGGCGATCTGGTTCGCGGTGGGCATCGCCTATTTCGCCCTGTTCGGCCGCAAGAAACTGGTGCTGTCGCCCGAGGAAGCCTTCGCGATCAGCGGCGGCAAGACGGTCTACGAGACTCACTGACGAGAGCGGCCTCCGGGGGGCAGGGGGACAGGCGGTGGGAAACCTGTCCCCAGCTTGTCCCCCGAAACTCGCCGTGATTTCGAATATCGATGTTCACCCGATCGCGGCGACGCGCTATCGAAGGGACGCCGCCAGCGTCTTGGACCCGCCCGTCCGGGACAAGACCGACCCGTTCGTCCTCAAGGTTCTGAAGCCATAGGGGAGGGGGAGGGGGACACGCCCGCGCCGTCAGCCGCGCCGGGAGAAAGAGCGCCGTTCGCGCGGGCGTGTCCCCGTTTTCCATCTGCGCCGTCCGCTCATTCCGGCCTTCGCCGGGGTGGGCGGCGTTTTGGATCACCCCCCGTACGAGCGTCCCGAACCGCCGAAGCCGCCGCGCGAGATCACCGAGCTGCGGCTCTGGACGCGGGTGGGCGCGCGCATCTCCGGCGCGTTGAAGCTGTCGGTGCGTACGCGGGTGCGGCCGGTGACGTAGTCGCGCGACAGCGGATAGCCCGAACCGCCGTAATAGGTCCCGTTACGGTCGCGGTACATCGGCGCGCCGAAATAGCCGCCGCCCATGTTGTTCAGCGCCTGGCCGACGATGAAGCCGGTCAGCAGCGGGGTGAAGAAGCTGCCGCCGCCGCCGTTGTTGCGCGGCACGCACTGGTCGACGCCGTAGCGCTCCTCGCAGCTTTGCTGGTCGCCGAACTTCGGGGCGTTGGCGGCGCTGTCCTTCTGGGCCTGATCGAAGGCGGTCTGGCACTGGGCGGCGGTCATGTCGCCGGAGGTCTTGCAGTCGTCCAGGCTGGCGTAGGTCTTGGCGTCGACCTCACGCGAGGCGGCCGGCGGGTCGCCCCACTGGGTGGCCGTGCCGGGGTCGTCGCACGCGCTGACCGAGATCGCCGTGCCGGCCATCAGGCCGGTCAGGGCCAGGCCGCTGGAACGCAGGCGGCGACGCGGTTGAGGGGTGTTGTTCATGGCGCGCCTCAGGCCGTCATGCAGGCGGCGTTCAGCACGCCGACCGCCAGGGAGATGCTCAGCAGATAGACGCCGGCGGCGATCTCGCCCTTCTCGATGCGGGCGGCGACGTCCTTCATCACCACCATGCGCACCAGGGTGAAGGCGGCGATCTGCAGCACGCCGGCCAGGCCCGCCCAGGCGCAGAACTCCAGCAGGGTGACGGTGTTGCTGAGCGCCGAAGCCAGGGGCAGCACATAGCCGACCAGCGCTCCGCCCAGGGCCAGGGCCGCGGCGACATTGCCCTCGCGGATCAGCTTGCCCTCGTTGTAGGGCGTCACCCACTGGTAGATGATCTTGAAGATCACCGTGAACAGGCCGGCGGCGACGAAGGCCACCAAGAAGGCCAGGGCGCTGGCGCCAAATCCGTGCAGGTCCATTTGCTTTCCCCCTAAGGCCCTAAGCCTTGAATTCGCCGACGCCCAGCGGGACGCCGATCATGATCTCGAACGACACTTCGGTGCGGTCCTCGTTCTCCTGCTCGATGGCCAGCAGCAGCTCGCGGCCCTCGCCGGGCAGGTCGCGGCCGAACAGCATGCAGGTCTGGTAGATCCGCCGATCGGGAACGCCGTCGCGGTCGTCGTGGACGTCTTCCCAGAAGGTGACCGGGTCCTGGCTCTCGGCCTCGTCGCCGAACCACAGACGCTGATAGTCGGGCAGGCCGGCGGCGGTGAAGGTGCGGGCCCGCAGGCGCTGTTTCCAGGCGTCGCGATCGGCGCGGCTTCCCGGATAGGCGCTTTCCCACGGGACGAACACGGTGATGTCGTTGACGCGCTGGCCCTCGCGATCGTCGGACACGGCTTGGAACATCACGTCGTCGTCGGTGTAGAACCGGTGCACGAAGCCGCCGTCCTTCAGATCGACCAGCCCCTGGGCGGTGATCTCCAGGGTGTCGCGGTCCAGCGGAAAGCGCAGGTCATCGCCCAGGCGGCGCCAGGCCAGGGTGTCCAGCCAGACGGTGCGGCCCAGGGTGACGTTGCGGATCGCCGGCAGGGCCGAGGCGGGGCTTACGTCCTTGCGGCCGAAGAGCTTGCTGAACATGGACGACCCGTTGCGGAACTCGCTTCACATGTACGACGCCCGCCGCTTCATAAAAAGAGGAAGAGGTAAAAGGGGGCGGGGGATTACCAACTTGTCATCCTCGCACGTAAGGTTGCGCTCTCGACGACTGGCGTTCGCCCGCCCATCTAGTATGAAACGGCTCCAAGATCGGATCGCCGAAGGAGAGATCGCTCGATGACGACCCCCGCCTGGACTGTTCGTTCGCTGAAGACGGCGCTTTCCGACGGCTTCAGCGACGCCATGACGGCCCGCGTGGTCGAGGGCGTCGATCCGATCCTGGTGGTGACCATGCACGAGCAGGGCGACCTGGAGATCTATGTCAGCGTCAGCGACCAGCAGATCGCCGCCTCGGTCTTGCTGTGGCCGGTCGACGAACAGAAGGACCGTCACGCCTTCAACGAATTCCTGCTCAAGGCCCAGAAGCTCGTGCCGCTGTCGAACTTCGGCATCAGCACCGTGGGCGAGCGCGACTATTACGAGCTGTTCGGCGAGCTGGCGCCCGGCTCGTCGCTGGACGACATCCTGATCGAGCTGCGCGTGTTGGCCGACAACGCCATCGAGGCCGCCTCGGACCTGCGCTCGTCCTTCACCCCCACCGCCTAGATCGATCGGAGGCGCCGCGGGACCGAATTCCTTCTCCTTCGACAAGCTCAGGATGAGGAATTCCACTCGGGACGCCCATGAAGCAGCCCTCATCCTGAGCTTGTCGAAGAACGAGGGCGGACCCGCCGCCGCCAACAGTATATTCTCCAACAAAGGCCTTCGGAGACCCCCTATGTCCATCTGGAACAAGCTGTTCACCCTGGGTCGCGCCGGCGCGCACGAGGCCACCGCGGCCGTCGTCGACGCCAACGCCATTCGCATCCTCGACCAGGAAATCCGCGACGCCGACACCGCTCAGGGCAAGGCCCGCGACGACATGGCCACGCTGGTGGCCCGCCGCCGCATCCTGGAGAAGGAAGTCAGCGGCTTCCGCGACCAGGTCACCAAGTACGAAGGCTCGGCCCGCGCCGCCGTCGCCAAGGGCGACATGGACCTGGCCCGCCAGGTGGCCCAGCGCATCGCCGACCTGGAACAGGACATCGCGCTGAAGGAGCCGCAGATCGGCGAGATGCGCGCGGCCGAGGACCAGCTGCACACCGCCATCACCGCCACCGACCGCCGCATCGAGACCCTGCGTCGCGAGGTCGAGGTGGTGAAGGTCAATGAGAGCGTCCAGAAGGCCCAGGCCGCCGTCTCGGCGCGCGGCGCGGGGGCCGGGGCGTCGCTCGGCTCGGCCGCCGACAGCCTGGCCCGGATCAAGGAACGCCAGATGATCCGTGGCGAAAAGATCAAGGCCGCCGGCGAGCTGGAAGACCGCCGCACCGGCGCCGACCTGGACGAAAAGCTGCGCCTGGCCGGCATCATGCCGGGTCAATCCAGCGCCGACGACGTTCTGGCCCGCCTGGCCCCGGCCGCTCCGCCGCTGCAGATCGAGCAGAAGGCCGGCGACGGCAGCAAGAGCGAGTAGTGCGCCGCCTCAAGCTGACGCCCCGACCCGACTGGCAGGCCAAGGCCGAGGCGGTCGGGTTCGTCTATCACCACACCGAAGGCCAGGCCTATTGGGACGAAAGCGTGGCCTACGCCTTCACCCTGGAGCAGGTGGAGCAGGACCTGGAGCCGGCCGCGGCCGAGCTGCACGACCTGTGCCTGGACCTGGTCGACGAGGTGGCCGCCAGCCAGGAGCTGATGGAGAAGCTGGCGATCCCGGTCGAGCATCGCGACTTCGTGGCCGCCTCCTGGCGCGCCAAGTCGCCGTCGCTCTATGGCCGTTTCGACTTCGGCTATGACGGCCAGTCCAAGCCCAAGCTCTACGAATACAACGCCGACACCCCGACCAGCGTCTTCGAGGCCGCCACCTTCCAGTGGCTGTGGCTGGAGGAGCTGATCGCCAACGGAACCTTCCCGGCCAACGCCGACCAGTTCAACAGCCTGTTCGAGGCCCTCCGCGACCGCTTCAAGGTGCTGTTCCCCACCGGCGGCTTCGTCCACTTCGCCAGCGACGAGGACGCCGTCGAGGACCGCCAGACCGTGCGCTTCCTCGAAGACCTGGCCTTGCAGGCGGGCGTCGAGCCCAAGTTCGTGGCCATGGACAATATCGGCCTGAACGAAGAGGGCCAGTTCGTCGACCGCGAGGGCTTCGTCCTGCAGGCGGCGTTCAAGCTCTATCCGTGGGAGTTCATGCTGCGCGAGCCCTATGCCGCGCATCTGGAGACCGCCCAGGTCCGCTGGATCGAGCCGGCGTGGAAGGCGATCCTGTCCAACAAGGCCATCCTGCCGCTGCTGTGGGAACGCCACCGCGGCCACCCCAACCTGCTGGAGGCCTATTTCGAGGGCGACCCGGCGGCGAGCGCGCTGGGCGGGCGGTTTGTGCGCAAGCCGCTGTTCTCGCGCGAAGGGGCCAATGTCGAGGTGGTGGGCGGCGACGAGCCCGTGCTCGACCAGGGCTATGGCGCGGAAGGCGCGATCGTCCAGGCCTACCACCCGCCGCCGGACTTCGACGGCAAGCGCCCGGTGGTCGGGGCGTGGATGGTCGGCAACGAGCCGGCGGGCATGGGCATCCGCGAAGACGACAGCGTGGTGACCAAGAACCTGGCGCGGTTCGTGCCGCATGTGATCGAGGGGTAGGGGGCGGGGTCTGCGCCGTGTCCGATTTCGGCGTGAAGGCCAATGGCGGCTTCCGACCCGTTGCGGACGTCCATGGAACCCCTCTCTCTATGAGAGAGGGTTCAAAAGCGCTTATGCTCTGCGTTCAGCGAATGAAGTTCCACGATTTCAACGCCCTGAACTTTCTCGACCGAACTTATCCCCATCCTCCAGACCTCCCGTATCCTTGTCTCACCTCGTCGCAGGGAAAGGGCGCATGGCCAGCGACCGATGCGGCGGCGGGGGGCGATCGAGCGGGAGGCTCTGTCGGCGGCGGCGTCCGCGTGGACGGCGTCAAACCTCACGTCTCTGGAGCCGGTCGGGCCTGGAACACAAAAACGACGTGGCGTGAGGGCTGACCTAGCAGCAGGCGAGCGGTGACAGGCTCGCGGTCCGGGGCTGGGGTTCGTTGACCTGGCCCGCCCGTCGGAGGCTTCAAGGCGGCGAGGCCCTAACAGGGCTCAGCGTCGCGGGCTTCCGGATAACGATGGCGCGGAGCGGCAGGCTTCGTCGAAACGGTATTTATTCAAAGTTCTCCGGACGGTGTCCGGCGCTCCGCGGCCCTTTCCATTCCCTCAGCGAGAGATCGCGTGAGCTTGAAGAACCGTGCCCGTTAACACTTGCCCCCACCTGACCGCTTCGCGGTCTGTCCGCCCCCAGAGGGGGCGGAGGATCGGCGCGCGCTTCCTCTTCCCCCTGTGGGGGAAGACGGTCGCGAAGCGACCCGTAGGGGGCAAGTGATCACCGCACGGCCCCAAACCCTTGCCCGTAACGTCGGTTTGCATCACTGGTGATCCAATGAGTCAGCCGGTCACGATCGAACTGGGCGAGGGCGGCGCGCATGACGCCCGGGCGCTGCGCCACGCCTTCGGATGCTTCACGACCGGGGTGACGGTGATCACCACGGTCGGCGAGGACGGCCGCCGCGTGGGGTTGACCGCCAACTCGTTCACCTCGGTGTCGCTGGATCCGCCCCTGGCCCTGGTCTGCGTCGACCTCAACTCGCGCAGCCTGCCGACCCTGGACGCCGCCGGGCGGTTCACGGTCAATGTGCTGCACGCCGACCAGCAGCTGATGGCTCGCCAGTTCGTGCAGAAGGACGGCGACCGGTTCGCGGGCATCGAGACCGAGACCTGGGGCACGGGCGTGCCGATCCTGCCCGACTGCATGGCCAATTTCGAATGCGTGACCCATCAGGTCTTCGACGCCGGCGACCACCGGGTCTATGTCGGACGGGTGGTGAAGCTGCGCTACGATCCGGACCACGAGCCGCTGGTCTATTTGCAGGGCCGGTTCCGCAAGGTGCATGTGGAGGAATAGGCGGAGAGAATTTGCGCGATACGGCCCGGACGCCGGATGCTATGACGCGCAAAACAAGATTTAGGGAGCGTATCATGCGGACCATCAGCCATTTCGTGAACGGACAGGCTCTCGAAGGGCAGTCCGGCCGTTTCGGCGATGTGTTCAATCCGAACACCGGCGAGATCCAGGCCCGCGTGGCCCTGGCCACCGACGCCGAGCTGGACGCCGCCGTCCAGGCCGCCGCCGCCGCCCAGATCGGCTGGGCCGCGACCAACCCCCAGCGCCGCGCCCGGGTGATGTTCGAATTCAAGCGCCTGATCGAGCGCGACATGAACCTCTTGGCCGAGATCCTGTCGTCCGAGCACGGCAAGGTGATCGCCGACTCCAAGGGCGACATCCAGCGCGGCCTCGAAGTGATCGAGTTCGCCTGCGGCATCCCCCACATCCTGAAGGGCGAATACACCGAGGGCGCGGGCCCCGGCATCGACGTCTATTCGATGCGCCAGCCGCTGGGCGTCTGCGCGGGCATCACCCCGTTCAACTTCCCGGCCATGATCCCGATGTGGATGTTCGGCATCAGCATCGCCGTGGGCAACACCTTCATCCTCAAGCCGTCGGAGAAGGACCCGACCGTGCCGGTGAAACTGGCCGAGCTGATGATGGAGGCCGGCGCGCCCGCCGGGGTGCTGAACGTGGTGCACGGCGACAAGACCGCCGTCGACGCCATCCTGACCCATCCGCTGATCCGCGCGGTCAGCTTCGTCGGATCGTCCGACATCGCCCACTACGTCTACCAGACCGGCACGGCGCACGGGAAACGCGTCCAGGCCATGGGCGGGGCCAAGAACCACGGGATCGTCCTGCCCGACGCCGATCTGGACCAGGTGGTCAAGGACCTGTCGGGCGCGGCCTTCGGCTCGGCCGGCGAGCGCTGCATGGCCCTGCCGGTGGTCGTTCCGGTCGGCAAGAAGACCGGGGACGCGCTGCGCGAGCGGATGGTCGCCGAGATCGAGACCTTGAAGGTGGGCGTCTCCACCGACCTCGACGCCCATTACGGTCCGGTGGTCAGCGCCGCCCACCGCGCCAAGATTTCCGACTACATCCAGATCGGCGTCGACGAGGGCGCGGAGCTGGTGGTCGACGGCCGCGACTTCGCCCTGCAGGGCTTCGAGAAGGGCTTCTTCATCGGCCCGTCGCTGTTCGACGGCGTCAAGAAGGGCATGAAGACCTACCAGGAGGAGATCTTCGGTCCTGTGCTGCAGATCGTCCGCGCCGAGAGTTTCGAGGAGGCCCTGGCCCTGCCGTCCGAGCACCAGTACGGCAACGGGGTGGCGATCTTCACCCGCAACGGCCGGGCGGCGCGCGAGTTCGCCAGCCGAGTCAATGTGGGGATGGTCGGCATCAACGTGCCGATCCCGGTGCCGGTGGCCTATCACACCTTCGGCGGCTGGAAGCGCAGCGCGTTCGGCGACACCAACCAGCACGGCGTCGAGGGCGTGAAGTTCTACACCAAGGTCAAGACCATCACCGCGCGGTGGCCGGAGGGCGACCACGAGGGCGACGCCTTCGTCATCCCGACGATGAAATAGGCGGGCGACAGGCATAGGGGCGATGCGAAGACTGGCCGGACCTTTCACCGCGATCGCCCCTTTCCTGATGGGACTTGTCCTGAGCACAGCCGCCTTCGCCCAATCCTCCGTCCTTTCGTCCCTGGACGCCGCCGAAATGGCGGCGGTCGGCCAGTATGGCGATCGGGCCGCGCCGCTGACGGTGTTCGAGCGCGACGGCGTTCTGCGGGTCGATGGGCGGGGCCTGAAAGACGCCGCCCTGACGCCGCTGGGCCGCGGCCGCTACGGCGTCGAAGGTGGTGGTGAACTGGTGCTGGAGCCGGCCGCCCTGCGTCTGGACGGAACGCGTCTGCCGCGTCACGACTTCGGCGCGCAGGTCGAGGCCGCGATC
>NZ_JBAPVS010000074.1:0-12426 GCF_049283275.1 Caulobacter sp. | reverse complement strand
GCCAAAGGCGGCCACGGCCACGCCGCGCAGCAGACGAAACTCGCCTCGCGCCTCGCATCCCATGACCGAACTGCCCTCTCGAAGTTGCATATCAGAAGGCAGAGTCGTTCAGGAGCCTTGACGTCTGGTTAACCAAAGGTGCGGCCAAACGCGCCGGAAACGACTGGAGCGGGCGCACGACCGCTGATATAGGCCCCTGCTCCGGGCAGGTGGCCGAGTGGTTTAAGGCAGCGGTCTTGAAAACCGCCGTGGGTGAAAGTCCACCGTGGGTTCGAATCCCACCCTGCCCGCCACATCTCCCGAGATCCGTTCCATGTCCGATTCCGTCCGCGCCGCCGTCTACGGTTTTCCGTCCTTCGACATCGTCGAGGTCCCCGGCGACGCCGTGCAGGTCTCGCCCCTGGTGGTGGGTTCGACCGACCTGGCTGACCTGGATGAAGGGTCGCTGGACGAGATCGTCATCCTGGCGCCGGCCGGGGTCGCCGAGCGGCGCTACGTCTTGGCCCAGGCCTTGCGGGCGCTGAAGGTCGAGGGGCGTCTGACCGCCCTGGCCCCCAAGGATCGCGGCGGCCTGCGGATGAACAAGGAGCTGACGGCGTTCGGCTGCACCATCGGCGAGAGCGCCAAGCGTCACCACCGGATCTGCGTGGCCCTCAAGCCCGCCCATCCCGCCGGCCTGGACGCCGCCATCGCCGACGGCGCGCCGCGCCGCCTGGACGGCGACGGCCTGTGGACCCAGCCGGGCGTGTTCAGCTGGGATCGCCTGGATCCCGGCTCGGCCCTGCTGCTGAAGTCGCTGCAACCGCTGAGCGGGGCCGGCGTCGATCTGGGCTGCGGCATCGGCGTCCTGGCCCATGCCGTCCTGGCCTCGCCCAAGGTGACCAAGCTGACCCTGATCGACCTGGACCGCCGGGCGGTCGAGGCGGCCAAGCGCAATGTCGACGACCCCCGGGTCGAGGTCGTGCAGGCCGACGCCCGGCGCGGCGCCGATCTGGCGACCGGCCTGGACTTCGTGGTCACCAACCCGCCGTTCCACGAGACGGGCGCCGAGGACAAGACCCTCGGCCAAGCCTTCATCACCTCGGCGGCCGCCATGCTGCGCAAGGGCGGGGTGCTGTGGATCGTCGCCAACCGCCACCTGCCCTATGAGGCGGCGTTGAACGAGCACTTCAAGACCGTCCGCCCGATCGCCGACGCCGGCGGCTTCAAGGTCTACGAGGCCCGCAAGTGACAAAAGCGCTGATGGCTCGGCTCGACCGGCTGTTGGCCAATCTGGGCTATGGCAGCCGGCGCGACGTCCAGGCCCTGGTCTCGTCGGGCAAGGTCGTGCTGGACGGCGTGGCCGTCAAGGACGCGGGCCTGAAGATCGCCGTCGCCGCCGACCTGCCCGAGCGCCTGAAGATTCGAGGCGTTCCCGTTGATCCGCCTGCGCCTTTGGTTCTGATCATGCACAAGCCGCTGGGCGTGGTGTGTTCGCATCGCGAGGACGGTGAGCGGATCTACGACCTGTTGCCCAAGCGCTGGCAGATTCGCGATCCGGCCCTGTCGAGCGTCGGGCGGCTGGACAAGGACACCTCGGGCCTGATCCTGATCACCGACGACGGCGACTTCCTGCACCGGGTGATCTCGCCCAAGCGCCATGTGCCCAAGGTCTATCGCGCCACGCTCGATCGGCCATTGTCCGGAACAGAGGGCGCGGCCTTCGCCGACGGGACCCTGATGCTGGAGGGTGAAGAAAAGCCTCTGCTGCCGGCGACCCTGGAAGTGCTGGGCGAGCGCGAGGCGCGGCTGACGATCACCGAGGGTCGTTACCACCAGGTGCGCCGGATGTTCGCCGCCGTGGGCAACCACGTGGTCGGCCTGCACCGCGAGCGGATCGGCGGGATCGCCCTGCCCGACGACCTGGCGCCGGGCGAGCATCGAATCTTGACGGCGGTCCAGGCGGAAACGGTGTTCGATGTCTGACGCCAAGCCTGAAGAGCGCCTGATGGACGCGCGCGGCCACCGCTGCCCCGTCCCGACCCTTCGCCTGCGTCGGGCCCTGGAAGAGGCCCCGGCCGGCGGCCTGGTGCGCCTGCTGGCTGACGATCCGCTGGCCCGCATCGACGTGCCGCATTTCGCCGCCAGCATTGGGGCCACCGTTCTGGAGGTGGTCGATGCTCCAAACGGCGCGATCAGTTTTCTGGTGGCGAAGGCGCCTTGAGCGTGATGGCCTTGGGGCCTTCGAGCAGGGCCCGGGGCCGCTCGTCCAACGCGATCTCCATCTCGGTGGCCAGGGCGCCGCCGTAGAACACGGCGTTGACGCTCCAGGACAGCCAGATCAGGAAGATGATCACCGCCGAGATCGAGCCGTAGGTCGCGCCCAGATGGGCCACCTGCTCGACATAGAAGGCGCTGGCCCACGACATGAATACGCACATTACCGCCGCCGCGAAGCCGCCGGTGCTCGACGCGCGCCAACCCACCGGTGCGCGCGACATGGCGTAACGGTAGATCAGGGTCATGCCGAGCATTAGGCCCAGACTGGCCCAGGTCCATTCGCTCTGGATCCAGGACGCGCCCGCCAGGGGCCGCAGGTCCAGGGTGCTGGCCAGCAGGCGGAAGGTCAGGAACACGCCCGACAGCACGAACAGCAGCCCGAAGGCGGCGATCAGCACCACCAGGGCCATGAAGTTGAAGCCGAAGAAGCCGCGCTGGTCTTCCTCTTCGTGAATGAAGGACAGTCCAGCCAGCAGGGCCTTGAAGCCGCGATGAGCGGCGTAGAGGCCGATGACCAGCACCACGGCGCTCTGCACCGAAACGGTTCTTTCCGGCGCGTAGGCCAGACGGGCCAGTTCGCTCTGGAAGATCGGCCGGGCGCCCGACGGCATCAGGAACGCCAGCTTGTCGGCTTCGAAGGCGGCCTGTTCGGGGGTCGTCAACAGGCTGAAGAGACCAATCAGGATCGCCAGGCCGGGAAACACCGCCAGCAGAATGAAGAACGAGACGCCGCCCACATAGAGCATCACGTCGCGGCCCCAGAGGCGCTGCAGGGCCAGGCCCAGGACGCGGAGAATTTCGCTCACCCAATGGATCGGATCGAGGTCGAGATCCCGAAAGCGAAGACGGTCTTGGGGGGATTTCATCCGGCGGAAACTGACGTCGGCGCTGCTTCGACGCAAGCTCGTCGCCGAAAAAACATGAAACTCAGGCACAAAGACCCGCCGCTTCAGGGAAAGCGGCGAGTCTCCGCAGGACGAACCTGAACCGATCGCCGCATCGAGGGACGGGTGGCGCGACGGCCGGTTGCAAGATCAGATTTAGGACCCGGCGGCTGAACCGGACCTGAATGGGGCTGTCAGGAGACGGGGGACCTACAGCGCGCCCTGCTCCCTCAGCACGGCGATCGCCTCGGCCGAGAAACCCCAGTCCGCGAGCGCGGCGTCATTGTCAGCGCCGATCTTCGGCGGCGGCCCCTGGATCGCGCCGGGCGTGGCCGAGAAGCGCGGCGCCGGGGCTGGCTGGGTGACGCCGGCCACCTCGACGAACGTCTGGCGAGCGGCGTTGTGGGGATGGCCCGGGGCCTCGTCCATGGTCAGGACCGGGGCGAAGCAGACGTCGGTGCCGTCCATCAGGGCGCACCAGGCGTCACGGGTCTTGGTGGCGATCACCGCCGCCAGTTTCTCGCGCAGCTGGGGCCACTCCTCGCGGCTCATCTGATGCTGGAACTGCGGGTCGGTGATCCCGGTCTTTTCAAGCAGCAGCAGGTAGAACTGAGGTTCGATCGAGCCGATCGAGATCCACTTGCCGTCGCTGCATTGGTAGGTGTCGTAGAAGTGGGCCCCGCCGTCCAGCAGGTTGGAGCGACGCGCCTCGCTCCACATGCCGCCGGCCTTGAAACCGTAGAACATGGCCATCAGCGAAGCCGCCCCGTCGCTCATCGCGCAGTCGATCACCTGGCCCTGCCCCGTGGCGCGGGCGTGGATCACCCCGGCCAGCAGACCGAAGGCCAGATAAAGCGCCCCGCCTCCGAAATCGCCGACCAGGTTCAACGGCGGTACGGGCTTGTCTTGCGTCCCGATCGCCGCTAGCGCCCCGGTGATGGCGATGTAGTTCATGTCGTGGCCGGCCGCCTTGGCGTAGGGGCCCGTCTGACCCCAACCGGTCATGCGGCCGTAGACGAGCTTGGGATTGCGAGCCAGGGCGACGTCCGGCCCCAGCCCAAGGCGCTCCATCACGCCGGGCCGAAAGCCCTCGATGATCCCGTCTGCGCCTTCCATCAGCTTCAGGCAGGTCTCGACGGCGGCCGGCGACTTCAGGTCCAAAGCCACCGATCGCCGCCCTCGGGCCGTGACGTCGGCGGGAGAGCTGCGTCCCGAACCCTTGCGATCGATGCGCACGACGTCGGCGCCCAGGTCCGACAGCAGCATGCCGCAGAACGGCCCTGGGCCTATCCCGGCGAATTCCAGCACCTTCAAGCCGGACAGCGGTCCCTGAGCCATATGTTCCTCCCGGCCGACTCTCGCGGCGTTCTTGTCTCACCCACACTAAGACGACCCTGCCGTTCGGTCAGGCAAGACCGTTTGTCCGTGCACAGGCCTGTGGCGACGCGTACCTATGAGGCCGGGCGGCCTCTGCTATGTTGCAGCGTCGAATCTCGACGGCGCCGCGTCGTCGGGCGACACCAGTACCCGGGTCGGAGGCTTGAGTTGGCGGTGAACGCCCGAATCTTGATCGTGGCGCGCGATGATTCTCGCGCGGGTCCGCTGTCGGAAGGGCTCGACAAGCTCGGCTGGCGGACCATCACCGCGCGTGGCCCCTACGCCGCCCTCGCCGCCCTGGGCGACCTCAACATCGAGGCGGTGATCGTCGACCTGGAAAGCGCCGGTCCCGACGCGCACTCGCTGTCGCGCCGCCTCAAGGCCGCTGTCGCCCCCCGACGCCTGCCGGTGATCGCCATCGGCGAGCCGGGCACGGAGGCCAATCACCAAGCCTTCGACCTGACGCTGTCGCCGCCCCTGCACCCCAGCCAGGCCGTTCTGCGCCTGGAATCCCTGGTCCGCACCGCCATCGCCGAGGAGGAGTTCGAGCTCCGCCTGGCCACCTTCGGCGATCGCGGCCGTCGGCTGGACCTGCCCGAACCCCAGGCCGAGCCGTTCCGCATCCTGGCGATCGGCGAGCCGGCCCCGCAGTTCCTGGCCCTGTCCAACGCCCTGACCCGCAGCGGGGCCGACGTGGTCGGCGCCTTCACCGCCTATACGGCCTTCGACTATCTGCACGAGCGCGCCTTCGACTCCGTTGTGCTGTGGGCCGGCGACAATCAGCAGGAAGCCCTGTCGATCGCGGCGGGCATGCGCCGCAACACCCGCCTCTTCCACATCCCGGCCCTGCTGTATCTGAAGGCCGAGAGCCATGTGACCATGTCGGACGCGTTCCATCGCGGGGTGTCCGACGTCGCCTCGCCGGAGACCGCCGAGATCGAGACCGCCAAGCGGGTGATCGAGCTGGCGCGCAACTATCGCCGTGGCGAGGCCATTCGCGGCGCCCTGGAGAAGGCTCGCAGCTCGGGCCTGATGGACGCGGCCACCGGCCTGTTCACCCGCGACCTGTTCGCCGCCCACCTGGCCCGCCTGGCGACGGCCGCCCGCGAGCGGGCCCGACCGCTGTCGATCTGCGTGCTGCGGGTCGCCGACAAGCCCGAAACCGTCTGGGCCCGCAAGAACGGCTGGCTGGACCGCGCCATTCCGCAGATCGGCTCGATGGTCGGCCGTCTGGTGCGGGTCGAGGACACCGCCGCCCGCCTGGCGCCCGAGGTCTTCGCCCTGGCCCTGCCCGCCACCAACCAGGCGGCCGGCCGCGCCGCCGCCGAACGGATCGCCGCGGTGATCGGCTGCACGGCCTTCGACGCCGGCGACGACCGCCCGCCGTTCGTCTGCGAGTTCGACATCGGTGTGGCCCAGATCGAGGCTGGCGAGAGCGCCATCCACGCCCTGGAACGCGCCGCCGCCCAGGCCGCACAGCGACACCCGGCCTAGAGGCCGCACCGGCAATCGGCCTTATCTCGAGCTTGCCGAAGGACGAGGACGGCCCTAGGTGCTGGAGCGTTCGCTATCTTTCGGAGGAGCGCCATGGGCCAGCCGCTGCTGATCGACCTTGTCGCCGACGTCGTCTGTCCCTGGTGCTATCTGGGCTGGCGGCGGGTGAAATCGGCGGTGGCCCTGCGGCCGGACGTCGAGCCCCTGATCGTCTGGCGGCCCTATCAGCTGGATCCGAGCCTTCCCGAGGAAGGCGTTGATCGCAAAGCCTATATGGCCGGCAAGTTCAAGAACGCCCTGAAGCTGAAGGCGGTGCACACCGCCCTGGTCGAGGCCGGGGCCGAAGAAGGCATCGTCTTCGATTTCAACGCCATCGCCCTGTCGCCAAACACTAACGCCGCCCACCGCCTGATCCGCTGGGCGCACGGCGCGGGCAAGCAGGACGCCGTGGTCGAAGGCCTGTTCGCCGCCTATTTCACCCAAGGCCGCGACATCGGCGATCCCGTGGTGCTGGCCGAGATCGGCGAGGCGGCCGGCATGGACCCGGTGGTGATCCTGCGCCTGCTGTCGGAAGGGGCGGACAAGGAAACCATCGCCCGCGAGCACGCCATGGCCGTCCAGGGCGGCATCACGGGCGTGCCGTTCGCCATCTTCGGCGGCAAGCTGGCGGTGGTCGGGGCCGAGAGCCCGGAGAACATCGCCCAGGCCATCGACAAGGCCCTGGAAGCGGCGGGCTAGGACTCCAGCGTCGTCTTCATCGCCGCGCAGCCCAGATCCATGAAGCCCGCCACCTGTTCGGCCGCCTCATGGGGCAGAATGTCGGCGGTCCAGGCGATGCGGCTGCCTTGGCCGGACGCCAGGACCTGCATGCCGGCGTTGTGGTGGCTGAGCAACGTCGTCTCGACGACCGCCCAGACCAGCCGCCTGTCCTCGTCGTCGACGGCGACAATCAATTCCTTGGCGACCAAGCCGTTGGCGAAGGTGACGGTCCGTGCGCCCTCCTCCTCCCGGCAGTCGGTCAGCACGCCGGGGCACAGACGCCGGTGGACGTGGCCCCAGTCACGCACCGCCTCCCAGACCTTGTCTGGCGTCAGCGCGACATCGACGGACTTGGTGATCGTGGCCATGGGAAATCTCCTCTCGAGGTTTCCCCGAACCTGACAAATCCGCGCGCCGACGGCTGGCGGGATCCGGACCCGGTCATTTCAGCCGGCTTCAGGCGCCCTTCGTCAGCTTGACCAACTGAGTCAGGATCTTCTCGGCCGCGTCCAGCCTCTGGGCCGGGGTGTCCCACTCGCCCTTGATCACCACCTTCTGGTCGGGACGCACCTTCCAGACGATGTTGTTCTTGGCCACGAACTGCATCAGGGCCAATGGGTCGGCATAGATGTCGTTGCGGAAGCTGGCGACCGCGCCCTTGGGGCCGACGTCGATCTTGGCGACATTGGCCTCGCGGCACAGGCCCTTGATGGCCACGACCTTCAGTAGGCTGTCGGTCTCGGGCGGCAGCGGGCCGAAGCGGTCGATCATCTCGGCGGCCAGGGCCTCGCGGTCGGCGGACTTCTCGGCTTCCGACAGGCGGCGATAGAGCGACAGGCGCACATTGAGGTCGGGCACATAGTCGTCCGGGATCATCACGGCCGCGCCGGTGTTGATCTGCGGCGACCAGCCCCGGTCCTCCAGCAGGGCCTCCGCCCCCTGGCGTTCGCGCAGCTCGGCCACGGCGTCCTCCAGCATCTGCTGGTAAAGCTCCACGCCGATCTCCTTGATGTGGCCGCTCTGCTCGTCGCCCAGCAGGTTGCCGCCGCCGCGCTGGTCCAGATCGTGGCTGGCCAGCTGGAAGCCGGCGCCCAGGCTGTCGAGCGATTGCAGCACCTTCAGCCGCTTCTCGGCCGACAGGGTGATGGTCTTCTCGTTGGGCGTGGTCAGATAGGCGTAGGCTCGGGCCTTGGAACGGCCGACCCGGCCCCGGATCTGATAGAGCTGGGCCAGGCCGAACATGTCGGCGCGGTGGACGATCAGGGTGTTGGCGGACGGGATGTCTAGTCCGCTCTCCACGATCGTGGTCGCAAGAAGCACGTCGTACTGGCCCTCGTAGAAGGCCGTCATCACGTCTTCCAGCTGGGTCGGGGCCATCTGGCCATGACCGACGACATACTTCACCTCGGGCACCTGGGTGCGGAGGAACTTTTCGATGTCCTCCAGGTCCTTGATGCGCGGCACCACATAATAGGCCTGGCCGCCGCGATACTTCTCGCGCAGCAGGGCCTCGCGCAGGGTGACCGGATCGAACGGGCTGATGTAGGTGCGCACCGCCAGGCGATCGACCGGCGGGGTCGCGATGATCGACATTTCGCGGATGCCGCTGAGCGCCATCTGCAGGGTGCGCGGGATCGGCGTGGCGGTCAGGGTCAGCATGTGCACGTCGGCGCGAAGCTCCTTCAGCTTCTCCTTGTGCTTGACCCCGAAGTGCTGCTCCTCGTCGACGATGACCAGGCCCAGGTCCTTGAACGACACCTGCTTGGACAGGATGGCGTGGGTGCCGACCACGATCTCGAACTGGCCGTTGGCCAGGCCTTCGCGGGTGTCGGCGGCTTCCTTGCCGGTGACCAGGCGCGACAGGCGGGTGACCTTGACCGGCCAGCCCTGGAAGCGGTCCTTGAAGGTCTTGTAGTGCTGGCGGGCCAGAAGCGTGGTCGGGCAGACGATGGCCACCTGCTTGCCGCTCATCGCCACCACGAAGGCCGCGCGCAGGGCGACCTCGGTCTTGCCGAAGCCCACGTCGCCGCAGATCAACCGGTCCATCGGCTTGCCGGACGACAGGTCCTCCAGCACGTCGTGGATGGCCGACAGCTGGTCGTCGGTCTCCTCGTAGGGGAAGCGGGCGCAGAACTCGTCGAACACGCCGTGCGGCGGGTCGGTCTCCTCCACCGACTTCAGCTGTCGGGCGGCGGCGATCTGGATCAGGCCCTCGGCCATGATCCGCAGGCGTTCCTTGGCCTTGGCCTTGCGCCCCTGCCAGGCGGCCCCGCCCAACTTGTCCAGCTGGACGTTCTCGGCGTCGGTGCCATAGCGGGTCAGCAGGTCGATGTTCTCGACCGGCAGGTAGAGCTTGGCCTCGCCGCCATACAGCAGGTCCAGGCAGTCGTGCGGGGCGCCTTGCACGTCGAGGGTCTTCAGACCCTCGTAACGGCCGATGCCGTGGTCGATATGGACGACCAGGTCGCCCGGCGTCAGGGCGCTGGCCTCGGCCAGGAAGTTGGCGGCGCGGCGCTTCTTGCGCGGCCGGGCCAGGCGGTCGCCCAGGATGTCGGTCTCGGAAATGACCGCCAGGTTCTCGGTCTCGAAACCGTTGTCCAGCGGCAGGACCACGCGCTGCGGGGTCTTGGGGTCATTGGCCTTGGCCGCCTGCCAATAGGCGGCGTAGGGGATCTTCTTCAGGCCATGGTCGGCCAGCATGGTTCCCAGGCGCTCGGACGAGCCTTCGGACCACGACGCGAACAGCACGCGCTTGCCCTGCCCCGCCAACGATGTGGCGTGATCGGCCGTAGCCTGGAACAGGTTGACGCTGTCCTGGGCGCGCTCGGCGGCGAAGGTGCGGCCGAGCTTGGCGCCCATGTCGACGACGTCCAGGCCTTGCGGCTGGAACGGAGTGAACTTGCGGTTGGGGCGATCCTCGACCGCCTGGTCCCACTCCTTGGCGGTCAGGTATAGGGCGTCCGGCGTCAGCGGGCGGTAGGCCGACTTGCGGTCGGCCGAGGCGCGGGCGTCATAGGCGTCGGCGATCATCGCCAGGCGTTCGTCGCGGCTCTCGGTGACCTGGTGATCGATGCCGATCAGGGCGCCGTCGGGCAGGTAGTCGAACAGGGTCGCCATTCGCTCATAGAACAGCGGCAGCCAGTGCTCCAGGCCGGCGCGGCGGCCCCCCTCGCTGACCGTGGCGTACAGCGGGTCATCGCCCGGCGCGCCGAACGCGCGGATATAGCCGTTGCGGAACCGCGCGATGCCTTCCTTGTCGAGCAGGGCCTCGCTGACCGGCAGCAGCTGGATCTCGCGCAGTTGCTTGGTCGAGCGCTGGGTTTCCGGGTCGAAGGCGCGGATGCTTTCCAGGGTGTCGCCGAACAGGTCCAGGCGCACCGGCTCCTCGGCCGCGGGCGGGAACACGTCGATCACCCCGCCGCGGACGGCGAACTCGCCGCGTTCCGACACCGTCGAGGCGCGGTTGTAGCCGTTGATCGCGAAATAGCGCTCCAGGTCTTTCACATCGACGACGTTGCCGACCTTGGCCGAATAGCTGGCGCGCAGCAGGACCGACTTTTCGGGCACGCGCTGCAGCAGGGCCGGCGCGGCGGTGACCAGGATCGCCGGCTTGTCCTTGCCCAAGCCCTCGGCCAGGCGATGCAGGGTGGCCATGCGCACGGCCGCGACCCCGGCCGACGGACCGATGCGGTCGTAGGGCAGACAGTCCCACGAGGGGAACAACACCGCCTCGATCTCGGGGGCGAAGAACTTCAGGGCGTCGATGAAGGCGCTGGCCCGGGCGGTGTCGCGGGCCACGAAGGCCGTCAACCCGCCGCGAGACCGAGCGATGTCGGCCATGACCAGCGCGTCGAAACCCTCCGGCGCCCCGGCCAGGGTCAGGCTGCCGGAAGCCTTGGCGATCTGTTTGGCGTCGTAGGCCATGCAACTCTTCGAAGGTTGAGCCAGCGACAACGCCGCCGGTGCTGATGCTGTGCCCGAAAAACGGTCCGGGCGGCGCCGCTACATTCCGTCGCCAATCGGCCGCGAAGCATGAGCTTCGTAGCGGAAGGTCTTGATAAGGTTCATGACGTCGGTGTCGAACTTGGCCGGTGTCGGCTCCTGGCCGACGATCCAGGCGTAGATCTCACGATCCGACTCCTCCAACAGGGTTTCGAGGGTGTCGAGCTGCTCGGGGGTCAGGTTAGGGCCATGGGTGTCCGCGAACGGCCCCAGAATGAGGTCCGCTTCTCGAAATCCGCGATGCCAGGCCCGGAACTTCAGCCGCCGGAGGCGGGAGTCGTGATCGATCGTCATGTGACCGGGGATATAGAGCGCTCCAGCCCTTGGCGCTAGCGGCGCCTTGCGCATCGCCGACGGGCCCTATAGGCGCGGGGCATGGCGTCATTGATGATCCAGGGCTGCGGTTCGGACGTGGGCAAGTCGACCCTGGTGGCGGGGCTGTGCCGGCTGTTCGCCAATCGCGGCCTGATCGTGCGGCCGTTCAAGCCGCAGAATATGTCCAACAACGCCGCGGTCACCCCCGACGGCGGCGAGATCGGCCGGGCCCAGGCCCTGCAGGCGATCGCCTGCCGCACGCCGTTGAGCGTCCACATGAACCCGGTGCTGCTGAAGCCTCAGAGCGATGTCGGGGCCCAGATGGTGGTGCGGGGCAAGGTGGTCGGCGCGTATCAGGCTCGAGCCTTCCAGGGGCTGAAGCCCGACCTGCTGGCCACCTCGGTCGAGAGCTATCGGATTCTGGCCGCCGAGGCCGATCTGGTGCTGATCGAGGGGGCCGGCAGCCCGGCCGAGACCAATCTGCGCAAGGGCGACATCGCCAATATGGGTTTCGCTCACGCCGCCGACGTGCCCGTGGCCCTGATCGGCGACATCGACCGCGGCCACGTGATCGCCGCCCTGGCCGGCGCGCACCTGGTGCTGGACGCGGCTGACCGCGAGCGCATCAAGGGCTTCATCATCAACAAGTTCCGCGGTGATCCTTCGCTGTTCGATGAAGGTCGTCGCGAGATCGTGGCCCGCACCGGCTGGCCGGACCTGGGCATGGCCCCCTGGCTGGCCCCGGCCCGCGCCCTGCCCGCCGAGGACGCCGTGGTGCTGGACCGTCCGGTCCGCGCGGACGGCGACAAACGCGTGCGGATCGTCGTGCCGATGTTGTCGCGGATCGCCAATTTCGATGAGTTCGATCCGCTGCGCGCTGACCCGGACATCGACTTCGCCTTCTTGCCGCCCGGCACGCCCGTGCCCGGCGACGCCGACCTGGTGATCCTGCCCGGCACCAAGTCGACCTTGGCGGACCTGGCCTTCCTGCGCGCCCAGGGTTGGGACATCGACATCCTGGCCCATGTGCGGCGCGGCGGCCGGGTTCTGGGCGTCTGCGGCGGCTATCAGATGCTGGGACGCACGGTGTCGGACCCCGAGGGGATCGAGGGCGCGCCGGGCGCGGCGCCCGGCCTGGGCCTGCTGGATGTCGAGACCGTGCTGCTGGGCGATAAGGTGCTGCGGGCGACGAACGGGCGGCTGCTGGATGGCGACGCGCCCTTCTCGGGCTACGAGATGCATATCGGACGCACGATCGGTCCAGGCGCGGCGCGCCCGATGCTGGCGTTCGACGGCGGCGGCGTCGACGGCGCGGTCTCGGCCGACGGCCGGGTCG
>NZ_JBAPVS010000073.1:0-11937 GCF_049283275.1 Caulobacter sp. | reverse complement strand
CCGCAAGGGCATGTCCCCAAATCAGTCCTGCAGGTGATCCGGCAGGATCGGCGACGGATGGTCGTCCATCAGACGGTGCAGCTCGCGCTTGAGGCGCTTGCGGCGGCCCCAGGGCCGCCAGGCGTCGCTGGGCGAGATGGCGTCGCCCAGGCTCCAGTCGGCGATGAACTGCTGCACGCCCGTCAGCGTCCTGATCGGGACAGGAGCCAGCCGGCGCGGCAGGCCGCCCCGGCGATCCAGCTCGTTGATCGTCGCCGCCAGGCCGCCCAGGCGGTCATAGGTCTCGAGCACGTGCGCTGTCTCGTGGTCGAGGAAGTGGCCGATCAACCGTCCCAGGAAGGCGCGGACCGCGGCGCGGCTGGTTTCGTCCACGCCCTCGAAGGCGATGTCGCACTCGGTGTCCAGCCCGATGGAGCGGTTGTTGAGGTTGGCCGAGCCCAGCCGCAACATGCGGTCGTCCATGATCGCCACCTTGGAGTGGACGATGATCGCCGCCCCCTTGGGCGTTTTGGCGCTGAAGGCCGAGAAGCGGTTATGAACGTCGATCTCGCGCAGGCGGTTGATCGCCGAGGTCCGGGCGCTGTCCATGGTGATCTGGTCGAAATAGCTGGGACTGTGGGCCGGACCGACCGTCACCACCTCGGGCCCGTCCGGCTCGGCCAGGCGATCGGCCAGGGCTTCGACGATGATCGGCGAGGTCAGGTACTGGTTCTCCAGATAGATCAGCCGCCGAGCCGCCTTGATGCTGGCCAGGTGCATCAGCATCGTCTCGTTGATCTCGGGGTCGCCCTTCCAGGGCGGCTGGGTGCGGCAGATCGCGAGGGGCGCGTTGCGCAGGTCGGGGATCAGATGGTCCGGCCAGGGCGTTTCCTCGGGCTTGTCCGAACGCTCCAGGGCCTGGCCCGTCGACCGCTCCCAGCGGGCGATGAACAGGTCGCCCAAGGCCTCGGCGGCCTTGCCGTCGACCATGGCGGCCACCTCGTGGCGAGCCGGATAGTGATGGCCCGTGGGCAGGCGGCGGCGCGGATCGTTGTCCAGGTGCTGGGTGGTGTCCCAACGGTCGACGCCGATGTCGCCGCCGCTGACCAGGGCCACCGAGCCGTCGACCACCACCACCTTCTGATGATGGCAGGCGCTGGCCGGCAGGGTGTTGTCCAGGTGGTACTTGACCCGCGAACCGGCGAAGAACACCTGGCCCCGCTGGGGGCCGAACAGCTGCGAGGCGGCGATCGGAAGCGGCATGTCCCAGACCAGGATCCGCACGTCCAGCGCCGGATTGAGCGCCGCCTGCCGGCGCAGCAAAAGGCCGATCCGGTCCACGTGCTGGGGATCGCGGCTCTTGCGCACCCGGTCGGGGTCCAGCCGGGTCAGCGGGTCGAAGACCCAGGCCAGGATCCAGATCGACTTCTTGGCCGACAACAGGATGGACTTCAGGGCGTCGAACGCCTCGTCATTGTCGATGAACAGCGCCAACCGGTCGGCCTGCTCCACGCGCCAGCAGGTGACGCCCGGCCTGAGCAACGAGGCGACGGGAGGCGAAGCGGCGGTCAGCGAGGATGCATCGTCGGCCATATCGCCCCTTGTGCCATGGAAATTCGTCAACGCGTGGACCCATGTTAAGGCTCCGCTTTTGATAGACCACTGACCTGTGTTTGTTGGATGTCCATGACAGCGCAATCAACCGCCCATCACGTCCTGGCCGACCGCAAGCGTCTGTGGGCCTTCTGGCTGGGCTGCCTGGTCGTGACCGTGGGCGTGGTGCTGCACGTGCCGATGTACCTGATGGGCGCCGACATCGGCTACCAGTTGGCCGGGATGAAGATGGACCTGGGCATGACGGTGGGCATGCTGATCATCCCGCCCGGCTGCGTCCTGGCCGGCTGGGGCCTGCTGCCCCGGCGCGGCGTCGACCACCATCTGGAGCACACCGTCGAGGTCACGCCGCCGGAGGACGCCCCGCTGTCCCTGGCCCACTGGTGGCTGATGCTGGTGCTGGTCATCGCCCTGGTCATCGACATCATGAAGCCCGCCAGCCTGGGCTTCGTGGTGCCCGGCATGATCAAGGAGTACGGGGTCAGCAAGGCCATGGTCGCCTGGCTGCCCTTCGCCGCCCTTCTGGGCACCGTGACCGGCTCGATCATCTGGGGCGCCCTGGCCGACATCTTCGGGCGGCGGGCCTCGATCCTGTTGTCCTCGGTGATGTTCGTCGGCACCTCGATCTGCGGAGCCATGCCCGATTTCTGGTGGAACGTCGGCATGTGCTTCATGATGGGCGCGGCGGCCGGCGGGCTGCTGCCGGTGGTCTACGCCCTGCTGGCCGAGACCATGCCGTCCAAGCACCGAGGCTGGGCCCTGGTGCTGGTCGGCGGCCTGGGGGCGGTGGGCGGCTATCTGGCCTCGTCCGGCAGCTCGGCCTGGCTGCAGCCCGAGTTCGGCTGGCGGATCATGTGGTTCCTGAACCTGCCGACCGGCCTGATCCTGATCGCCCTGAGCGGCGCGATCCCGGAGTCCGCCAAGTTCCTGATGACCATCGGCCGCATGGACGCCGCCCACGCGGTGATGAAGCGGTTCGGCTCGGTGGTCCGCGAAAAGACCGACACGCCCGAGGCGCATCACCACGTCCTGACCCCGCCGCCGGTCGAGAAGCGCTTCATCGGCAAGACCATCGCCCTGAGCATCGCCGCCGTGGCCTGGGGCCTGGTCAATTTCGGCCTGCTGCTGTGGCTGCCGGCCGAACTGGTGGCCGAGGGGCACAGCGTCGGGGTCTCCAGTCAGCTGCTGGCCAAGTCGGCCCTGATCGCCTTCCCGACGGTCTTTGTCTGCGCCTTCCTCTACAGCCGCTGGAGCACCAAGTGGTCGCTGGCGGCGACGATCGCGGTCAGCGCCCTGGGCGTGGCGGGCGTGCTGACCATCGGCCCCGGCGTCAGCCCGGTGCTGCCGGTCGCCCTGATGATCATCGGCACGAACGGCCTGCTGGCCATCCTGCTGCCCTATACGGCCGAGAGCTTTCCGCTGCGGATCCGCGGCCGGGCCACCGGCTGGGTGGCGGCGTGCAGCAAGTCGGGCGGGCTGATCGCCCAGCTGCTGGGCATACTGGCGGCCGTGCCGCCGTTGAAGATCGCGGCCCTGATGATCATCGCGCCCCTGGCCCTGGCCCTGGTCCTGGTGGCCTGGTTCGGGACCGAGACGCGCGGGCGCGACCTGCGGGAGCTGGAGGGGTAAACACGCCTCCTTCAGCTGTCATCCCGGACAGGGCCCGAAGGGCCGCCGATCCGGGACCGCCGGAAGCGGCGGCGTTCACGCGTCGGTCCCGGATCTTCGCGCTGCGCGCTCGTCCGGGATGACAGTGAATGAGATAGCGGTGAATTACCCCGCGATCGCCGCGGCGTCGCGTTCGCCGGTGCGGATGCGCAGGGCCTGCTCCAGGTCCATGACGAACACCTTGCCGTCGCCGATCTTGCCGGTGTTGGCGGTGCTCTGCAGGGCCTCGACCACCGGCTCGACCACGTCGTTGGCCACGGCGATCTCCAGCTTGACCTTGGGCAGCAGCTTCACCTCGTACTCGGCGCCGCGATAGACCTCGGTCTTGCCCTTCTGCCGACCATAGCCGCGCACCTCGGTGACCGTCAGGCCAGAAGCGCCCGCCTCGGTGACCGCCTCAAGCACGGCGTCCAGGCGGCTGGGCTTGATAATGGCGACGATCATCTTCATGGCGCGGCTCCCGCTGACGACGGCTTGTTCTACGACTTGAAGCTAGGCCCGGGAATCGATGGCTCCAAGGGCTTTGCGGCATTTAGATTACGCGGCGCCTTTCGAACAGGCGCCGTCCTGACCGGAGCGGGGCCGCCCGGCGACGGCGCAAGCACCCCCGGCGCGAACACCCGCACCCGCGCGCGGCTGCCGCGCGGCTTGACCGCGAAGGTCTGCTTGACCGCCTCCATCAAGATCAGGCCCGAAAAGCGCGGCCACAGGCGGGCCCCCACCTGCTCGAACCCTTCGGCCCAGCGCGCCGCCACCGGCATCGGCGGGGCGTAGAGGGCGCGCGTCCATCCGGCGGGCTCCAGGTCCGCCTCGCGCAACAGGGCTTCCAGCTGATGGCGGCTGAACGGCCGTCCGTGGCCGAAGGGCGTGCTTTCGGCCCCGGCCCACAGGCCGTCGCGCGAGGCCACGGCGACGATCAGGCGTCCGGACGGCGCCATGACCCGCCAGATCTCGCGCAGGACCGCGGCCGGATCGTCGGCCTCCTCCAGGGCGTGGACGGCCAGGACGCGGTCGAACATGGCGTTGGTGAACGGCAGGCTGGTCTCCTCGACCAGGGTCGCGGCGTTGGCGCCGCCGCGCGGCCAGACCTCGACGCCTTGAGTGGCCGGCATGGCCGCCACCACCCGCCGGGCCTGGGTGCGGGCCCTGTCGAGAAAGGGGGTGGCGTAGCCCAGGCCCAGCACGTCCAGTCCCCGCGCGTCGCCCCAAGCCTCCTCGACCTTGCGGCCCAGCATCTCGCGGGCCGCGCGTCCGAGCGGACTGGCGTAGAAGGCTCTAAGATCCAGCACGTCGCGGCGCATTGAGTCTCCCGATCGATGGCTTCATCTATGTAGGCGGGCGGGCCCGTCGCGTCACGCCCCTGCACGGAGTCGAACCATGTCGCTGACCGTCCACCAGTTTCCCTGCCTGTCGGACAATTACGGCTTTCTCGTGCGCGACGACGCCACGGGAGCCACGGCGACCATCGACACGCCCGACGCCGACGCCATCCTGGCGCAGCTGGACAGGCTGGGCTGGAAGCTGGACCTGATCCTCAACACCCACTGGCATCCGGATCACGCCGGCGGCAACGCGGCCCTCCAGGCGGCGACCGGCGCGACGATCGTCGGCCCGCAGGAAGTGACCCGCATCGCACCGCTCGACCGCCCGGTCGGCCAGGGCGACACGGTGATGCTGGGCGACACGCCCCTGGCGGTGATCGACACCGGCGGCCACACCCTGGGGCACATCGCCTATCACGACGCCCGCGACCACATCGCCTTCGTCGGCGACACCCTGTTCGCCCTGGGCTGCGGCCGCCTGTTCGAGGGCACGGCCGAGCAGATGTGGGGATCGCTGTCCAAGCTGACCGCCCTGCCCGACGACACCACGGTCTATTGCGCGCACGAATACACAGCCTCGAACGCCCGCTTCGCCCTGTCCTTGGACGACGCCCCGGCGCTGAAGGACCGGACGGACGCGGTGTTCGCCGCCCGCGAGCGCGGCGAGCCGACCGTGCCCACTACGATCGGCCTGGAAAAGGCGACCAATCCCTTCTTGCGCGCCCCCCTGCTGCGGCCCCATCTGGCGCCCGCGGAAGCGTTCGGCGAGATTCGCGCCGCCAAGGACAGCTTCAAGGGGTGAGCATGCCTTCGGAACTCTCGGGCGACCTCAGCGGCAACGAGGTCATTCGCCTGCTGGACCTGCAGCCGCATCTCGAGGGGGGATGGTATCGCCGGACCTTCGAGGACACGCCGGCCAATGAGAGCCGCCCGGCCTCGACCGCGATCTACTACCTGCTGCAGGCCGGCGACATGTCGGCCTGGCACCGGATCGACGCGGTGGAGGTCTGGCACTACTACGCCGGCGCGCCGATGAAGATCACCCTGTCGCCGCCCGATGGCCAGGGCGCGACCCCCTACACCCTGGGCCCCGACCTGCGGTCCGGCGCCCGTCCGCAGGTGATCGTGCCGACGGGCTGGTGGCAGACCGCCGTAAGCCTGGGAGACTGGAGCCTGGTCGGCTGCACCGTGGCCCCCGGCTTCAATTTCAACGGCTTCGAACTGGCGCCCAAGGACTGGCGGCCCCACTCCTTGGCGCCCCGACGCCCCTGAGGGCTATGGCCTGAGCTCAACAAAAAAGGCCCCGGATCGCTCCGGGGCCTTTGTCGTTTCCGCAGGGCGCCCCTTAGGGCGCGACGGGCTCGGGGTTGGTGTCGTCCGAGCCGTGCGACCAGGTCTTGAGCAGCGGCGACAGGACCAGGAACAGCACGCCGATGCCGATCGAGATCAGGCCGATGATCTTGAACACCAGCAGCGACTGGGCCATGGCCGCGGCCGGGTCCAGCACCTGGCCGCCGATGGTCTCGGTCGAGGCGATGCCGGCGATCCAACCGGCGACCAGATTGCCCATGGCCAGGGCCATGTACCAGACGGCCATCACGAACGAGACGATCGACAGCGGCGACAGCTTGGTCATCTGCGACAGGCCCACCGGCGACATGAACATCTCGCCCGAGGTGTGCAGCATGTACATCAGCACCAGGAAGACCAGCGGCATGCGGAACGCGCCGTCGACGAACTGGGCGCCCAGCAGCAGGATCAGGAAGCCGGCTCCGACCTGGATCAGCGACAGGCCGAACTTGACCATCGGTCCGGGATTGCGGCCGCGGGCGCCCAGGAAGGTCCACAGGGCGGCGAACACCGGCGCGAAGATCAGGATCCAGCCGGCGTTGAGCGCCTGGGTCTGGGCGGCGTTGAACGAGGTGTTGACCCAGAACTTGCCGGCCGGGCTCCAGCCCGCCGCGGCCAATTGCTCGGGCGAGCCCAGCACCACCGCCCCGCCCAGCCACTTCACCGGATGCGACAGCAAGGTCAGGTTGACGTTGGTGGCCGCGAACAGGTTCAGCGACGAGCCGGCCTGTTCGAACAGGGCCCAGAACACCACCGCGCCCAGCACCAGCACCATGGCCAGCAAGAGCCGCTCGCGCTCGACCTTCTCGCACTTGGCGAACACGAACCACAGGATATAGCCCAGCGAGCCGAACATGCCGGCGATCAGGGTGGCGCTGACCACCGGGGTGTACTGAACCAGGAAGAACACCAGACCGACCACGCCCAGCGAGCCGGCGTAGATCACGCCTTCGCGGTTGATCGGACCCAGCACCGGGGCCTTCAGCTTGACCGGCTCGGGCGGCTCGCCCTTGCCCAGCAGCCAGGGCTTGCCCAGCACGAAGACCACGAAGCCGACCAGCATGCCCAGACCGGCCATGCCGAAGCCCGCGCCCCAGCCGAGGTTGACCCCCAGCAGGCCGCAGAGGATGGCCGCCCAGAACGAGCCGAGATTGATGCCGTAGTAGTAGAGGGTGAAGCCCGGATCGCGGCGCGGATCGCCCTGCGGATAGAGCTGTCCCACCAGGGTGGCGACATTGGCCTTCATGAAGCCCACGCCGACGATGATCAGCGAAAGCGCCAGCCAGAAAATGTTCAGGTACAGCGGATCGCGGTCCGTCACGCCCAGCTTGTACTGACCCTTGGGCAGCACCGAGGGCAGGGCCGACTGGGCCGGCAGGTTCTTGATCTCGAAGTCGCCCGCCGCGTTGGCCGCCACCTCATAGGGCTTGTCGTCGACGACGATCCTGGCCACCCGCGCCTCGCCCCGGCCCTCGACCTGGAACGTGTAGCTATGGCCGGCATAGTCCAGGGTCTGGGTCGCCGGACGCCCCTCGACGGCCATGGTCAGGTGGCCCGCCACCAGCAGGATGGCCCCGAAGGCCACGGCCTTGCGGGTGCCCAGGTAGCGGTCCGCCAGGAAGCCGCCCAGCAGCGGCACGATATAGACCAGCGAGGTATAGGAGCCGTAGTGGCCGCCCGCCGTCTTGGAATCGAACAGGAAGTGCTGGGTCAGATAGAAGATCAGCAGCCCCCTCATGCCGTAGTAGGAGAAGCGCTCCCACATCTCGGCCAAGAAACAGATGATCAGACCGCGCGGGTGCTGCCGCAGCAGTTGGATAAGCACAGGAACACCGGTCACGAGCGTGACTAGAATGCCGGCGGCGACAACGATATTCATTCACGAACCTTGAAACGTACAAGCGGTGCGGGCGGCCTAGGTGGTTTCGCCCTCCCCTCCCCAATTGGCGGGGAGAAGATCACGGCGCTTTGCGTTTCACAAGCAACGGCTTGCCGCCTTGGAGCCCGGCTCCCCCGCCGCGCGTTTCCTAGTCGACGCCCTTTCCAGCGGGAGATTTCATCATGACCGACCCGACCCAAGACCACCCCATCACCTGTTCGCGCGAGGATGGACGGGTGGAGGTGCTTTTCGAGGGCCACGAGATCGCCGACAGCGCCGATGTGCTGGTGCTCAAGGAAGCCGACTACGCGCCGGTGCGCTATTTCCCGCGCGCGGACGTGGCCATGGACTTCCTGCGCAAGACCGACAAGGTCACGCACTGTCCCTACAAGGGCCAGGCCAGCTACTACACGATCCATCGCGACGCCCAGATCATCGAGAACGCGGTCTGGTCGTACGAGACGCCGCTGCCGGACGTCAGCCAGATCGCCGGCCGCCTGGCCTTCTATCCCGAGCACGTCGACTTCAAGCGCGCCGGCCTGACCGCGGCCGAGACCCGGACCGTCGACGTCGATGAGGTGGTGCGGCACACCGACAGCGGCTCGGGCGCCAGCCAGGCCGAGCACTGGGCCTCGAACGTCTCCATGCCCGACGACCAGGCCTGGGAAGGCGACGAAATCCGCGAGGACGGACCCGGAACGGTGGCCAAGCCCTATGAGGGAACCGGATCAATCTGAGCCACGTTCACGCCTGGGAGTGTAAAGCTTTCGTTAACCTTTCAAGCGCTGCAATGACCGCAGCGCTGAAGCGTAAAGCCTCCTCCAGAGAGGCGCCCTGGGAGAAACGTCGTGGCTTACGTCGGTTATGATTCCGGTTTGCAGTCGTCGTCCGCGGTGCGGTCGCGCCCTGTCAGGGTGAGGCTGGCCTGGGGACGGCTCTCGGCCGTGGCCGTCAGCGTCCTGGCCTGGGTCGGAATCATCGCCGGACTCCGCGCGATCTTCTGACCCTAGTGGCCCCTCGCCTCAGTAGGCGAAGTCCTCGAACACCCGGTTGATGTCGCCCTTCCACGCGCCGTTATACAGCGACAGCAGGCGCTCGGCCGGGGTGATCCCGCTGTCGGCGATCTCTTCCAGGTCGCCCAGATAGATCGACTCGTCCAGGAAGCCGCCGTTCAGCTGGGCGCGTGACTTCAGGCCCTGCTTGGCGATGGCGACGAAATCCCTGGCCACGTCTTGAGCCGAACGTCCCGCCACCTGGGCCTTCAGGCCCAGCTTGGGCACGTCGCGGCGCAGGCCGGCGCGATCCTCGGCTGTCCAATCCTTGCAGAGGTCCCAGGCCGCGGCCAGGGCCGCGTCGTCGTAGAACACTCCCGTCCACAGGGCCGGCAGGGCGCACAGGCGGCTCCACGGCCCAGCGTCCGCGCCACGCATCTCCAGATAGGTCTTCAGCCGCACCTCGGGGAACAGGGTGGTGGTGTGGTCGGCCCAGTCCTTGATCGAGGCGCGCTCGCCCGGCAGCTCGGCGATCTTGCCGTCGATGAAGTCGCGGAAGCTGCGGCCGGCCAGGTCGATGTACTTGTCGCCGCGCTTGGCGAAGTACATCGGCACGTCCAGGGCGTAGCGGGCGTAGCGCTCGAAGTCGAAACCGTCCTCGAACACGAAGTCCAGCAGGCCGGTGCGGTCGGCGTCGGTGTCGGTCCAGACATTGGCGCGGGCCGACAGGAAGCCGTTGGGCTTGCCCTCGGTGAACGGCGAATTGGCGAACAGGGCCGTGGCGATCGGCTGCAGGGCCAGGCTCATGCGGAACTTGGCGACCATGTCGGCTTCGCTGGAGAAGTCGAGATTGGCCTGCACGGTGCAGGTGCGCAGCATCATGTCCAGGCCCAGCCCGCCGACCTTGGGCATGTAGTTGCGCATGATCACGTAGCGGCCCTTGGGCATGATCGGCACGTCCTGGCGCTTCCAGACCGGCGAGAAGCCCAGGCCCAGGAAGCCCAGGCCCAGCTCGTCGGCCACGGTCTTGACCTCGTCCAGGTGCTGGCCGGTCTCCTCGCAGATGTCGTGCATGGTCAGCAGCGGCGCGCCGGACAGCTCGAACTGGCCGCCGGGCTCCAGGCTGACATTGGCGCCGTTGCGCTCCAGCCCGATGATCGTCGGGCCTTCCATGACGGGCTTCCAGCCGAAGCGCTGCAGGCCGGTCAGCAGGGCGTGCACGCCCCTGTCGCCCTCGTAGGGCACCGGCGAATGGTCCTTCAGATAGAAGCCGAACTTCTCGTGCTCGGCGCCGACGCGGAACTGGTCCCTGGGCTTGGACCCTTGCGCGAAATAGGCGGTCAGATCGTCCAGCGTCAGCGGACGCTCCTGGCTCACGGCTTCGGCCATCGGCCACCCTCCCAAAACACGCATCCAGAGGGAGGAACGCTCCTCCGACCCGCCCGCGAACTGTCGTGCTGCGCAGTTGGGCGTTTTCTTAGCGAACCTCAAGGGGCGCGGACAGCCTTTCGCAACAGAGTCGGCTACCGCCAGTCGCCCGCCGCGGCCTGCCACAGGGTCATGGCGGCGATGGCGGCGGTGTCGGCGCGCAGGATGCGGGGGCCCAGCGAGACGGGGATCACGAACGGCAGCGACCGCAGGCGCTCGCGTTCCTCCGGGGCGAAGCCGCCCTCGGGACCGATCAGGATCGCGGCGGGCGCCGAGGTTCCGGCCACGGCCTCGATCATCGGCCTGGCGTCGCCGCCCTCGTCGCAGAAGACCAGGCGACGGGCCGGATCCCAAGTGTCCAGGATCTTGTCCAGCTTCATCGGGTCGTCGATCACCGGCACGTCCAGGCGGCCGGTCTGTTCGGCGGCCTCGATGGCGATGGCGTCCAGGCGGCCCAGCTTGAGGAAGTCGACATTGGTCCGCCGGGTCTGGGTCAGGCGCACCCGGCGCGCGCCCAGCTCGGCGGCTTTCTCGACGATGGTCTCGACCCGGCCGCGCTTGACCATGGCGATCACCAGGTCGAGGTCCGGCGCGTGGTCCTGCTCGCGGGTCTGAGCCTCGCAACGCAACAGGCAGCCGCGCTTGCCCGCCTCGGTCAGGCTGCAGCGCCACTCGCCGTCCTGGCCGTTGAACACCAGGATCTCGTCGCCGACATCCAGCCGCATGACGGCGGACAGGTAGCGCGACTGGTCGACGGTAGGCGCGACGCCGGCGCCGAGTTTGAGCGGGTGGGGAACAAAAAGACGTATCATGCGGCTCTTCTAGCGCAACTGAACCGTCCGAGGGTAGGCTGGCGCCATGAGCAATTCAGAAGACTACGAAGCCGAGCTCCGCGACCTGCAGCTGGCGCTGATCGGCCTGCAGCGGCAGGCGATCAAGGAGGGCTGGAAGACCGTCACCCTTTTCGAAGGCCGAGACGCCGCCGGCAAGGACGGGGCCATCGCCCGCCTGACCGAGCACGCCCACCGCCGCGCCACGCGGGTGATGTCGCTGCCCACACCCAGCGACCGGGAGCGAAGCGAGTGGTACTTCCAGCGCTATGTCCGCCACCTTCCCGCCGCCGGCGAGGCCGTTGTCTTCAACCGTTCCTGGTACAATCGGGCCGGGGTCGAACGGGTCATGGGCTTTTCCGCGCCCCAGGAGCAGGAGCAGTTCCTGCGCGATGCGCCGGCCTTCGAGCTGATGCTGGTGGAGAACGGGGTCAGGCTGACCAAGTTCTGGCTGGATATCGACGAAGAGACCCAGGCCCAGCGCCTGAAGGCCCGCCGCGAGGAGCCGCTGAAGGCCTTCAAGGTCAGCGATCTGGACGCCGTGGCCCAGGCCAAGTGGGACGACTATACGGCGGCCCGCGACGAGATGCTGATGCGCACCCACTCCAAGCCCGCCCCCTGGATCTGCGTGCGCGCCGACCACAAGAAGCCCGCGCGGCTGAACATCCTGCGCTGGATCCTGCACGTCTCGGCGCCCAAGAAGCTGCTGAAGGGCATCCGTCCGCCGGATCCGGAGGTGATCTTCAGCTTCGAGCCGACGGCGCTGACGGACGGACGGCTGGCGAAGTAGGAGGCGGAAGACCCCCTCAGTCGCTCCGCGACAGCTCCCCCAAAGGGGGAGCATCTAGCGCGATCAGATCCTCCCCCTTTGGGGG
>NZ_JBAPVS010000072.1:0-5464 GCF_049283275.1 Caulobacter sp. | reverse complement strand
CGGCCGCTCGGGCGCGCCGGGCGCGTTCAGCCGCACGCCGCAGCCTTCGACGGCCGACGAGCTGCCGACCGTGACCCTGACCAGCCTGCCCGCCCCGACCACCGCCGACGGCAAGTCCGCTCCGATCCAGCTGGCCAGCGCCCTGGTGATCTCCTCGGCCGCTCAGCCCGCCACGGTCGCGGGCGGCGTGGGCGGCCCGCTGGGTCCGACCTCCGAGCCGGCCTCGGCCCCCGCCATGCACCCCACCAAGACCTCGTCCTCGGGCGAGGCGGTCAAGGCTGCCGCTGGAGCGGCCGCGACTGGAGCTGCTTCCTAAGCGCTCCGGGCATGTGGCTGCTGGCGAAGCGCATCTGCTTGGCCCGCTTGCCGACGAAGTAGTGCAGGTCCTTGCCATGGACGGCGCGCCAGACCACCTCGGCGGCGTCCTCCACCGGATAGACCGGCAGGCCGCCGCTGCGCAGGGTGTCGGCCATGCTCTGGTTCGACCCCGGCGCGCCGACGTTGAGGATCGGCGTCTCGACGAACCACGGCATCACGCAGGCCACGCTGACGCCGTAGGGCCGCCACTCCACGTCCAGCGCCTCCGACAAGCCGCGCACCGCGAACTTGGTGGCTGAATAGACCGCCAGGCTGGGCGAGCCGTACAGGCCCGCGCAGGACGAGATGTTGATCAGCCGCGAGCCCGGCGTGGCCTTCAGCCAGGGCAAGCCCGCCCGGGCCCCGCTGATCACCCCCTTGATGTTGATGTCCAGCTGCAGGTCGATGTCGGCGTCCGGGTGGCTGTCGAACGGCCCGAACTTGGCCACGCCGGCGTTGTTGATCAGCACGTCCAGACGCCCGTTGGTCAGCTTGACGAAATCGGCCAGGACCGCGGTCCAGGCGGAGCGGTCGCGGACGTCCAGCCGGAAGGTCGCGCCGTTGTCCGGCCCGATCGCCAGGAGGGCGGCCTTCAGCCCCGTCATGTCGATGTCGGACAGGCCCACGAACCAGCCCTCGGCGGCGAAGCGCTTGGCGCTGGCCAGGCCGATGCCGCTGGCGGCTCCCGTGATGAAGACGGCCTTGCGGCCCTTTGCTGCGCTCATGACGCCCCTCCCGATTTATTTGTTATCGCTGATCAGACGCCCGGGAGGGCGGGGAGGTCAAGGGTTTGGGGTGCGGGCCTGGGGCGGATCGACATTCAGACGGGCCCCTCCCTTTAAGTTCGTCATTCCCGCCCTTGTGGCGGGACCCCTTTGTCCGCCGCAAGGGCGGGTGTCACCCGAGACCGACAATTGCTCGCGGTCGGAATCTGACGGTCAAGATCAAGCGGCGGCGATGGCAACCGCCCGATGGACTCACCACGACGCTTTGTGCGCGGCGCTCAGGATCAAGGCGCCATCCTTCGGCAGGAGGAACCCAGCGGCGATGTTTTCGCGGACGCTCCGGGCGACAGCCCGGCGGTATGCCGTCGGGCTTGGGTACAGCGTCCGCAAGCTGTGAATATCAAAGGGCAAGTAGTAGCCCTGCGAGCCGCAAGCCGCCGCTCCGCTGTTCTTTCCTACATTGAGGCCAACCGGCGCGGCGATGTCAGGAAGCCGGATGCCGCCGGACGACAAGCCGAGGTTGTCGCGGTGCAAGCGTCCTTCGGCATCGAGCTGACGAACGAGGCGCGGCGCGACCGGTATCGGCGAGCCTCCTCGTGACCAGGCGACCAGACTGTCCAGCCCCGCCGCCTCGACCATGTAAGCTGGAGGCGTAGTTCCAATCGCCGTGATCGTGCATTTCGGCCCGATCGTCGCCTGAACCGAGGCTCCCAGGTCACGCAGTTGCACCGGCTCTCGCGCCGCTCGTAGATGGCGATCTACGTGAGAGACGCCGGCGATCTCCCATTGGCGAAAATGCGCGGAATCTTCGGGCTGGTGCTCAGCGTCGGAACTCGCGGCGTCTCCCTCCGCGACTACGCGCAGCACGGGCGCCGGCGTCGCCGGATCGATCTTGGCTCCCGTTGCGGAGATCAGGAGGAACGCGTCGATCGTCCGAGCCCGAGCCAGGCCGGCGTTGATGAACCCCGCCAACCAAATGGCGCTCTGCGACTGACCGGTAGCGATCACCGTCGTCGGCTTGAGCCCGCCCATCAGACGCGTGATGTCGCTGTTGCGCAGACTAGCCGCGACCTGACGAAATATATCCAGTGAAAGCGGTTCCTGCGCCATGGCGCCGTCGTTCTCGATCCGCAGGTCGCCATAACGCGCCGGGCTCCACGCCCGCAGCGCTTCAACCCCGCCGAAGCCTTGAGCTGACACGCCGATCCATGCGTATCCCGAAGCTATCAGATGGTCTTGCAGCGCCAACCAGACGTTGTCGGCGTCAAAGCCGTTCGAATCGTTGAGCCATTCGATGATGACCACGCCGTTGAAGCGTTCCGGACGATCTGGACGACGGACAAGCACGCGGGTCTTGAAAGGCTTGGCTGGACCAGTTGCCGTCGCAAGCTCGCCAGGAGCGGCGCCATACGGCGCTGAGAGCGGCGTCGCCTGCCCGGAGACGAAAACCTCCTGCTCGACATAGCCCTCGAAAGCCAGGTCGCGGTTGGCGGCGAAGAACGGATAGAGGCGGCCAAGGCTCCCCGGGGGCTCTTCGGCGGCCACGGGCGTCCAGACGAGATCTTGCGCCTTTGCGCCCCCTGCGGCCGACAGGACGAGGACGCCCAAGGCGGCGAACACGGAGCAAAGACGGCTGAGACGCATGCGTTCAAGGGCCAGACTTTCGCGCACCCGGCAAGCAAGGTGACGTTCGCGGGCCCCGAAATTCATCTAACCAGCTTGAGGTCAGGCCAAGGGGCCGGGGAAATTGCCAGTAGTGGTGGATCCCCGTCATTTGAGGGCGGGAATGACGGATGGAAGGGGTGGGTCGTGGTTGGTCAGCCCGAAGCGCTGAATGTCGATACGCCCTAGTCCGTCTGGTCGTCGATTTCGGCGGCCGGGCCGTTTTTCTTGACCGACTCGATGGCGTTCTTGGCCGCCGACTTCGAGGCGTAGCCTTCGGTCCAGAAGATGGTCTCGCCGTTGTAGGTGAAGTAGGCGACGAACTCGCCGCCCTTGTTCTTCTTGATCAGAAACTTGTGGGCCATGGGGATCGCTCCTTGCGCTTCCTGTGTCGTCAAGCCGACGACGGCACCGTCGATCCAGGCCGTGTGGGCGTCAATCGGGTAAGTCCCGCCCTTGGGGGCGCGGCGGCGGCAAGGCCCCCGACCTTGCACGCGGCGTCGGAAGGAGCATCTTCCACGGACCCTTCGCCGTGCGAGCGCCCATGAACCCCGACCAACGTCTCGACCAGCTGTCCCGCGACCTGCTGGACACCCCCTATGCCGAACTGACGGAGGTGAAGAAGAGCGTCATCGACCTGATCGCCGCCGAAGCGCCCACGGGCCTGAACCAGGCGCTGGTGGCCGACGACCGGACCTATTGGGACAGGCTGGCCGACAAGGTCGCGGCGGTCGGCGGGTCATGGGCGTTCATCGGCGGCTTCAGCCTGTGCCTGGTGCTGTGGATCGCGCTGAACCTGAGCCTGCGGCCGTTTCATCTGGCCTTCGATCCCTATCCCTTCATCTTCCTGAACCTGATCCTGTCGACCGTGGCCGCGATCCAGGCGCCGGTGATCATGATGAGCCAGAACCGCCAGTCCACGAAGGACCGGCTGAACGCCGAGCACGACTACCTGGTCAATCTGCGCGCCGAGCTGGAGATCATGCGCCTGCACGCCAAACTGGACGCCTTGCGCGAGCAGGAAATGGTCGAGATCCTGCGCTGCAACACCGAGACGCTGGAGATCCTGAAGGCCCAGGTCGAGCGGATGGCGGATGGGCGCGGCTAGGGAACCCTCTCCCAAAGGGAGAGGGAGGGGCCCAAGCGGAGCTTGGGAGGGTGAGGGGTTTAGACGTCCGACGGCGTGCCGGCAGGGCGCTGTGAGAAAACGGTGAGGGTGTCACCCCTCACCCTCCCACCGCTACGCGGCGGGTCCCTCCCTCTCCGGCTGGGAGAGGGTGAGTTTGGCGTTCCGCCGCAGCGCCTGCGGCGGTTGGCCAAACGCCCGCAGGAAGGCGCGGCGCATGCGCTCCTGATCACCGAAGCCGGTTTCCAGGGCCACGTCCTCGACCTGCAGGGGCTGGCTGTCGAGCAGGGCGCGGGCCGCCTCCACCCGCAGGCGCTCGACCGCCTTGGCCGGGGTGGCGCCCGTCTCGGCGGCGAACTGGCGGGCGAAGTTGCGCGGGCTCATCGCCGCCTGCTGCGCCAGTTGCTCCACCGTCAGGGGCTGGGCCAGGTTCTCGCGGGCCCAGGCCAGAAGCGCGTCGAAGCGGCCGCCCTGCATCTCCAGCAGGGCCGAGAACTGCGACTGGCCGCCGGGGCGGCGGTGATAGACCACCAGCTGCTGGGCCGTGCGGCGGGCGACCGCCTCGCCCAGGTCCGCGCCGATCATCGCCAGGGCCATGTCGATGCCGGCGGTGATGCCGGCCGAGCTCCACAAGGATCCGTCCTGGACGAAGATCTTGTCGGGCTCCAGCCGCACGGCGGGATAGCGCCGCTGGAAATCGTGCGAGCGCTGCCAATGGGTCGTGGCCCGGCGGCCGTCCAGCAGACCGGCGGCGGCCAGGATGTAGGCCCCTGAACAGACGCTGGCCGTCCGGCGCGCGGTGCGGAAGGTCTCTCGGACAAAGTCCAGGGTCGCCTCGCAGATCGCCGGCGTCCGGGTGCCCTCGCCGCCCGAGACGATCAGGGTGTCCAGCCGCGGCGCGGCGGCGAAGGCGAGCGCGGTCATCGCCACGCCCGACGAACTGGGCACGGCCCCGGGGTCGCGGGCCAGGAGGTGCAGGCGGTAGGCGCCGGGAACCAGGCGCCCGGCGATCTCGAACGCCGCGATCGGCCCGGCCGCGTCCAGCAGCTGGAAGGCGGGGAAGATCAGAAAGCCGATGTCGCGGGTCATGGCCCGTGCCTCTCAGGATCTGGTTTGGCGGATATCGAGGGAACTATGTCATTTCGGTCAGACGCTAGGCGGGCGATGCTGCGGCGTCAACAGGAGGCCTCCCGTGCCCAAACCGCCGCCGTTCCACATCGTGTTCGCTCTGTTTCCTGACGTCACCCACCTGGACTTCACAGGCCCCCACCAGATCCTCAGCCGCCTGCCCGGCGCCCAGGTGGTGGTCGCCAGCCAGGCAGGGGGCGAGATCGAGGCCGAGGGCCTGGTGTTCGCCCACGTGGCGCGGCTGGCCGACATCGAACACTGCGACCTGCTGTGCGTGCCCGGCGGCTTCGGAACGACCCAGGCCATGGCCGACCAGGCCTTCCTGGACCAGATCCGGCGGCTGGCCGCCGGGGCCCGCTATGTGACCTCGGTCTGCACCGGCTCGCTGCTGCTGGGCGCGGCGGGGCTGCTGCAGGGCCGGCGGGCGGCCTGCCACTGGGCCTGGCGCGACCAGCTGGCCCTGTTC
>NZ_JBAPVS010000071.1:0-2042 GCF_049283275.1 Caulobacter sp. | reverse complement strand
TCCTTCGACAAGCTCAGGATGAGGTTGAAAGCCAAAGCCGCGCCTTGAAACCAAGACGCATGACGGCTAACCCACACGCTCGAATTTCAGGAGGCCCCCATGGCCATTGACGCCGCCACCGTGCGGAAGGTCGCGCGGCTCGCGCGGATCGCCACGCCCGAAGATCGCCTGGAGCCCCTGGCCCAGGAGCTCAACGGCATCATGACGTGGATCGAGCAGCTGGCCGAGGTCGACACCGACGGCGTCGAGCCGTTGACCAGCGTCGTGCATGCCGGCCTGCCGCTGCGCGACGACGTGGTGACCATGGGCGGCGACGCCGAGATGATCACCGGCAATGCGCCCAAGTCGGTGAATGGGTTCTTCGTGGTCCCGAAGGTGGTTGAATAACAATGACTTCGCTGACCTCTCTCACCCTCAAGGGCGCGCTGGACGGGCTGGAGGCCGGGGACTTCACCTCGGTCGAGCTGACCCGCGCCCACATCGAGGCCGTCGAGGCCGCGCGCGGCCTGAACGCCTTCTTGTTCGAGACCCCCGAGCAGGCCCTGTCGATGGCCGCCGCCTCGGACGCCCGCAGAGCGCTTGGCGCTGGCCGTCCGCTGGACGGCATCCCGCTGGGCATCAAGGACCTGTTCTGCACCGAGGGCGTGCCGACCACCGCCGCCTCGCGGATCCTCGAGCCGTTCGTCCCGCACTACGAGTCGACCGTCACCAGTCAGCTGTGGCGCGACGGGGCGGTGATGCTGGGCAAGCTGAACCTCGATGAATTCGCCATGGGCTCGTCCAATGAGACCAGCGCCTACGGCCCGGTGATCAATCCCTGGCGCAAGTCCGGCTCCAACCAGGCCCTGACGCCGGGCGGCAGCTCGGGCGGCAGCGCCGCGGCCGTGGCCGCCGACCTGTGCCTGGGCGCCACCGCCACCGACACCGGCGGCTCGATCCGTCAGCCGGCCGCGTTCACCGGGACCGTAGGCATCAAGCCGACCTACGGCCGCTGCTCGCGGTGGGGCACGGTGGCCTTCGCCAGCTCGCTGGACCAGGCCGGCCCGATCGCCAAGACCGTCGAGGACGCGGCGATCCTGCTGCGGTCGATGTCGGGGCATGACCCCAAGGACAGCACCAGCCTGGACGTGCCGGTGCCGGACTTCGCCGCCTTCGTCGGCAAGTCGGTCAAGGGCCTGCGGATCGGCATTCCCAAGGAATATCGTGTCGACAACATGCCGGCCGAAATCGAGAAGCTGTGGGCCGACGGCGTCGCCTGGCTGAAGGAGGCCGGCTGCGAGATCGTCGAGATCAGCCTGCCGCACACCAAGTACGCCCTGCCGGCCTACTACATCGTGGCGCCGGCCGAGGCGTCCTCGAACCTGGCCCGCTACGACGGCATGCGCTACGGCCTTCGGGCCGAGGGCGCCAACCTGACCGAGGTCTACGAGAACACCCGCGCGGAGGGCTTCGGCGACGAGGTCAAGCGCCGCATCCTGATCGGCACCTACGTGCTGTCGGCCGGCTATTACGACGCCTACTACCTGAAGGCCCTGAAGGTGCGTCGCCGCATCGCCGAGGACTTCGACAGCGCCTGGGAAAAGTGCGACGCCATCCTGACCCCGACCGCGCCGTCGGCGGCGTTCGGCCTGGGCGAGAACTCCAGCGATCCGATCGCCATGTACCTGAACGACGTGTTCACGGTGACCACCAACCTGGCGGGTCTGCCGGGCCTGTCGCTGCCCGCCGGCCTGGACGCCAACGGCCTGCCGCTGGGCCTGCAGATCATCGGCAAGCCGCTGGACGAAGGCACGGTCTTCTCGGTGGCCGGCGCGATGGAGAAGGCCGCGGGCTTCAAGACCAAGGCGACGAAGTGGTGGTGATCAGCCGCTAGATGGACCCAGAAAAAGGGCGGCCCCGCGAGGAGCCGCCCTTCTTTTTAGGCCAAGCCTGCAGTTACATCGGGGTGTCCGGCGTGGCCGGGACGACGAGCGGAGCGGGCGTCGAGGCCGGAGCCGGAGTAGACGCCGCCGCGGCGGGGGCCGCGATCACCGGGGTCGGGG
>NZ_JBAPVS010000070.1:0-32391 GCF_049283275.1 Caulobacter sp. | reverse complement strand
TTTTCTATTGGTCGACGCGGGATTACGGCCGCTTACGCACCTGGGCGTCGAGGCTCCATTCGCCCGGCCCGGCGAAGGCCAGGTACAGGAAGACGAAGCAGAACAGGATCGCCGGCTCGCCGCCGTTCAGCGCCGGCCAGTAGCCCTGGGAGGCGTGGGCCAGAAAGTAGGCGACAGCCATCTGTCCGGACAGGATGAAGGCCACGGGGCGGGCGAACAGGCCCAGCACCAGCAGGGCGCCGCCGACGATCTCAAGCCAGGCGGCGACGAGCAGGATGGGCGGCAGCGGATCGGGCGCGCCGGGCTGCGGAGCCGGGAAGTGAAACACCTTCATCAGGCCGTGCTCCATGAAGAGCAGGGCGGCGATGATCCGCAGCAGGCTGAGGACGCGCGGCGTCCAGACGATCAGTCGTTCCATGTCGTTCCCTCTGTCTTTGTTTGGTGGAAAGGACCTCGCGACGAACAAGGTCGCCGCTTACGCGCACTGAACGATGGTCAAGCTATCGGGGCTTTATGGGCTAGGCCACCTCTGAAGCCAAACGAAGACCCCCGGCGGGCCTTGGCTCGCCGGGGGTCTGAATGAGGTGACGCTCGCCGCGTTCGTCAGGCGGCCTTGGCGTCTTGATCGGCCATCCGCTGGATGGCGACATAATCGGTCTTGCCGCTGCCCAGCACGGGCACTTGCATGACCTTGAGGATTTTGCGCGGCACGGCCAACTCCGGTGCGCCGATGCTTTGGGCGTGGGCCACCAGCGAGGTGACGGCGGCGTCCTGGCGATCGGTGACCAGGATCAGCTTCTCGCCCTTCTTCTTGTCCGGCATCGAGATCACCGCGTGGCGGCCTTCAGGCCAGACGGCGCTGGCCAGATCCTCGGCGGCGGTCAGGGAGACCATTTCGCCGCCGATTTTCGCGAAGCGCTTCACCCGGCCCTTGATGGTGATCCACAGGTCGTCGGTGACGGTGACGACGTCGCCGGTGTCGTGCCAGCCGCCCTCGGGGGCGTCGACGCCCCCGTCCTCACGCAGGTAGCCCGACATGATGTTGGGGCCGCGCACCAGCAGGCGGCCGCCCCCGGCGATGCCTTCGACCGGTTCGATCTTCCATTCCTGGCCGGGCAGCAGGCCGCCGACCGTGCCGCGGCGATTGTCGTCGGGCTTGTTGACCGCGATGACCGGGGAAGCCTCGGTGGCGCCGTAGCCTTCGAGAACCGGCACCGGGCCGAACTTTTCATGGATGAGGTTGTGGGTCTCTTCGCGAACCTTTTCAGCGCCGCAGACAATGAACTTCAGGCCGCTGAGCTCGTCGCTTTCCGCGGCGCGGGCGTACTGATTGACGAACGTGTCGGTGGCCAGCAGCACCGAAGCCCCAGAGTCCTTCAGCAGCGGTGGAATCTGTTTGGTGTGCAGGGGCGAGGGGTATTGGAACGCCTTCATGCCGGTCAGCAATGGCAGGATCACTCCGCCGGTCAGGCCAAAGCAGTGGAACACGGGCAGAGGGTTGAAGAACACCCAGGCCGGGTCCAGTTCGATATGGGCGGCGATCTGCATCGCGTTGGAGACCAGGTTCGCCTGGCTGAGCACCACGCCCCGCGGCGCGCCGAAACTGCCCGAAGTGAACAGCACAACGCCCTTGTCCGACGGCTTGGCGCTGGCCCGGAACCGGCGCGGAAAGATCCCTGCGGCTGCGGCGAACAGCTTGTCGGCGATGCCGATCGTGCCGCGTACGTCCTCCAGATAGGTAATTGTGGCTCGCTCTTCGAGCGCGTCGATAATGTCGTGCAGCTTGCCCAGTTCGATGAACTTGTGGGCCGTCAGCACGCGCTTGACCCCGGCCAGCGCGCAAGCGGCGCGCAGGTTGCGCAGACCGGCCGTGAAGTTGAGCATGGTCGGCACGCGGCCGAAGGCGTGCAGGGCGAAGAAGGTCACCACCGCGCCCGATCCGGACGGCAGAAGGACCCCGACATGCTCGCCCGGCTTGGTCATGGCCGCGATCTTGCGGCCGAGCGCGAAGCTCGCGCGCACCAGGTCGGTATAGTTGAGCGGATTACGATCCTGGTCTTCGAGGATCGGTTTCTTGGCGCCGTACTTGTCGCGGGCGTCGAGCAGGGCGTCGAAGAGGGCCTTCTGGCCGTCCAGCGCATTGAAAACTACCGGCATGCCGGCGAAACCTCCCGGAAGCGCCACGTGGCGCCCTCGTCTAGTTGAAGCGGGACCCTAACGACGGCGTGTGGCTTTGCAAACACCCGTTCCGTGCGCCGCAACGCACCGGTCCTTCTAAAATGCGCTTGAGCCCTTATCGTTCAAGGTTTGACGGGGGCGGCCGCACCTGTTCGGAGGGCGTCGTCGATGGTCTTCAGCCAGGGATCGCGCACCGAATCTGTCTCCAGATGCAGCGCGTGACGCGCCGCGGGATAGCGAATCTCCACGCAGCGGGGCAGGGCGGCGCAGGTTGCGCTTTGGGGGCGCGGCAAGGCTTTGACATCCTGCCCGGCCGTCAACATCACAACAGGGGTGTCGACCTGTTTCAGATCGCGCCCGGCCGCGTCCACGGCGGCATAGAAGGCCTCGTACCAGGCTAGGCTCGGCGCGCCCATTCGCAGGTCTGGATTGGTCAGCTGCCAGGCCTGTTGCACGGCGCCTCGAGCTGGGTCGTGGGTGAGCTTGGCGTCAAAGCCGTCCTGTCCGTCGCGCCTCCAACCGACTTGTCCCGGATAGCGCGCGAAGCCCAGCTTCAAACGCCGCGCTCGATCGGCGATGTCGATCAGCTCGTTCCTGGCGCGCGGCGGATCGGCGATGTCGAAATTGGGCGAGGACAAGATCGCCACGTCGGCGCGCAAGCCTTCCTCCAGAGCTCGCAGCGCGACCAGACCGCCGTCGCCCGCACCTAGGATCATGAACGGGTCGAGGCCCCCGACGCCGCCTCGGGGCGGACGGATCACGACCTTCACCATGGCCTTGGTCGCCGTGACGTCGGGCGCGAGACTGGTCGCGTGGCCCAGGTCGCGCCAGCGGGTGGCGCGTTCCGAGCCGCCCTGACCCTGGCGCTCCAGGATCCAGACGACATAGCCTCTGTCATTGAGGTCGCGGGCCGTCTCGAACCAGCCCTCGGCGGACTCGCCATAGGCCGGTAGGATCAGGATCTGGCCTCTCGGCGCGTCGTGGGGCGCGGAAACGCCGTAGCGCTGCACCAAGTCGTCGCCGACCTTCACATAGCCCCAGGCCCAGCCCGCCGGCGGCTGGAACCGCACGTCGAGGGAAGGCGGCGTTCGGCTGTCCGCGAAAGGCGCGCGGGCGCCCTCGTCGCCGCAGGAGACGAGCGGCAAGGCCAGCAGGCAAGCCCAGGCTGCGATAGGGAGGCGGCGACGCATTCGAGGCACACATTTCGCGCCTTTGCGTCACATGCAAGAACACAAGCTTGATCCGGAGGCCAAGAAGGCCGATCTAGGCCGTTATGGTCACCCTGATCGACACGCTGAACACCCGCGCTTCCGAGACCCCCTCCGAGGAACGCGCCGTCCGCCACCCCGAAAAGCAGAACCGTCCCGATACGCCGGTCCTGCGCAAGCCCGAATGGCTGCGTGTCCGCGCGCCTGGCTCGGCCGGCTATAACCAGACCCGCGACATCGTCCGCGATCACAAGCTGACCACGGTCTGCGAAGAAGCCGCCTGTCCGAACATCGGCGAGTGCTGGAGCCAGAAGCACGCGACCATGATGATCATGGGCGAGATCTGCACCCGGGCCTGCGCCTTCTGCAACGTCTCGACCGGCCTGCCGAACGCCTTGGACGCCGACGAGCCGCGCCGCGTGGCCGAGGCCGTCGCCAAGATGGGCCTCAAGCACGTGGTCATCACCTCGGTCGATCGCGACGACCTGGCCGACGGCGGCGCCCAGCACTTCGCTGAAGTGGTCCTGGCCATCCGCGCCGCCGCGCCGGGCACGACCATCGAGATCCTGACCCCGGACTTCTTGCGCAAGGACCGGGCCGAGAATGTGGTCATCGACGCCCGTCCGGACGTCTTCAACCACAATCTGGAGACCGTTCCGCGGCTCTATCTGAAGATCCGTCCCGGCGCCCGCTATTACAACTCGCTGCGCCTGCTGGAGCGGGTCAAGGAGCGCGATCCTTCCCAGTTCACCAAGTCCGGCCTGATGGTCGGCCTGGGCGAGACCAAGGAAGAGGTCATGCAGGTGATGGATGACATGCGCTCGGCCGGCGTCGACTTCATCACCATCGGTCAATATCTGCAGCCGACCCGCAAGCATGCCGCCATCGACCGCTTCGTGACGCCCGAGGAGTTTCAGGCCTATGAGGCGATCGCCCGGGCCAAGGGCTTCCTTATGGTCTCGGCCAGCCCGCTGACCCGCTCGTCGCACCACGCCGGCGAGGACTTCGCCAAGCTGCAGGCCGCGCGCCGGGCGCTGGACGCCAAGAGCGCCTAGCCTTGCACCGTCACGTCGTCACCCGGGTGCTGCCCTATGCGCCCGAGCAACTGTTCACGCTGGTCGGGGACGTGGAGGCCTATCCGCAGTTCGTACCGTGGATCACCGCGATGCGCACCTGGAACGGCCGCGCCGACGCTCAGGTCTCAAGCGTGGACGCCGAGGCCCAGGTTGGGTTCTCGTTCCTGCGCGAGAAGTTCGCCACCCGAGTGCGGCGCGACGCGGCGGCCCTAAGCGTGGATGTCAGCCTGCTCTACGGCCCGTTCAAGCGGCTTTCAAACCAGTGGCGCTTCTCGCCGCATGAGGCTGGAACCACCGTGGAATTCGTCATCGACTTCGCGTTCAAGTCGAAGATCCTGGACGCCATGCTGGCCGCCAATCTGGATCGGGCCGTCAACACGCTGATCGGCTGTTTCGAGGATCGCGCCCGGGCGATCTACGGGTCGAAAGCCTAGCGCCCTTTAAAGACGGCCGGGCGCTTCTGCAGGAACGCGCTGACCCCTTCAATGAAGTCGTCGGTCTTGCCGGCCGCCTTCTGGGCGTGGCGTTCAGCGTGCAGTTGCCCCACCCAATCGGCGTCGAGGCTGTTCCAGACCAGCTTGCGGATCGCCGATAGGGCGGCGGGGCCTGCGGCCAGTTCCCGGGCGATGGTCGTGGCGGTCGCCATCAGCTCGGCGTCGGGCACGCAACGATTGATCAGCCCCCAGGACAGCGCCGTGGCGGCCGGGATCTTATCGCCCAGCAGCATCATCTCCATGGCCCTGGCCTTGCCGACCAGGCGCGGCAGCAGATAGGTCGAGCCGCCGTCGGGCACGAGGCCGATGCGGCGGAAGGCCTGCAGGAAATAGGCGCTCTCGGCGGCCACGACGATGTCGCCGAGCAGCGCGATCGAACAGCCGACGCCGGCGGCCGGCCCATTGATCGCCGTGACGATCGGCAGCGGGAAGTCGCGCAGCAGGTTGACCAGCGGGTTGTAGGTGCTTTCCAGGGCCGAGCCGGCGTCCGGTTTGCCGTCGACATCGGCCTCGCGACCGGCGGCGCCGCCCCCTGACAGATTGGCGCCCGAACAGAAGCCGCGGCCTTCGCCGGTCAGGATGACGGCGCGCGCCTTGACCTTGCCGGCCGCGATCGACCCGAAGGCGTGGGCCAGTTCGCGGGCCATTTCCAGGCTGGCGGCGTTGAGGCTGGCGGGATCGGCGAGGGTGATGACGGCGACGCCGTCAGCCGCTTCGAGCCGGATCTTCTCGTACGTCATGACGTCCTCCCAAGGCTTTGTCGCTCTTGCTGGAGTCTAGGCGCGACTAACCTTGGGGAACGCCAGAAAAATTATCCGCGAGCGAAATCGAGCCCGGGTCCGCGCGGGAAATCAGGCCGCGTTGGCCGAGCTGGGCTTGCTCTCGGCGGCGGTGACGCGATTGCGGCCGCCGCGCTTGGAGGTGTAGAGCGCCGCGTCGGCCCGTTCCATGACCGAATGGCCGCTCTCGCCCGGACGACGCTCGGCGAAGCCCGACGAAATGGTGATGGCGCCCAGATCTTCGTTGGTCGAGCGGCGCTTGAGCATGCGCGAGGACACTTCGACGCGGATTTCCTCAAGGGTGTCGGTGACCGCGGCGGCCGTTTCCCGGGGGAAGATCATCGCGAATTCCTCGCCGCCGTAGCGGGCGGCGAAGCGGGGCGGGGCGGCGACGCGGCCGATGACGCTGGCGACGTAGCGGATGACCTGGTCGCCCGTCTGGTGGCCCCAGGTGTCGTTGAAGCCCTTGAAGTGGTCGATGTCGAGCACGGCCAGGCAAATCGTGGCGCCGGCCTCATCGGCCTCGGAGCAGGCGCGGTTGAGCTCTTCGTCGAAGGCCTTGCGATTGGCCAGGTTGGTCAGGCCGTCGGTGGTGGCGTCGCGGCGCACCTGTTCCAAGTGCTCGCGCAGACGGTCGACCTCGGCGGTGGACTCCGCCAGTCGGGTCTCCAGCGACTTGTTTTCTTTCTGGACCCGGCGCGTGGCCTCGGTCAGGCCGTTGACCACGGCCTTGATCTTGCTGACATCGGACGCCGTGTCCAGGTCCTTGCTCGCGCCGTTCAGCGTCTTGCCATAGGCGGCGTTGCTTTTCTGGGCGTCCTGGATGGCCCTGGAAACCGAATCCAGTTCCTTGCTCAGCAAGTCGCCGGCGTCACGGATCTGCTCGTTCAGCTTGGCCTTGGGCAGGTAGGTCGCGGCCAATTCTTCGCTCACCAGTTCGGTGAGCGGTTCGCCCAGCGAGATCAGCCGGGTGAGTTCGCGGGCCAGGGCGCCCTCGGGATCGGCGACGAAGTGAATCCACAGCTCGAAGTTCAACGCGGTCGGCCAGACCTGGTGGCGTTCCATCAGGCCCAGGGCGCGGCCGGCGATCTTGTAAGCTTCAGGGCCGCGCAGCGTGGTCTCGACGTCCGACATCTCTAGTCCCCCAAAAGCGCTGCATCGCCCGGACGCGCGCTTGGCTCCGCAATCTAGGCCGAAGAGTTCAAACGAGCCGTTAAGAACGAACAACGTTCACTTGCGTGTTCTCGTCGCGGCCATCATTGTAAACGCTGATAAGATGAGCCTGTAGGCCGCTGGGAGGAACGTGATCGTGAATGCACCCGTCAATCTCAACTTGGAATCTTCCAAGGCTCCGCTTCTGAAAACCCTCGAAGCGCAGAAGGCCGCGCACCTGCGACAAGGCGCGCCGACGGCGGAACGCCGCATCGAGTGGCTGGATCGCTGCATCGGCCTGCTGGTCGATCATCAGGCCGAGATCGCCGAGGCGCTGAACGCCGATTTCGGGGCGCGATCCAAGGACGCCACCGGCTTGACCGACATCGCCGGTTCGATCGGGCCGCTGAAATACGCCAAGGAAAACCTGGCCAAGTGGATGCGCCCCGAAAAGCGCAAGACCACGCCGGCGATCCTGGGCCTGTTCGGCGCCAAGGCGCAGGTCCAATACCAGCCCAAGGGCGTGGTCGGGGTGATCAGCCCGTGGAACTTCCCGGTCAACCTGACCTTCGCGCCGCTGGCCGGCGTGCTGGCGGCCGGCAATCGGGCGATGATCAAGCCGTCCGAATTCACGCCGATCACGTCGGAACTGATGAAGACGATGTTCGCCAAGGCCTTCTCGGAAGAGGAGATCGCCGTGATCACCGGCGGGCCCGAGGTCGGCCAGGCCTTCACCAGCCTGCCGTTCGACCATCTGGTCTTCACCGGTGCGACGTCGGTGGCGCGCCATGTGATGCGGGCCGCGGCCGAGAACCTGGTGCCGGTGACCCTGGAGCTGGGCGGCAAGAGCCCGGTGATCCTGTCGCGCGGCGCCGACATGGCCACGGCCGCGGCGCGGATCATGAACGGCAAGACGCTGAACGCCGGCCAGATCTGCCTGGCGCCCGACTACGTGCTGGCCCCGGCCGACCAGATCGACAGCTTCGTGGCCGAGGCCAAGGCGGCCGTGGCGCGGACCTTCCCGACCCTGAAGGACAATCCCGACTACACCGCCGTTGTCGCCCAACGTCACTACGACCGGATCAAGGGTCATGTCGACGACGCGCGGGCCAAGGGCGCGACGATCGTCGAGATCAATCCGGCCGGCGAGGATTTCAGCCAGCAGGAGCACCGCAAGATCCCCCCGACCCTGATTCTCAATCCCACCGACGACATGAGCGTGATGCAGGATGAGATCTTCGGGCCGGTGCTGCCGGTGAAAACCTATGGCAAGGTCGAGGAGGCGGTCGACTACATCAACGGCCGCGACCGGCCGCTGGGGCTCTATTGGTTCGGGACCGACGACGCCGAGCGCGACATGGTGCTGAACCGCACGACCAGCGGCGGGGTGACGATCAATGACGTGATCTTCCACGTCGCCCAGGAGGACCTGCCGTTCGGCGGCGTCGGCCCGGCCGGCATGGGCAGCTATCACGGCCGCGACGGCTTCCTGGAGTTCAGTCATCGGAAGGCTGTGTTCCAGCAGTTGAAGAAGGACATCGCCCCGATGCTGGCCCTGCGTCCGCCTTATGGCGCGGCGATCCGCAAGTACCTGGCGGGGCAGATCAAGCGGTAGGGCGGGGCGGCTCACGCCCTTGCCCCCTACGGGTCGCTTCGCGACCGTCTTCCCCCACAGGGGGAAGAGGAAGCCCCGCGCGTCTCCTCCGCCCCCTTTGGGGGCGGACAGGCGGCGAAGCCGCCAGGTGGGGGCAAGTGTTCACCGGCACGATCTGTCGTCCTCACGCGGACGCCCGCTGAGCTTGATGGGAAGGGTGCGAAGCGCCCGGGCCTCGCCCGGATGATTTGCAGTTGTAAGTACCGTTTCGACGAAGGCAGAGCGCTTCGCGCGGCCGTTATCCGGAAGCCTTCGGATCGCGGATTTTTAACCCGCTCCGATGGAGGCCCCCGACGGGCAGGACGTTGGCGCGTCCTGGACCGCACGGGCGATTTCAGCCCGGGCCTGTTGACTTGCCCGCCCATCCAAAGCGCCGGAGCTTCGTCGCGACTGAGGCGAACCTGCTCCAACTCCAACCCTGGACGTCTCCGAGGAGACACGGCGGACAAGCCTTCCCGCTCGACCACCCCCGAAAGCCGCATCGGTCGCCGTACGTGCGCCCTTCCCATGCTCTCAGGTGGAATAAGTATGAGGCGGTTCTGAACGCGGCGGCGGTCGTGACGCTGATTATTTCTCAGGGTGTTGAAGTCGTTGGGATTTGTCTCGCCATCGGCGGGGATACAGCCCGCTCCATCCCCCTAAAGCTCCGCTCAGCCCGCCGAGGGTCGAAGAAACTCAGCGACCATGTCGGTTTCAGACGAGCTCGATCGTCGTCCCGAGAGCCGCTGTTCGCGGTCCGAGGCCCGCCTCGTGAAACGGAAAAGGGAGACCCTCGGCATGAGCGTGCGCGAACGGATCGACCAATACATCGCCGATCAGCCTCCGGCGAAGAGCGCGGAACTGCGGGAGCTGCACCGGCGCATCCTGGCGATTTCGCCCGACGCCCAGCTCTGGTTCCTGGATGGCCGAAACGACGACGGAAAGGTCGTCACCAACCCGAACATCGGCTACGGGTCGGCGACGCTCAGCTATGCCGGCGGGGACACCAGAGCCTTCTACAGGATCGGCCTGAGCGCCAATACGACCGGACTGTCGATCTATGTCATGGGCCTCAAGGACAAGACCTACCTGTCCCAGACCTATGGATCGCGGCTCGGGAAGGCCAAGGTCACCGGATACTGCATCAGGTTCAGATCCGTAGAGGACGTGGACCTCGACGTGCTCGAGGAGGTCGTCGCGGACGCCATGAGTCCGGGGCCGGCGGGCGGACTCTCGTGACCCCCTCTATGAAAAGCCCCTGACGTCATCCGCCAGCGGCGAGGCCGCGCCTTGAAACCTTGACGCCAGAGCTCCGATCCACCAAGGCTTTAAGGCGCGGCCCCATCCGGGGCGGATGGGGGCTTGCGCCAAGCGGACGTTTCAGAAGTCCGAGAAGGGTCGAAAGCCGACACCAGCGCCCAGCCCGCAATCGGACCACGCTCCGAGCCACCACCGCCCCCTAGACACCGCCCCCTCCCCAGCGCCATATCCGCCCATGCGCGACCACGACGCCGACGTCATCATCGCCGGAGCCGGCATGGCCGGAACCACCCTGGCGCTCGCCCTGGCCTCGGCGGGGGTGAAAACCCTGCTGGTCGATCCCCAGCCGTTCGACGCCCAGCTGGCCGCCAGCTTCGACGGGCGCTCGTCGGCCATCGCCTATTCGTCGTTCCGCCAGTGGCGGGCGATCGGAGCCGGCGAGGCCCTGGCGCCCCACGCCCAGCGGATCGAGCAGATCCTGGTCACCGACGGCAAGACGCCGGGTCCGGCCTCGGGCGGGCCCTCGCCGTTCTTCCTGCGCTTTGACAGCAGCGAGATCGCCGACCGCTCCGAGGGCGAGCCCCTGGGCTATCTGATCGAGAACCGCCAGATCCGCGCGGCCCTGGCCCAGACCGTGATCGACAAGGGCATCACCGTGCTGGCCCCGGTCGGCGCCCAGGCCCTGGAGGTCACCTCCGCCGGCGCGACCCTGACGCTGACGGACGGCCGAACCCTCAGCGCGCCGCTGGTGGTCAGCGCCGAGGGCCGGGGCAGCGTGCTGCGCAAGGCCGCCGGCATCGGCGACATCGGCTGGAGCTATGGCCAGAGCGGCGTGGTGGCCACCGTCCGCATGCAGCATCCGCACCAGGGCGTGGCCCACGAATATTTCCTGCCCAGCGGCCCTTTCGCCATTCTTCCGCTCACGGACAATCGCGCCAGCCTGGTCTGGACCGAGAGCACGGATCGGGCCGAGGCCCTGCGCCACGCCTCGCCCGAGGTCTTCCACGCCCACCTGATGCGGCGGTTCGGCGAGTTCCTGGGCACGGTCGAGATGGCCGGCCCGACCTTCATCTATCCGCTGTCGCTGTCTCTGGCCGAGCGGCTGGTGGCCCCGCGCCTGGCCCTGATCGGCGACGCCGCCCATGGCGTGCACCCGATCGCCGGCCAGGGGCTGAACCTGGGCCTGAAGGACGCCGCGGCCCTGGCCGAGGTGGTGGCCGAGGCCCTGCGCAACGGCGAGGACATCGGGGCCGAGGCGACCCTGGAGCGCTACGCCCGCTGGCGGCGGTTCGACAACGTGTCCAACGCCCTGGCCTTCGACGGCTTCGTGCGCCTGTTCTCCAACGACAATCCGCTGCTGCGCCTGGCGCGCGGGGTGGGCATGGCGGCGGTCAACCGCATCGCCCCGGCCCGGCGGTTCTTCATGCACGAGGCCGGCGGCGGCGTGGGCGACCTGCCCAAGCTGCTGCGGGGCGTGGCCATCTAGGCCTAAACGGCAAGCGCGGCCTTGCGGCGAGGCGGGGAAGCTCCAACCTAGGCGCATCGCTTCGTCGGCCGGACGCGGCGCCGGAGTTGCCTGATGACCGCCCAGACCACCGCGAAGACCGCCGCCCATCCTGAATTGAGGCGCGGCCTGACCGTGGCCATGGCGGTCGCCACCGGCGTCGGGGTGGCCAACATCTACTACAACCAGCCGATGCTGGGGGTGATCGAGGCGGACTTCCCGGGCCAGGCTCTGGCCGGCTTCATCCCGACCGCCACCCAGCTGGGCTACGCCCTGGGCCTGTTCCTGCTGGTGCCGCTGGGCGATCTGCTGGAGCGGCGCGGCGTCATCCTGCTCCAGTTCCTGGTGCTGGCCGCCGGCCTGGTCGCCGCCGCCCTGGCGCCCACCGTGGGCCTGGTGATCCTGGCCTCGCTGGTCGTTGGAGTCTGCGCCACCGTGGCCCAGCAGATCGTGCCGTTCGCCGCCCACCTGGCGACTCCGGAACGGCGCGGGGCGGCGATCGGGACGGTCATGGCGGGACTGCTGTGCGGCATCCTGCTCAGCCGCACCCTGGCCGGCTTCGTCGCCACCCATCTGGGCTGGCGGGCGATGTTCTGGCTGGGCGCGCCGATGGCCCTGGCCGCCTGCGCCCTGATGGCGCTGATGCTGCCCCGAAGCCGCCCCGAGGACGGCGGCCTGCGTTACGGACCGTTGCTGAAATCGCTGGGCGGCCTGTGGCTGGAGCTTCCGGCCCTGCGCCGCGCGGCGCTCACCCAGGCCCTGCTGTTCGCCGGCTTCACCGCCTTCTGGACCATACTGGCCCTGCACCTGAAGGAGCCGCGCTTTGGTCTCGGCGCCGACATCGCCGGCCTGTTCGGCGTGGTCGGAGCGGTCGGCATCCTGGCCGCGCCCCTGGCCGGCCGGGTCGCCGACCGGCGAGGGCCGCACCTGGTGATCCTTCTGGGCGCGGGGCTGTGCGTCCTGTCCTGGCTGGTGTTCGGTCTTTGGAACGCCTTGGCCGGTCTGATCGTCGGGGTGATCCTGATGGACTTCGCCGTGCAAGGCGCGCTGATTTCCAACCAGCACCTGGTCTACGCTCTGCGTCCCGAGGCCCGGGCTCGGATCAACACCCTCTTCATGGGGGTGATGTTCCTGGGCGGCGCGGCCGGGTCGGCCGGCGCGACCATGGCCTGGACCCTGGGCGGCTGGACGGCGGTGTCGGCCCTGGGCGCGGGCGCGGCCCTGCTGGCGCTGATCCTGCAGCTGGCCGGACGCAAGGCTTGGCCGTCGCGAGCCTAGTCTTCTAGGGCGCGGGCTTCCTCGGGCAGCATGATCGGCACGCCGTCGCGGATCGGATAGGCCAGCTTGGCGGTGTTGCTGATCAGTTCGCCCCGGGCGCGGTCATAGAACAGCGGCGCGCGGGTGACGGGACAGACCAGCACCTCCAGCAGGCGCGGGTCGAGATCGGCGGGCGGCGGGGGCGGTTGGGCGGTCATGGGTGTGTTTCTAAGCGGTTTTCGAAGCGCCGCACACCCCCTCAGTCGCTTCGCGACAGCGCCCCCGGAGGGGGAGCATCGCTACTGGATCATCGTCGGGTCGTCGTCGTCGCCCGCCGCGTCGATCTCCAGCAGGGCCACCAGGGTCTCGCGGCGTTCGACCAGGGTCGGCGCCTCCAGCAGGGCCTGCTTCTCGACCGGCTCGAACGGCAGGGCCATGGCCAGGCTGTTGATCAGGGCGTCCGAAGGCGCGGCCTCGGCGCTGCTCCAGTCGATCTCCAGGCCGCGATGGTCCAGATAGCGGCGCAGGGCGTCCAGCAGCGGCGAGGCGTCGCTGCCCGTCGCCGTGTGCGGCGAGGCCTCGCGCAGATCGTCCTCGAAGGTGGTGAAGTCCGCCCGCACCTGGCGATAGGGCGCGCGGGCCGGCAGCTCGTCGCCGACCCGGAAACGGCACACCCCGGTCAGGGTGACCAGATAGCGGCCGTCGCTGGTCTCGGCGAAGCTGGTCACCCGGCCGGCGCAGCCCACCGGGGCCAGGTTGGGCCGCTCATGATCGCCGCCCGGCCGGGTCTGGACCATGCCGATGATCCGCTCGCCCGACATGACGTCGTCGAACATGTTGAGGTAGCGCGGCTCGAAGATGTTCAGCGGCAACTGGCCGCCGGGCAGCAGCAGGACGCCGTCCAGCGGGAACACCGGGATCACCATCGGCAGGTCGTCCGCTCTTCGATAGGATCCCGGCATGCGACGCTCCCCTTTGAAGCCTAACTGAACAGGATCGATGACAAACGCTTGCGGCCGGCCTTGGCCACCTCCGACGCATAGCCGGCGGCCTCGAACACGGTCAGCAGTTGCTTGCGCGCCGCCTCGTCGTTCCAGACACGGTCGCGTTCGATGATGGTCAGAAGATGGTCCGAAGCGGCCTGAAGATGGCCGGCGCCCGCCAGGGCCTTGGCCAGCTCGAAGCGGGCCTCGTGGTCGTCGGCGTCGGCGGCCAGGCGCTTTTCGAAAGACGCGGTCTCGGAGGGGGCGTCTTCGGCCAGGGCCAGGGCGGCGCGGACGCTGTCCAGGTCCGGGTCCTTGGCGTCGGCCGGCGCGGTGGCCGCGACCTCGGCCGCGCCCTCAAGGTCGCCGCCGGCCTGGTAGCAGCGGGCCAGGCCGCCGATGGCCTTGAGGTTGGCGGGATCCATCTGCAGCACCTGGGCGAAGGCCTGGGCCGCGCCGCCCAGGTCGCCCAGGTCCAGCGACTCCCTAGCCATGGCCAGCAGGGCGTCGACGTCGCTTTCGGGCGGCGGGCCGGCCAGGCGGTCGATGAATTGCTTGATCTGGCTCTCGGGCACCGCGCCCTGGAAGCCGTCGACCGGCTGGCCGTTGACGAAGGCATAGACGGTCGGGATCGACTGCACGCGCAGCTGGCCCGAATAGCCGGGGTTCTTGTCGACGTCGATCTTGACCAGCTTGACCGCCCCGCCGGCGGCGTTGACCGCCTTTTCCAGGGCCGGGGTCAGCTGTCGGCACGGGCCGCACCAGGTGGCCCAGAAGTCGACGATCACCGGCTGGGTCTTGGAGGCCTCGATCACGTCGGCCATGAAGCTGGCGTCCGTGCCGTCCTTGATGTGCGCGCTCTTGGCTCCCCCTTGCCCATTGGGGCCGCCGGCTTGGATGGGAGCGGGTTTTTCGCCGATCAGGGCCATGGGGTCTCTCTATGCACGCGGGTCTTGAACGCACGGGGCCGCCGAACGGATCGGCGGGCGGGATCGGAGCGTCCGTCTTGGCGGTCAAGATGGTCCCTCGGCGCGCGGATCGCAATCGGGGGAAGCGCCTTATTGAACCACCGTCATGGCCGCGAAATCGACGATCATCGGCGTGATTCCCAGCGCCGCCAGGAACCGCCGGAAGCCATCCTGCGAGACGGCCGTGGTGGCGTCGTTGGCCAGCGGGTGGAAATTGACCGGATCGGCCTGGGCCAGGGCGGCGTCGAGCACGAAGCGCACGCGGTGCGCGACGTCGTTGATCAGGCCCAAGGCGGTGACCGAGCCCGGGGTCACGCCCAGGGTCTCGAGCATCAGCTCCGCATTGCCGAACGACAGCCGGCCCGAGCCGATCACCGTGTGCAGCCGCTTCAGATCGATCGCCGTCTCGCCCAGGGCCGAGATCAGCCACAGCTGGCCCTTGGCGTCCTTGAGGAACAGGTTCTTGGTGTGGCCGCCGGGCAGGGCCGCCTTGATCTCCAAGCCCTCCTCCACCCGGAACACCGGCGGGTGATCGAGCGTGGAATGGGCGACGCCGTGGGCGTCGAGGAAGGAAAACAGGTCGGCGCGGCTCTTCATGGGGGACTTCCTAGCCGAGCTCGCTGCCGCTAGACCAGACTCAAGACCAGTTAGGGAAGAAGAGAGCCAGCATGGAACTGGAGTGCTACCCGACCGAGAACCGTCCGCCCGAAATCGTGCCGGGACGGCCCCAGCGGGCCTGGATGGACCACTTCGCCGACCGCCACCCCTATCGCTGCCTGCCGCTGACCATGGCCAACACCACCGGCTGGGAGATCCTGTGCCCGGTGGGCTTCACGGCCACCTGGGACGGCGGAGCGCACCAGAGCTGCATCACCTTCCGGCCCGACCATCCGTATCCGGGTTTCGATGATTTCGTGAAGTCGCACTTCTCGCGCGGCACCGTCACCTTCCACACCGGCTATCTGTTCCGCACCCCGCCGGGCTGGTCGATCTGGACCATGGGTCCGCCCAATCACATCAAGGACGGCATCCAGCCGCTGGCCGGGCTGGTCGAGACCGACTGGCTGCCCTTTCCCTTCACGATGAACTGGCTGTTCACCCGCCCCGGCACAATCCGCTTCGAAAAGGGCGAGCCGTTCTGCTTCTTCATGATGATCCAGGACAAGCCGCTGGAGCAGGTGCAGCCGGTGATCCGCTCGATGAACTCCAACCTCGACCTGCGCAAACAGTACGACGCCTGGGCCGCCCAGCGCGGGGACTTCAACGCCCGGATCTTCAAGCGCGAACCCGAGGCGATGAAGGAGGCGTGGCAGCGCTTCTACTTCAAGGGCGAATACCCCGAAGAGGTCGAGGCCCCCGCCCCGACGGCCCACGTCAACAAGCGCCGGCTCAAGGCGCCGAAGCTGGGCTCGTGAAGACCCGACCGGAGATCTTCGCCTAGGGTGCGGCGACTTCAAGCGCCGTGCGTGGTCCTCGTCCTTCGACAAGCTCAGGATGAGGACCATTGTGGGCTGAGGACCCTAGTGCGGCCCTAGCCGTAGAAATCCTCATCCTGAGCTTATCGAAGGACGAGGAGAACGCAGGGCGCTTGAATGTCGATACGCTCCCCATGCGTCGCTCCGCCCACTCCATCGGGTTCCTATTCCATGCCAGACACTCTGCTTGACAGAGTATTCAGATATGTCACTCTGAATTACAGAGAACTCTGAACACTCACGTCACGAGAGGATCGCCATGGGCATTTCCAGGAGCGAGGCGGTGTCCGCCCTGACCGATATCGAGAGCACGGCCGGCCGCAGCCGGCTGCTGAAGGGCTATCACGTGGCCGGGCCGATCCTGATGGCCTGGGGCGTGATCTGGGCCCTGGGCTATACGGCCATGGGCCTGCTGGAGCCTGAGCAATGGGGTCTGATCTGGCTGGTGCTGGACGGGATCGGCGTGGTGGCGACGATCCTGCTCAGCCGGGCCGGCAAGGGCGCGGCCAGGACCGGACAGGGCTGGAAGATCATGGCCGGCGTCCTGGCCATCCTGGTCTTCTACGCCGCCACCTTAGCGCTCTTCCAGCCGACCTCCACGGCCACCGCGATCGCCTATCCGGGCGTGGTGACCGGCCTGGTCTATGCCGGCGTCGGCATCGCCTACGCCCCGCGCTACCTGTGGATCGGCGCGGCGGTGTTCGCCGCCAGCCTGGTCGGCTACTTCTTCTTCCAGCCTTGGCTGGCCTTCTGGATGGCGGCGGTCGGCGGCGGCGGGCTGTTCGTGGCCGGCCTGTGGCTGCGGAGGGCGTGAGCATGGCGCAGTTGGACGAGCTGATCCATCAGCCCCTGCGGCTGAAGATCATGGCCGCGCTGCACGCCGAGCGCGACGCCGACCCCGTGGAATTCTCGCGCCTGAAGACCATCACCCAGGCGACCGACGGCAATCTGGGCAGCCACCTGACCACCCTGGAGAAGGCCGGCTATGTCGAGATCGCCAAGGACTTCGTCGGCAAGCGGCCCCGCACCCGCGTGGCCCTGACGCCGGTCGGCCGCAAGGCGTTCCGCCGCCACGTGGACTATCTGCGGGCCGTGGTCGAGGGCGTGGACGGCGACGACTGACGCGCCGCCTTGGAGGACGGATGCGGTAAGGGGATACGCAAACCCCCTTAGCGCAGAACCCCTTAGGGGTGGGCCCCGAATATTCCCGCCCCCGGGGGAGGGCTATTGAGACGGTCAGTCGAACCCGTTCCCGCGTCGCGCGGACCTCGGGGACTTCAGGACCAAGACGATGACCCACCAGCCCATCGACCTCGCCGTTCACCACCAGCCCAAGGGCGCGTCGGACGCTGTCGCCTACGGCTTCGTCAAGGCGCTGCGGTTCTGCGCCGACACCTTCTTCGCCAAGCGCTACGGCCACCGCGCGGTGGTGCTGGAAACCGTGGCCGCCGTGCCCGGCATGGTCGGCGCCACCCTGACCCACCTGAAGTGCCTGCGCCGGATGGAAAGCGACAAGGGTTGGATCAAGACCCTGATGGACGAGGCCGAGAACGAACGCATGCACCTGATGACCTTCATCGAGGTCGCCAAGCCGACGCTGTTCGAACGCTTCGTAGTCGTCGCCGCCCAGTGGGTTTTCTACCTGTTCTTCTTCGGCCTCTACCTCGTCTCCTCCAAGACCGCCCACCGCGTGGTCGGCTATTTCGAGGAAGAAGCGGTGATCAGCTACACCCACTATCTGGCCGAGATCGACGAGGGCCGCTCCGAGAACGTGCCGGCGCCGCAGATCGCGCTGGACTACTGGAGCCTGCCCGCCGGCGCCACGCTGCGTGACGTGGTCGAGGTGGTCCGCGCCGACGAGGCCCACCACCGCGACGTCAATCACAGCTTCGCCAACGAACTGCGCGGCCTGCCGCAAGGGGTGATCGCCCCTTGCCCGCCGCATGTGGTGCTGGAGCCGAACTGGAAAGCGGCGGCCTGACGCCGCCTCCCCGCTTAGGTCCGCACGCGCCCCGAGGTCCCCTCCTCGGGGCGCTTTGCTGCCTGGTGCTCCACCCAAAAAGCTTCGTCATTCCCGCCCTTGTGGCGAGAACCTCTCTGTCCGCCGAACGGGCAGGAGTGTGGCGCGCCAGCGCGCCAAGGCGCTTCAACGTCAGCTGAACCAGGGGTTCCCGCCACAAGGGCGGGAATGACGGCTGGAAAGGGATGGGCTGAAACGGGCCGAACGTCGTCAGCCTCTAGACGGCCTTCACCGCCGAGACGATCGACTTGACCACCTTCTTGACCAGGGCCGGGTCGTCGCCCTCGGCCATGATGCGGATCAGGGGCTCGGTGCCGGACGGGCGGACCACGATGCGGCCCGCGCCGTTCAGCTGGGCCTCGCCGTCGGCGATGGCCTCCATGACGGTCTTGTGCTCCAGCGGCTTGCCGCCGGCGAAGCGGACGTTCTCCAAAAGCTGCGGCACCGGCTCGAACTGGCGGCCCAGGGCGCTCATCGGCTTGCCGGTCTGGATCATCACCGCCAGCACCTGCAGGGCGGCGATCAGGCCGTCGCCCGTGGTCGAGAAATCCGACAGGATCACGTGGCCCGACTGCTCGCCGCCGATGTTGAAGCCGCCCTCGCGCATGCGGGCCATCACATAGCGGTCGCCGACGCTGGTGCGCTCAAGGGTCAGGCCGTTGTCGGTCATCAGGCGCTCGAGGCCCAGATTGGACATCACGGTGGCGACCACGCCGCCGGCGTTCAGCTTGCCGGCCTTGGCGAAGGCCAGGGCGACGATGGCCATGATCTGGTCGCCGTCGACCACCACGCCCTTCTCGTCGCAGATCACCAACCGGTCGGCGTCGCCGTCCAGGGCGATGCCGATGTCGGCGCGGTATTCGCGCACCAGCTTGGCCATGGTCTCGGGATGGGTCGAGCCGCACTCGGCGTTGATGTTGGTGCCGTTGGGAGCGACCCCGATCGGGAACACCTCGGCGCCCAGCTCGTAGAGGGCTTCGGGGGCGACCTTGTAGGCCGCGCCGTGGGCGCAATCGATGACGATGCGCAGACCCGCCAGGCTCATATGGCGCGGGAAGGTGGCCTTGACGATCTCGATATAGCGGGCCTGGGCGTCGTCGATGCGCTTGACCCGTCCCAGGTCGCGCGGCGAGGCCAGGCCTTCCTGCAGGCCCTCGTCCATCAGGGCCTCGATCTTCAGCTCCTGGGCGTCCGACAGCTTGTAGCCGTCGGGACCGAACAGCTTGATGCCGTTGTCGGCGAAATTGTTGTGCGAGGCCGAGATCATCACCCCCAGGTCGGCCCGCATCGAGCGGGTCATCATCGCCACGGCCGGGGTCGGCAGCGGACCGAACAGGCGCACGTCCATGCCAACGCTGGCGAAGCCGGCGACCAGGGCCGGTTCGATCATGTAGCCCGACAGCCGGGTGTCCTTGCCGATCACCACCAGGTGGCGGCGGTCGTCCTGCGAACGGAACAGCTTGCCGGCCGCCAGGCCGACCCGCAGGGCGACCTCGGCGGTCATCGGATGCTTGTTGGCCTGGCCGCGGATGCCGTCGGTGCCGAAATAGGCGCGCTTGCTCATGGTCTTGATCTTGTCTCGCCTGAGCGTGACACCGTCACGCTCCAATTGTCCGGTTGGGGTCATTCCTTCGGAATGACCCGGGGTCTCGATCGGAACGCGAAACGATCCGAAATGCAGATTTATGAGAGCCGTGCTGAAGCGAATGCTAAAGGCGGCGCTCGAAATAAACCGTGTCGACAGCAATAGTCCCAGGCGCGGTGTTCTACAAAGGATCATGGCCCATGTGCGGCATCATCGGCATCGTCGGAAAACAGCCCGTCGCGGACCGCCTGGTCGAGAGCCTCAAGCGGCTGGAATACCGCGGCTATGATTCGGCCGGCGTCGCCGCCCAGGTGGACGGGGTGCTGCAGCGCCGCCGCGCGCCCGGCAAGCTGCGCGAGCTGGAAAGCCTGCTGGCGCATGAACCGCTGATCGCCACCACCGGCATCGGCCACACCCGCTGGGCCACCCACGGCGCCCCGACCCTGCGCAACGCCCACCCGCACATCGTCGGGCGCGTGGCGGTGGTCCACAACGGCATCATCGAGAACTTCGCCGAACTGAAGTCCGAACTGGTCGCCGCCGGCCGGGAGTTCCAAAGCGACACCGACACCGAGGTGGTCGCCCACCTGCTGGACGCCGAACTGGCCACCGGCCTGTCGCCGCTGGACGCGTTTCAGGCCACGCTCAAGCGCCTGCGCGGCGCCTTCGCCCTTTGCATCCTGGTCGGCGGCGAGGACGAGACCATCCTGGCGGCCCGCAACGGCCCGCCGCTGGCCCTGGGCTATGGCGACGGCGAGATGTTCGTCGGCTCCGACGGCCTGGCCCTGGGTCCGTTCACCAACCGCATCGCCTATCTGCACGACGGCGACCACGCGATCATCGACCATGCCGGCGCCAGGATCTTCGACCAGGCCGGCGCGCCCGTCGACCGGCCGATCAAGGTGGTCCCCGCCTCGGCCGTGCTGATGGAGAAGGGCAACTACCGGCACTTCATGGAAAAGGAGATCCATGATCAGCCGGAGGGCTGCCAGCACACCATCTCGGCCTATGTCGACGCGATCAGCAACCGCACGGCCATGCCCGAGGGCCTGGGCCTGGCCGATCTGGAGCGCATCCAGATCGTCGCCTGCGGCACCTCCTATATCGCCGGGGTGATCGGCAAGTACCTGATCGAGCAGCTGGCCGACCTGCCGGTCGATGTCGAGGTCGCTTCGGAGTTCCGTTATCGCCAGCCGGCCCTGCGCGCCGGCTCGCTGGTCATCGCCATGTCGCAGTCGGGCGAGACCGCCGACACCCTGGCGGCCCTGCGCTACTGCCAGGCCAAGGGCATGCGCAGCGCCGTGGTGGTCAACGCCACAGAGTCGACCATGGCCCGCGAGGTCGACGTGGTCCTGCCCATCCATTGCGGACCCGAGATCGGCGTGGCCTCGACCAAGGCCTTCACCGCCCAGGTCAGCGTGATGATCGCCCTGGCCGTGGCCGCGGCCAAGGCGCGCGGCAGGATCGATGAGGCCGAAGAGCAGCGGATGGTCCGGGTGCTGCTGGAGGCCCCGCGCCTGATCGCCGAGGCCATCGGCCTGGAGGACGCCCTCAAGGAGATCGCCGTCGACATCGCCAAGGCCAGGGACGTGCTGTTCCTGGGGCGCGGCCCGATGTCGGCCCTGGCCCTGGAAGGCGCGCTGAAGCTGAAGGAGATCAGCTACATCCACGCCGAGGGCTACGCGGCCGGCGAGCTGAAGCACGGCCCGATCGCCCTGGTCGACGACCAGACCCCGATCATCATCCTGGCCCCCTATGACAGCTATTTCGAGAAGTCGGCCTCGAACATGAGCGAGGTGATGGCCCGCGGCGGCCAGGTGGTGTTCATCACCGATCCGGAAGGCGCAAAGCACGCCCCGGCCGGCGCCCGAGTGGTGGTCACCGCCCCGGCCAGCGACCCGCTGGTCTCGACCCTGGTGATGTCGGCCCCGATCCAGCTGCTGGCCTATCACGTGGCCGTGGTGAAGGGCGCGGACGTCGACCAGCCGCGCAACCTGGCCAAGTCGGTGACAGTGGAATAGCCCGCGGCGTCCGCGGCGCGAAAGCCTAGGGCGCGAACACCAGCGTCCGGGCGAAGAACGGCAGCAGGTCGGTCTGGACCCGGCCCGTCTCGCCCCAGGTGCGGTCGCCCCAGCCGCCGACATATTCCTCGGCCTCGTGCGGCACGCCGTATTCGGTCAGCAGGCGCGAGAAGGCCTGGTTGGAGACCACGTGGTCGGGATTGGGGTCGCCCCGCGTCCAGTCGAACTTGAAGCCGCGCAGGGTCTTGAGGTTGTCGGCGTAGCGTCCCACCGCGCGGTCCAGCAGGAAGCCGTCCTGCAGCTTCTCGGTCAGGGCCGCGTCGATGACCAGCTTGCCGTCCACCTTGCGGGCCGGCAGGTCGACATAGAGCGGCGGCTTGGCCGGGTTGGGCAGGTGGGCCTGGTAGATGGCGGTGAACAGCTGCGAGAACGGATCGGCCTTCAGGTCGTCCAGCGACCTGGCGCCCTGCAGCAGGTCGAAGTTGGGCCGCGAGGACATGGTCTGCAGTCCCAGCCCCGTGCCGACCGGATGCAGGGCGTAGACCGCGCCGAATACGTCGGGATGGCGCATGCCGAAGGCGATGGCGCCGTGTCCGCCCATCCGGTCGCCGGCCAGGCCTCGCGAGTCGCGTGTCGCCAGCGTGCGGAACTGGCCGTCCGTCCAGGGGACCAGATCCTTGACCATGAAGTCGCGCCAGTTCCCCGTGACCGGTGAGTTGGCGTAGATCGAACCGCCCAGCGGCGTGCTGAAGTCGGCGGCGACCACGATCACCGGCGGGATCGTCCCGGCCTTGATCGCCCGATCCAGCAGCCCTTTCAGGTCATGCTGGTCGAAGGCGGCGCGCTCGTCCTCGAAGATGTTGTGCAGATAGTAGATCACCGGATAGCGCCGCCCGGAGCTCTCGTAGCCGTCCGGCAGATAGACCCGCGCGCGCCGCTGGCCGCTGATGCCGATCCTGGCGCCATCGAAAGCCTTCGAGGCGATCTCGAAATCCCGAACCTGGCTCTGGGCCAGGGCGGGCGGGGCCGCGAGCAGGGCGATGAAGGCCACGAGCAGCAGGCCAAGCCGGATCATCGGACTCTCCGTGTCACATCCAGGGAGAACGCCACGCCACTCAACTTCAGTGCGAAAAGAAACGCCCGACAGTGAGGCTTAATTGCGACCGACTTCAAGCCCGCGGCCATGGGTTTCGGTTCGCGTGATAATGAGAACAAAATAGGAACACTTGACGTCCGAATCTGACGCAACGCCTCTCTAGATTGAACCTATCGCTGCTCTCAAGCGCCGCCCGACAAGCGGCCCAAGGCGCGGCGGTTCTGCAATTTTAGCAGCTATGTTTTTGAAAAATTTGGAGAATTGAAATGACCAATTACGTTTTCGCCGACGACTATCGCCTGCCGGGCGATCCGGACGACACGCTGAGCTTCCAGCGCGCGTTTGTCGCCTCGAACGAGGTGCGCATGCTGGCCAAGGTCTACACCGTCAGCGCCCCGGTGCAGTTTCCCCGCGGCGGCACGGCGCTGAAGGGCTGCGGGATCGGCGTGACCTTCCTGCGCTCGAACAACGCCTCCCAGCCGGTGATCCTGATCCCGGCGGCCACGGACTACGTCACGATGGCGGACTTCACCGTCGACCATCTGGGCGTTGCGACCGCGCCCGGCGGCGACGGGGTCAAGCTGCAGGTGGCCGCCAACTACAGCTGGGACAACGGCGTGATCACCAACGTGCGCGCCAATTTCAACTACATCGGTTGGAACCTGGGCATGACCGCCTACACCACGCTGGTGAACTGCGGCGCGTCGAACAACGTCTCGCACGGCTTCAGCTTCACCTCGAACGGCGCCTACGCCCACAACCCGCTGCAGTACTACCTGACCAAATGCACCGCGACCCTCAACGGCGGCGACGGTTACCACTACGCCAGCCAGGGGACCGCTCCGGCCACCTCGGTCGGCGCCCTGGAGACCTGCGTCACCTACAAGAACACCGGTCACGGCGTGGCGGCTCTCGGCCTGCAGACCAATCCGATCGCCAGCATCCGCATCGACGGCGGCTTCTACGGCGAGGACGGGGGTCACGGGATCTATCTGGACACCTGGGGCGGTCAGCACCTGATCAGGCCAGGGTTCATCGAGCTCTCGGGCGACTGCGGCATCTACCTGTCCGATCACAACCATCAGGTCCAGGTCGGCCCGACCATCATCACCAACAACGGCCAGGACGGCATCCTGGCCAACTGCCCGGACGTCACGATCACCGGCGGCCAGTTCCTGGCCAACGGACGGCTGAGGAACGTGGGCCGCTCGAACGGCATCTACTTCTTCGTGAGCGGTTCGGGCGTGGTCAGCGGCGTGCGGGCCCGCTCGATCGGCGGTCAGCAGGACTGGGGCGTGGTGACCAACGCCGAGGTCCTGCTGGTCGGCAACGACCTGCGTGACAACAACCTCGGCGCCCAGACGGGCGTGACCAACCCGAACTCGACCGGCAACCGCGTCTAACCGGCTCGGACGCCTGATCTAGCGTCCGCCCCACGGCGTCCGGGAATTTTCCACCGGGCGCCGTGGGTTCAGCGCTCGCCGTCGAACATGTAGTCACGGGTGATCGGCAGGGCGCCCACCTTCTTGGCCACCTGGATCTGGAAGACCATGTGGCCGCCGTAGCGGAAGCCCAGCTCGGCTCCGCACAGGTAGAATTCCCACATCCGCCGGAACCGCTCGTCGAACATCAAAGGGATGTCCGGATCGGCCAGGAACCGCAGGCGCCAGTGCTTGCAGGTCTCGGCGTAGTGCAGGCGCAGGATCTCGATGTCGGTGATCCACAGGCCGGCCGCCTCGATCGCCTTGACGATCTCCGACAGGCCCGGGATGTAGCCGCCTGGGAAAATGTACTTGGCCGTGAAGGCGTTGGTCGCGCCGGGGCCGCTCATGCGGCCGATCGAATGGATCACCGCGCTGCCGTCGTCGGCCAGCAACCGTTTGACGGTGTCGAAATAGGTCTGGAAGTTCGGCGCGCCCACGTGCTCCAGCATGCCGACCGAGACGATGCGGTCGAAGGTCTCGTCGAGGTCGCGATAGTCGGTCAGGCGGAACTCGACCTGGTCGGACAGCCCCGCCTTTTCGGCGCGCTCCCTGGCCAGGGCCAGTTGCTCGGTCGACAGGGTGACCCCCGTCATCTTCGCCCCGTGGTCGGCCGCCAGGGTCAGGGACATGCCGCCCCAGCCCGAGCCGATGTCCAGCACCTTCATGCCCGGCGTGATGTTCAGCTTGGCGCCGATATGGGCCTTCTTGGCGACCTGGGCCTCTTCCAGCGTCATGTCGGGCCGCGCGAAATAGGCGCAGCTGTACTGCATGTCCTTGTCGAGGAAGCGTTTGTACAGCTCGTTGCCCACGTCGTAGTGGTGGGCGACGTTGCGGCGCGAGGCGATGCGGTCGTTGACCGACTGCACCGTGCGCTTGAGCGCCTTGCGGGCCCGGGTCAGCGGCGTGCCGCGCTTGGGCGTGCGGCCGCCGCTCTTGCCGACGATCTCCAGCAGGTCCCACAGGGTCCCCTGCTCGATCTTCAGATCGCCTTCCATATAGGCCTCGCCGAGGCCGAGGCTGGGATTGGCCACCAGGCGGCGCAGGCCGCGCCCGTTGACCCGCATCGTCACCGACGGACCCGAGCCGTCGCCGGCCTTGGTCGTCGAACCATTGGGCAGGTGGACGGTCAGGTCGCCGACCTTGACCATCTTTTTCAGCAGCGCTTCGATCATGGCCGCGAAACTAAACCCAGCTTCGCGGCCTTTGACAGACCGAAATTTTCGTCCGGCTCCCCTTGAAAACCCCACCTAAAAAGCCAAAGAGGCCCGCGAACCGGTCAGTGCTCGCTGTCGAGGTGGGCCATCTGGGCTTCGGCGTAGCGCGTGCCCGCCGCCGCGTCCTTGGGCACGGCGTGCTCGATCGCGGCCAGGTCGCCGGCCGACAGGACGACGTCCAGGGCGCCCAGCGACTCGGCGAGACGCGCGCGGGTGCGGGCTCCGACCAGCGGCACGATGTCGTCGCCCTGGGCCGCCACCCAGGCGATGGCGATCTGGGCGACGCTGACGCCCTTCTCCTGCGCGATCTTCCGCAGGGCCTCGACCAGGGTCAGGTTCTTGTCGACATTGTCGCCCTGGAAACGCGGGGAATGGCTGCGGAAGTCGCCCGCGGCCTTGCCCTGGTCCTTGTCCCAGTGGCCGCTGATCAGGCCGCGCGACAGCACGCCGTAGGCGGTCATGCCGATGCCCAGCTCGCGCAGGACCGGCAGGATCTTGTCCTCGACCCCGCGGGTGATCAGCGCGTACTCGATCTGCAGGTCGACGATCGGATGGACGGCATGGGCCTTGCGGATGGTTTCGACGCCCATCTCCGACAGGCCGATGTGGCGCACATAGCCGGCCTGGACCATGTCGGCGATGGCCCCGACGGTGTCCTCGATCGGCACGTTGGGGTCCAGGCGGGCCGGGCGGTAGATGTCGATGTGGTCGACGCCCAGGCGCTGCAGCGTATAGGCCAGGGCGGTCTTCACCGCCGCCGGGCGGCCGTCGAAGCCGATCCAGCCGGCCCCGGGATCGCGCTGGGCGCCGAACTTGACGGAGATGACCGCCTGATCGCGCTTGGAGCCTTTCAGGGCTTCGCCGATCAGCATCTCGTTGTGGCCCATGCCGTAGAAGTCGCCGGTGTCGATCAAGGTGATCCCGGCCTCCAGGGCGGCATCGATCGTGGCCAGGCTCTCGGCGCGGTCGGACGGTCCGTACATGCCCGACATGCCCATGGCGCCCAGGCCCAGGGCCGAGACGACCGGACCGGTCTTGCCGAGTTGACGCGTTTGCATGGGAAGTCTCCGAAGTCGGTGATGTTCGATGACGGGACTATGCGCCGCCGCTTCTCGTGCGATAATCCGTTCATCACCGCACGAGCTGTTCGGAAAATCGCACAATGGCCCAGCCCGACCTTGCCGATCTCGACGCCTTCACCGCCGTGGCGCGGGCCCGCAGCTTTCGAGGCGCGGCGAGCCTGCGCGGGGTCTCGGCCTCGTCGCTTTCCGAAGCCCTGCGCCGGCTGGAGGCGGCTCTGGGCGTGCGCCTGCTCAACCGCACAACCCGCAGCGTCACCCCCACCGAGGCCGGCGAGCGGCTGCTGGCCAGGCTGACCCCCGCCCTGGCCGACGTCGGCCTGGCCCTGGACGAGGTCAACGCCTTCCGCGACAGCCCGATCGGCGCCCTGAAGCTGAACGTGCCGGGCGCGGTGTCACGGATCGTCTTCCCCGACCTGATCCCCCGCTTCCTGGCCGCCCATCCCGGCGTGCGGGTCGAGGTCACGGCCGACGACGCCTTCGTCGACGTGCTGGCCGCCGGTTACGACGCCGGGGTGCGCTACGACGAGCGGCTGGAGAAGGACATGATCGCCGTGCCCCTGGCCGGGCCGCAGCGGTTCGTGGTGGTCGCCTCGCCGGCCTATTTCGCAAAGCACGGCCGCCCGGTCCATCCGCGCGAGGTGCTGAACCATCCCTGCATCCGCCACCGCTTCGCCAGCGGGACCAGCTATGCCTGGGAGTTCGAGAAGCAGGGCGAGGTGATCCGCGTCCAGCCCGAGGGGCCGCTGATCACCAACAGCGGCGAGCTGGAGATCGCCGCCGCCGAGGCGGGGGTGGGTCTGCTGGCCACCTTCGAGGGCTTCGTGGCCCCGGCCATCGCCGCGGGACGGCTGGAGACCGTGCTCGACGACTGGCTGCCGCCGTTCAGCGGGCCCTATCTCTATTATCCCAGCCGTCGCCACATGCCCGCGCCGCTGCGGGCGTTCGTGGATTTCGTGAAGGCGGAGCGGAAGTAGGCGCCGCTGGACGCGCCACCGCCGTCACGCCGCCTCGTGCAGAACCCGTCCAGTACGGGTGAAATCTGCCCCCTACGCCCTGCGCTGAGCGCCGCATTAGAAAGCCTGTTCTTGCGTCCAGGGCTCTCGGGGCGTAACGGGTCCGCTCCCGCCGTCGATGGGCGGGCTCAAGACATGAATTGGAGGCTGCGATGGGTTACCGGGTCGCCGTGGTCGGCGCCACGGGCAATGTGGGCCGTGAGATGTTCAACATCCTCGAGGAACTGAAGTTCCCCGTGGACAAGATGCATGCGATCGCGAGCCGCAAATCCATCGGCGTGGAAGTCTCGTTCGGAAACAAGACCCTGCACTGCGAGGACCTGGAGCAGTTCGACTTCTCCAAGGTCGATATCGTGCTGATGAGCGCCGGCGGCGCCATCTCCAAGGCCTGGGGCGAGAAGATCGGCGCGGCCGGCCCGATCGTCATCGACAATTCCAGCCACTTCCGGATGGATCCGGACGTGCCGCTGGTGGTGCCGGAAGTGAACCCCGACGCCGTCAACAAGCTGCCCAAGAACATCATCGCCAACCCCAACTGCTCCACGGCGCAGCTGGTGGTGGTGCTGGCTCCCCTGCACGCCGAAGCCAAGATCAAGCGGGTGGTCGTCTCGACCTACCAGTCGGTCTCGGGCGCGGGCAAGGAAGGCATGGACGAGCTGTGGGAGCAGACCAAGGGCGTGTTCGTCCTGGGCGCCCCGCCGCCCAAGAAGTTCACCAAGCAGATCGCCTTCAACGTCATCCCCCACATCGACGTCTTCATGGAAGACGGCTTCACCAAGGAAGAGTGGAAGATGATGATGGAGACCAAGAAGATCTTGGACCCCTCCATCAAGCTGACCGCCACCTGCGTGCGCGTGCCGGTCATGGTCGGCCATGCCGAGTCGGTGAACATCGAGTTCGAGACCCCGCTGGACGAGGACGACGTCCGCGAGATCCTGCGCGACGCCGACGGCGTGCAGGTGGTCGATAAGCGCGAGGACGGCGGCTACATGACGCCGAAGGAAAGCGCCGGCGAGTTCCCGGTCTATGTCTCGCGCATCCGAACCGACCCGACCGTGGAAAACGGCATCGCGCTGTGGTGCGTGGCCGACAACCTGCGCAAGGGCGCGGCGCTGAACGCCGTGCAGATCGCGCAGCTGCTGCATGAGAAGGGTCTCATCAAGCAGAAACTCCCGGCCTAAGCCGCCTTCCGCAACAAGCGGGTGGACGATTTCAGGGGCTTCCGGGACATCAGGTCCCGGGAGCCCTTTTTCATTTGCGACCGCACCAGAGATTCGAGGGGAATGAAGTATGTCGGCGGATTTGACCAAGAGCCCGGATGAAGCCCGGACAGCCTTGATCGCCGGGGTGGGCTGCTACCTGCTGTGGGGCTTCCTGCCGCTGTATTTCCACCTGCTGTCGATCCTGGGCGTCAGCTCCTGGGAGATGATCGCCCACCGCACCCTGTGGGCCGCCCCTTGGGCGTTCCTCGCGGTGCTGCTGGCCAAGCAGGGCGGGCAGGTCGCGGCCGTGCTGCGCCAGCCCAAGACCTTGCTGGTGCTGGCGCTCTCGACGATCGCCATCTTCACCAACTGGTCGATCTACGTGTTCGCGGTCAACGCCAACCACGTGATCGAGGCCAGCCTCGGCTATTACATCAACCCGCTGATGAACATGGCGGCCGGGGCCCTGCTGTTCCGCGAGCGGATCAGCCGCGAGGGCGCGATCGCCATCGGCCTGGCGGTGGTGGGCGTGGCGATCCAGACGGCCGCCCTGGGCCACCTGCCGGTGATCTCGCTGGGCGTGGCGCTGAGCTTCTGCATCTACGCCATCCTGCGCAAGCAGGTGAAGGCCGACGCCCAGACCGGCCTGTTCATCGAGTGCGCCTACCTGGCCGTGCCGGGGCTGGCCTACGTGCTGCACCTGCAGGCGACCGGCGTCGGCCACCTGGGAACGGGGATCGGCGTGACCACCCTGCTGCTGCTGGCCGGACCGGCCACCGTCGTGCCCCTGGCCCTGTTCGCCTGGTCGGCCCGCCGCATGCCGCTCAGCGCCATGGGCTTTTTGCAGTTCATCGCCCCGACCCTGCAGTTCCTGATCGGCGTCGCCCTGGGCGAGGCCTTCACGCCGATGCGCGCCCTGTCGTTCGTGTTCATCTGGCTGGGCGTGGCGGTGTTCGCCTACGGGGCGTGGAAGCGGACGCGGGCGGTGGCGGTTTGATTTCCTTTTAGATCCGCTCATCCCGGCATTCGCCGGGATGAGCGGTTGAAATGGGATTGGCGACCCGGCTGCATTCACGCCATCCTCCCCATCCATGACCGGTCCCGTGCATCCCCCGTGCGACGAAGGCGTCATCCGGGCCTGTCGCGGTTCGGACGGCCCTGCGCCGCGCAAGCGCCTGGCCCTGGCCGCCACGGTGCTGGGCTCGAGCATGGCCTTCATCGACGGCTCGGTGGTCAATGTCGCCCTGCCGGCCATGCGCACCGCCCTGAAGGCCGACGCCGGTCAGGTGCAGTGGATCGTCAACGCCTACCTGCTGCTGCTGGGCGCCCTGGTGCTGATCGGCGGTTCGGCCGGCGACCGCTATGGACGACGGCGGGTGTTCGTGATCGGCGTCCTGCTGTTCGCGGCGGCCTCGCTGGGCTGCGCCCTGGCCCCGGACGCCGGCTGGCTGATCGCCGCCCGCGCCGTGCAGGGGATCGCCGCGGCCCTGCTGGTGCCGGCCAGCCTGGCGATCCTGGGTTCGACCTTCGACGACACCGAGCGCGGCGCGGCGATCGGCGCCTGGGCGGGCTTCGCCTCGGTGACCACGGCCATCGGCCCGGTGCTGGGCGGCTGGCTGGTCGACCACGTCTCGTGGCGCGCCATCTTCCTGATCAACATCCCCCTGGCCGTCGCCACCGTCGGACTGGCCCTGGCCGCGGTGCGCGAGAGCCGCGACCCGGAGGTCGAGCACCTGGACTGGCGCGGCGCGATCCTGGCCGCCTCGGGTCTGGGCGCGGTGACCTGGGGCCTGACGGCGGCGGGTCAGCGCGGCTGGACCAGCCCCGCGGTCTGGGCGGCCCTGGCGGCCGGCGCGGCCCTGCTGGCCGGCTTCCTGGTCAGCCAGGCCCGCGAGAAGCATCCGATGATGCCGCTGGCCCTCTATCGCTCGCGGACCTTCAGCGGCGCCAACCTGCTGACCCTGGCGCTGTATTTCGGCCTGACGGGGGCCCTGTTCTTCCTGCCCTACGAGCTGATCGCCCGCCATGGCTATTCGGCGGCGGCGGCGGGCGCGACCCTGCTGCCGTTCTCGCTGATCATGGGGACCCTGTCGGGCGTGAGCGGCAAGGCGGCCGACCGGTTCGGGGCCCGGCCGATGCTGACCCTCGGGCCGATCCTGGCCGGGATCGGCTTTGGCCTGCTGGGCGCGCCCTGGCTCGGCTCCGGCTTCTGGACCGGCGTCCTGCCGGGCCTTCTGGTGGTCGCCCTGGGCATGACCATCGCGGTCGCGCCCCTGACCAACACGGTGATGAGCGCGGTGGCCGCCAGCCACGCGGGCGTCGCCTCGGGGATCAACAACGCCGTCGCCCGGATCGCCGGCCTGCTGGCCGTGGCGGTACTGGGCCTGATCTATTTCGCGCCGGGACCGCAGGGCTATCCGTGGGTGATGGGCGTCAGCGCCGTGGCGGCGGTCGGGGCGGGGATCGTGGGTTGGCTGATGATCGCGCCCAAACCCTCGACCACCGGTCAGAGCGCCGAATAGGCCGCCTGGATCAACCGCACGGCGCGCGGGTCGCCGATCAGCTCGATCCCCTGCTTGTTCATAACATAGGCCCCCGACACGCCGCGCGAGGGGTCGGCGAAGGCGCACGAGCCGCCCCAGCCGCTGTGGCCGAAGGCCTGAGGCGTCGGGCCGTAGAAGAAGTTGGGCGTGTTGCGCATGAAGCCCGCGCCCCAGCTGATCACGAAGGGCAGGACCAGGTCCTGGCCGACGATCCGCTCGGCCGAGGCTTCCGCGATCAGGGCCGGCGACAGCACCCGGACGCCGTCCAGTTCGCCGCCCGAGGCCAGGGCGCCCATCAGCCGGGCCAGGGCCGGGGCGGTGGCGTGGCCGTTGGCCGAGGGGATCTCGGCCCGCCGCCAATCGGCGGTCCCTCGGCCGCCAGGGGCCGCCCATTTGGTCATGAAGGCGGCCTTCACCGCCTCATTCATCGCGCCGAACTTGGGCAGGCCGGTCGGCCGCATCAGCTCGGCGCAGCGGGCGTGCTGGCTGTCGGGCAAGCCGATCCACAGGTCCAGACCCAGCGGTTCGGCCAGGTCCTCGCGCAGGGCGGTTCCCATGGTCCGGCCGTCGACCCGGCGGAAGATCTCGCCGGCGGTGAAGCCGAAGGTCACCGGGTGGTAGCCGCTGGCCGAGCCGATCGGCCACAGCGGCGCCATGGCCGCCAGCTTGGCGGTGGTGGCGTCCCAGTCGAACCAGATCGCCGGATCGGTCTCGTCCGGAAAGCCCGACAGGCCGTCCTGATGCGACATCACCTGGCCGACCGTGACGTCCTGTTTGCCGGCCTGGGCGAACTCCGGCCAGACCGAGGCCACCGTCTGGCCGTAGGTCAGCTTGCCCTGGTCCACGAGCCGGGCGATCAGCAGGGCCGCGACGGCCTTGGTGGTCGAGAACAGCGGCGTCAGGGTGTCGGGCCCGAACGCGACCTCGTGCTTGCGATCGGCGTAGCCGCCGATCAGGTCGACGACGACCTCGCCGTGGATGGCCAGGCTGAACCGCGCGCCCAGCTCGCCGCCGTTCTCGAAGTTGGCGGTGAACGCATCGCGGACGGCGGAGAAGCGGTCGGGGCAGAAGCCGGTGATGTCGACGGTCATGGGAAGGGGTCTAGCGCAGGGCGCTTCCCTTTGTCATCCACCGCCAGATCCTCCCCCTCTGGGGGAGGTGGCC
>NZ_JBAPVS010000069.1:0-29087 GCF_049283275.1 Caulobacter sp. | reverse complement strand
GGCCTGTTTCATCCCGGTCGACGTTTCCCCTCGGGCGGGCAGGATCAAAGTCGCCCGGAAGGGGCCGTCGGCGACTCCGACTGATCCTGGAACAGGCCGGTTTAACCTCCCGGCCCCGTCGACCCCGGCTGTCCGGCTGGCGTCCGCCCCGGGCCTTGGATCCTTCTGAGACCCGCCTCCCAAGCCGACCCGCCCGCCGGGCCAGCCAGGCCCCGCTCGGTTCGATCCCCATCGCCTGCTTGGGCCGGTACCAAGAGCCCTCCCCCGCGATGGGGACGGGTATGATTATGCGGCGGGTCTGAGGTCCGAGGATCGGTGACGCTGATTATTTTTCAGGGCGTTGGAAAGGTTGGCGTTCTTCGCGGCGCTGGCGGGGATACACGGCGCTCGATCCCTCTAGATCCCGGTCATCCCCTTCAAAGACCGCCCGCAACGGCGAGGCCGCGCCTTGAAACCTTGATGGCGAGCCTGTTCTGGCGTCTGGCCGTGTCAAGGACGACGCGCCGCGTCGCCGCGACGCGGCCGCCAGAGGCGGTCCTCGTATGATGGACGAACGATCACCTGATGAGGTTTGATCGCGGCGGCTGGAAGCTCGTGGAACGGTCCGTGGGGCTAGACCCCGCAGTCAAGCCAGAGCTCCAGCCGTCTGTCGTCGTGTAACTCCGGACAGTTGCCAGAGCTCCGATCCACCAAGGCTTTAAGGCGCGGCCCCATCCGGGGCGGATGGGGGCTTGCGCCAAGCGGACGTTTCAGAAGTCCGAAAAGGGTGGTTAGTTGCCCTTCGCCGAATGCTCGAAAACAAGCTTCCGGATCATGACAACCGTCCCCAATAGGCCACAAACGCAGGCAGCGCTGAGCGTCACGAGCCCGGCGGTGGAGAGAGTGGGCCATCCGAAGGTGTGAACCCAAAGCAGGTGCTCACCGACGAAGTAGCCGGAGCTAAGCGTGATCGCCAGAGCCGCCAACCCGCCGACTAGGTAGATCCACTTTTGCATCGCTGATCGTCCATTGCTCACCCAGCCGTCAGCCTACACCTCTTGGCTAAATGTCCTAGATGGGTGGATGTCGGACCTTAGGGCCTGCTAAGGTGCAGTCTATCGCTGCCCCCTTACGGGATTGCCAAGATGCCTCGCCAGACCCATCGCGACAAAGCAGCCACCCCGCCCGTTTGGGCTGAAGCAATCAACCTCCTATTTGGGCTTGGAATGTGCTGGTTTGCGCTCACGGTCTTTGCCGCCGACGCAACAATGTGGACTCGAATTTTACGCTACGTGGGCATGGGCGGGGGCTTGTTCATTGCCGCCACCTCCGTGTTCCTGATCGGCAAAAAAGCAATTCGTTCCCGATCCAAAACCTAGTGTCCGCTCAGGGTCGTGAGCTGACACCGCCCCCCTGCCCGGACCCGGACGCTGCACATCCCCTCACCCAAAACCTAGCCACCGCCGCCTCGACCGCCTATACCCCGCGCCATGTTTGAAGGCCTCTCCCCCCTCGCCCGCGACGCTCGCTCCTGGCCGTTCGAGCAGGCGCGCGCCCTGCTCGCCCGCATCCTGCGCCTGCGTCTGACTGACGCCGAACGCGACTTCGCCTCCACGCTGATCCACAGCGGCAAGGCCCACGAGGCCGTCAAAGCTCTGCCGGCCCTGGCCAAGCCGGTGATCCTGGAGACCGGCTACGGCCCCTCGGGCCTGCCGCACCTGGGCACCTTTGGCGAGGTGGCGCGCACGACCATGGTCCGCAGCGCCTTCCGCGCCCTGACCGACGACGCCATTCCCACGCGGCTGATCGCCTTCAGCGACGACATGGACGGCCTGCGCAAGGTTCCCGACAATATCGAGAACAAGCAGCCGCTGATCGAGGACCTGGGCAAGCCGCTGACCGTGGTCCGCGACCCGTTCGGCACGCACGACAGCTTCGGCGCCCACAACAACGCCCGCCTGCGCGCCTTCCTCGACGGCTTCGGCTTCGACTACGAGTTCGTGTCCTCGACCGAGTGCTACAAGGCCGGCCAGTTCGACGAGACCCTGCTGACCGCCCTGGCCCGCTTCGACGCCATCCAGAAGGTCATGCTGCCGACCCTGGGCGAGGAGCGCCGCGCGTCCTATTCGCCGTTCCTGCCGATCAGCCCTTTGAGCGGCAAGGTGCTGCAGGTCCCGACCCTGGAGCGCAACGTCGAGAAGGGCACGATCGTCTTCGAGGACGAGGACGGATCGAAGGTCGAGGTCCCGGTGACCGGCGGCCACGTCAAGATGCAGTGGAAGCCCGACTGGGCCATGCGCTGGACGGCGCTGGGCGTCGATTACGAGATGAGCGGCAAGGACCTGATCGACTCGGTCAAGGCCAGCGCTCAGATCTGCAAGGCGCTGGGCGGCGTGCCGCCCGAGGGCTTCAACTATGAGCTCTTCCTGGACGAGAACTCGCAGAAGATCTCCAAGTCCAAGGGCAACGGCCTGTCGATGGAGGACTGGCTGCGCTACGGCGCGCCCGAGAGCCTGTCGTACTACATGTTCCAGAGCCCCAAGTCGGCCAAGAAGCTGTATTTCGACGTCATCCCCAAGGCGACCGACGAGTACCTGCAGCAGCTGGACGCCTACCCCCGGCAGGAGCCGGTCAAGCAGCTGGACAACCCGGTGTGGCACGTCCATTCGGGCCGTCCGCCGCAGTACGGCTCGCCGGTGTCGTTCAGCCTGATGCTGAACCTGGTCTCGGCCGCCAACGCCTCGGACAAGGCGATCCTCTGGGGCTTCCTGTCGCGCTACATCCCGGGCGCGACGCCGGAGAGCCAGCCGCTGCTGGACCGCCTGGCCGGCTACGCGATCAATTACTACGACGACTTCGTCAAACCGACGAAGGCGTTCCGCGCGCCGGACGACAAGGAGCGCGCCGCGATCGTCGACCTGCTAGCCCGCCTGAAGGCCCTGCCCTCGGACTGCCAGGACGCCGAGCTGATCCAGAACGAGGTGTTCGCGGTCGGCAAGGACCACGAGTTCGAACCACTGCGCGCCTGGTTCCAGGCCCTCTACGAGGTGCTGCTGGGCCAGAGCCAGGGGCCCCGCTTCGGCTCGTTCGCGGCGATCTTCGGCCTGGACCGCACCACGGCGCTGATCGAAGAAAAGCTGGGATAGTTGTCGAAGGCGATCTCGCCAGACGCCTAACGGCAAGGCTCGGCCGCCTCACCCCAAGCGATCGCCAAACTGAATGCGCCCAGGGTGGAAGCCACGGGCGGCCAAGGCTGCTTCGACTACCTGCTGACCGAAAGCCCTGGCCGCCAGGTTAGCCCGGAAAAGGTGAAGACGATTCTCGAAATCGATTGAGACATTTACATAACTCAATGCGCAGGTTACGAGCTTTCGCGCGAACACTGAGCATTGCTGATAAAGTTCATGCCTGAGCTTCGTGTTGCGCTGGCCGTGACCGGCAAGATCTCGTACAAGCCCCCGACAGTGGCTTCATGACCGTGGGGAATCGACGACGTGCGCCAAGTACACATCATCACGCGGTTCATTCGCGGCGGTGCGGACGAGAACACCCAAATCACCTGCAACCTGCAGGCGGAAGCTGGGGACGAGGTCACACTGATCGTCGGCGGTGAATGGGAGGCCTCGATGAGAGCGTCCCTGCACCCGGCCGTGAAGTTCATCGTCGTGCCGGCCCTGCAGCGGACGGTTTCACCGCAGCGCGATCTCGCATCGACCTGGTCGATCTATCGCCATCTCAAGAAGATCAAGCCCGACCTGGTGCACACCCACACCAGCAAGGCCGGCATCGTCGGTCGCCTGGCTGCGGTGATGGCCGGAACAAAACATATCGTCCATGGCGTGCATATTCTGCCGTTCGCGAACGTCTCGCGGACCGAGGAGATCATCTACACCGGGCTCGAGCGGCTGTGCGGCGCATTCACCCACGCCTTCGTCTATGTCAGCGCGAACCTTCGCGACGACTGTGTCGAGCGGCGCCTGGGCCGATCGGCCCGGCACATCGTGGCGCCCAGCGGCATGGACGTCGACCGGTTCGCCACCGCCTTGCCGTCGGACGACGCCGCGACCCTGAAGGCCAGCCCGATCGCCGCGGCCGAAGCGCCCTTCGTCCTGCTGATGGCTGCGGCGCTGGAAGAGCGCAAGGGTCAATTGAGGTTCCTCAAGGTGCTGCGCGAGATCATCGACGAGCGGCCCAATGTGGTCCTGCTGCTGGCCGGCGACGGCATTGAGCGGCCAGCGATCGAGGCCGAGATCGACCGGTTAGGCCTTCGGGCCCACGTCCGAGTCCTGGGGTTCCGCAAGGATCTCGAGCGCCTGCTGGCGTTGTCCGACGTTGCTCTGGTCTGCTCGCGCCGCGAGGGTCTTCCGCGTGTCGCCGTGCAGGCGGCCATCGCGGGCGTGCCGATCGTCACCACCGCGCTTCCCGGCATCGACACGGTGGTCACCGACAACGAGGGCGGCTACGTGGTGCCGATCGATGACCTGGCCGCGATGAAGGCCCCGATCCTCAAGCTGATCGACGAGCCCCCGACCCGCGCCCGCTTCCAGGCTCACCTCAGGAGCCAGGACTACACGCCCTGGACCGCCGAGCGGATGGTCGCGACCATCGGCGAGGTCTATCGTGACCTGCAGGCGCGCTCGGGCCGGGGCCCCGCACTGCAATCGTCGGCCGGATAAGACCTTGTTCGGTGCAAGGTCAGATTCTGCAACGGCCGGCTCATGACGCTGCTTGATCACGGACGCCGTGCCAATCTGCCCGGTTCGGGCCCACCCTGCCAGGCCGCCGGCCCGACGGGCCAAGTCTCCGCGAACGATTTCTACTCCCATCCGATCATCGACGTCTGGTTCGCCCTGACGCTGACGGCGCTGTTCTTCGGTCAGATCGTCGGGCCGGGGAAGGCTTTCCTGTTCGTGGCGATGTCGGCCGTGGCCTTCGTCGCTCACATCCCGCTGCTGCTGCGGCCGGGCGAACTGCGAAAACTGTTCAATCTGCCGCTGTTCATATTCCTGGCCATCCACGTCGGCTTCGCGATGCGGGTGAGCATGGATATCTTCCAGCTGAAACTCATACAGGTGGTGATCGTCCTGGGCTTCACTTGGTCGTTCGTCGTGCGCTATTCGCGCTACGACATGCGGCGGTTCTATCGGTGGGCGGCGATATTCTTGGTCGCAACGATCGCTGTCACGATCCTCTACCACATCTCGATCCACCGATACGTGACCTGGAAGTACCTCGCCGACACCAAAAACGCCTTCGCCCTGCTGCCGTTCGTGCTGGTGGCGTTCCTGACGGGCAAATCGCCCGCGGCGCGCCGCTACGGAGCGCTGGCCGTCCTCGTCTCCGCCGTCCTGATCCTGATGTCAGGCGAGCGGAAGGGCTACATCATGCTAGCCCTGGCCCTGCCGCTCATTCTCAACTTCCGCAATCCGTTGACCTACCTGGCGCCGCTCATCCTGATCGCGGCGATCCCCGCGCTCGAAATGCTCGATTCCACGGGCTATATCCAGCGACAAGTCGAATCCCTGGTCCACTTCGGCAGGGACTCCGCCCCCAAAACGTTCAGCACAATGCAGCGTGAGTGGACGGCCAACTACGTCAAGACGATCATTCCCGATCACCCGCTGATCGGGGTCGGCACGAATGGCTACGGACCTATCGTGCAGGACGAGTACCGCAGCGCGTTCCTGAATCGCAACGGCATCATCAATCCGGGCCTGGGCATCCATGGCGAGCCGACCCGGATCCTGGTGGAGAACGGCGCGGTGGGCGTTCTGGCCGTGCTGTCGCTGCTCGTCTATTCGGCCCTCAACATCATGCGATCCTGGGTGGGCCCGATGAGGCGCTATCGCACCCCTCGCGAAAAGCTGCTGGCCGCCTTCCTGATGGGGGTCCTCCTCATCCACATGGCCGCCGAGGCGTGGGATTCGACGATGATGCTGGCCTACTGCCTGGTGGGCTACCTCTCCCTGCTCAGGCTGGACTCGATCCCGCGCGCGCCGGCCCGTGTCCCGACGGGCCAAGGCGTGGTCCCCTTCAAGTGATGATTGGTTCTTTTCGCGTCCCGCCTTGCCGGAGCTTCAAGACGGATCGAGGCTCGTCGCGCCTTCAAAGGCCTGCCCTGGCGCTGGGCGGCTTTCAGTCAATTCTGCAGTTCGCATGTGCGGCGCGTCGCGCATGATTGTCCTACGAGTAACAATCCTCTAGTTGGCGCGCAGGGCTGTGATTTCTGGGCTTACCGTCCGGAGAACGTCATGCTGCAGTGCAATAGGGTTCTTGGCGAAACGCCGCGAGATGGATCAAAGCATGCACAGTGAAGCGCCCAAGGACAAACCGTCGAAGGCCGGTGGCGGCCACAAGGTCGTCACCGGCTTCAGCTGGCTGATGATCGCCCGGTTGGCCGTCATGGCGTTGAGCTTCATCTCGACCGCCATTCTGGCGCGGATCCTGACGCCTGCCGATTTCGGCGTCATGGCCGCAGCCTGGCTGGTGCTGGCCCTGACCAATGCGGTGTTCGAAGGCTCGTTCGGCATCGGCGTGGTGCAGCGCGCCGAGATCGACGACAACTACATCTCCACCACGCTCTACATGTCGCTGATCCTGGCGATCGCCATGTTCGCGATCGTGGCCGTCGCCGCACCCCTCGTCGAGCACTTCTTCCGTTTCCCGCACCTTGGAGCGATCCTGACGGTCACCGCCGTCACGCTGATCTTCAAGGCGGGCGGATCGGTGTCGCAGGCGCTCTTGCAGCGCCGTCGGCAATTCGCCGCCCTGGCGATCATCAACATCGGCACCTACGCTCTGGGCTTCTGCATCGTCTCGACCGTCATGGCGCTCAAGGGCTACGGCGTCTGGTCGCTGGTCGGCGGCGCGGTGGTCGGTGGGGTGACGGAGGCCGTCGCCAGTCTCATCGTCGCGCGGGTTCCAATCCGCGTGCGGCCGGATCGGGAATCGATGCGGCACGTCGTCAAGACGAGCGGCTTCTTCACGATCTCGCAAGTCCTGGCCTGGGCCGCCAACGCCGGGGCGAACGCCGTCATCGGCCGCTCGTTGGGCGCGATCCCGCTGGGCATCTATTCACGCGGCTGGAAGCTTCTGGACGTGGCGGTCTCCGCGACCGCCGCGCCGATGCACAAGGTGCTCTTGCCCGCCTTCGCCCGCCTGCAGAACGATCAGGAAGCGGCGCGGCGCGCCTTGCTGAAGTCTCTGTCCCTTGCCGCGCCGCTGTTCGGCATGGTGTCGATCTTCGTTGTCCTGCATGCCCACGCCATCGTGATGATCGCGCTCGGGCCCAAGTGGGGCGACACCGTGATCGTGGTGCAGCTGTTGTTCTCAGCCCTGATACCGCGTTGCGCGTACAAGATCTCCGAGAGCCTAGCCGTCGGCTTCGGGCGTTCGGGCGCGGCCGTGGTTCGACAGGGGCTCTATGCGGTGCTGATGGTCGGCGGCTCGATCATTGGCGCGATGCACGGGCCGACGGGCGTCGCCGTGGCGGTTTCGATCGCGATCTGGATCTTCTACGGTATTTCGCTGAGCTATGCCGCGCACCTGGCCGACCTGAGACTGCTCGCCCTGGTCGGGCTCCATGCGAGAAGCTTGGCCTTGGGGCTGCCCGTGATCCTGGCCGACCTGATCGTCATGCGCCTGCTGGCACCGGTGAACTTCTGGGTTTCCGAGCTCGGCGGCGGCGCGGCCGGCGGTCTCGTGCTGCTCGCCCTGGCGGTGCTGTCGCCGGACAGCTGGCTCGGCTCGGAGCTCGCCAATGTGCGTCGAGGCGTCCGGTCCCGCCTGTTGGCGTTGAAGCAGCGTTTCGGTGCGCGTCGGGTCGCCAATTCGGTCGGCTGAAGATTCAGATCCACTATTTGCAGGGGATGTAGAGTGAAATATCGCGCCGACATCGACGGACTGAGGGCGATCGCGGTCCTCTCCGTGGTGGTCTATCATGCCGGCCAAAATTGCGGTCTCCACTGGCTGCCGGGCGGCTATATCGGCGTCGACATCTTCTTCGTCATCTCCGGCTTCCTAATCACCAACCTGATCGTCAACGATCTGGAAGGGTCGCGCTTCTCGCTCGTCGATTTCTGGAACAGGCGCATCAAGCGCATATTCCCGGCGCTCTTCGTGGTGCTGGCGACCACCGCCCTCGCCGCGTATTTCGTGCTGATCCCCTCGGAGTTCGCCGCCTTCGGACGGTCGCTGCAGGCGACGGCGCTGTTCTTCTCGAACGTCTATTTCGCCAACCAGATCGGCTACTTCGCAGGGGGCGCCGAAGACCAGCCCCTGCTGCACACCTGGTCGCTGTCGGTCGAAGAGCAGTTCTACATCATATGGCCCGTGGCCCTGTGGGCGCTGGTCAAGCTGGGCCTGCGCCGCTGGCTGTTGCTCATCATCGCCCTGGGCTGGATCGGGTCCTTCGCCCTGAGCGTCTGGTTCCTGCCGTCCAAGCCAGAAGGGGTCTTCTTCCTTCTGCCGACCCGCGCCTGGGAGCTGCTCACCGGAGCCCTGCTGGCCGTCGCGCGGTTGCCGGCTCCGAAGTCCCGGGTCGTGTCCGAACTGGCTTCGGCGGTCGGCCTGGCCCTGATCGGCTACGCCCTGATCACCTACAAGGCCGCCGTTACGCCGTTTCCCGGCGCCAACGCCTTGGCGCCGTGCCTGGGCGCCGCGCTGATGATCTATGGCGGCAGCCGGGAAGGGAGCCTCGGCAACCGTTTGCTGAGCCTGCGTCCCATGGTCTTCGTCGGCCTGATCTCGTACTCGCTGTATCTGTGGCACTGGCCGTTGCTGGTGCTGCCCAGGCTGTATCTCCTGCGCCCGCTGACACCCGTCGAGGCCGTGGGTCTGATGCTCGTCGCGGCGGCCCTGGCCTATCTTTCGCTCATCCTCGTGGAGCGGCCGATCCGGTCCATAGCCTGGGGTCGGGTCTTCAAGGTTCCCAAGCCCGTGGTGCTCGGCGCGGCGGGCTACGCCGCGGTGGCCCTGATCGGCGGCACGTTCGCGGCCACCAAGGGCCTGGCGTTCACCGCGTCCGAGCGGACGCTTCATGCCCAGGCCGGGCTGAAGCCCGAGTTGGAGCGCCTGGGCAAGTGCTTCCAGAACCCGCGGCGCGTGAACATGAAGGCCTTCGACGCCTGTGAAATGAAATTGGCGGGGAATCCCTCGAACGGCGGGGTCTGGCTGATGGGCGATTCACACGCAGGCTCGCTATTCCCCGCGGTCGTCGATGCAGTCCAGCCGAAGTTCGCCCGCCTTCACTACCGGCTGATGGCCAGCTGCTCGCCGCTCTCCGGCGTGGACATCATCAACATGAACTCGCCGGGCGGCGGCCTGCAAAACTGCCGGCGCTACACCGACGCCATGCTGGACGTCATCGCCCGCGACCAAACGTCGAAATACGTCGTGTTGGCCGGCCGCTGGAATTCCTACACGCGCGCCGACCCGATCTATCTGCAGCGGCCCGGCGGCGGTCCCCTGACGCACGAGGAGACGATCAAGCAGCTGGAATACGCGATCGATCGGACGGTGAGGAAACTGACCGACGCGGGAAAGATCGTGATCCTCATTGATCCCGTGCCCGAATACGCGCGGAACGAGGCCAAGTGCTTCGTGCGGGCCGTCAGCATGTCGCGTGACGCGCAGCTCTGCGCCGAGGCCGGCGCGGAAGTCCGGGAGCGATCCAGGGTCTCGGAGGAGGTCATCGCGCGGGTCGTGGCCCGAAACCCCTCCGTGAGACTGGTCGAAACCAAGTCGGTGCTTTGTGGGTCAGATCGATGCGCGGCGTGGCGCGGCGACGAATTGCTCTATGTCGACCACAATCACCTTACCGCCCGGGGAGCTCGCCTTCTCGCGCCGGCCATCAGGGCGCAGCTGGATTAGCGAGATGAGTCAGAAGTATCGCGTCATGATGATCTGTCATTATGACGACACCAACGCCAGCGGCGGCCTGGAAGCCCAGGCCCGGCTGCTGAGCCGGACCTTGCGGTCGACCGGCGAGAACGTGATCGTGCTCGGCAGCACCCGGCGCCTGTCGCGCGCGCGCTGGTCGGACGATCACGGCGTTCCCGTGCGGCTGTTCTGGACCTACGCCAGCCCGCAGGTGTCGGGTCGCTATCTTCCGGCTTCGATCATCTGGGCCGCCCAGTTGCTGGTCTGGATCGCGCTGAACCGCTCGAAGATCGAAGTCCTGCACTGCCACCAGATCCGTATCCACGCCTTCGTCTCGGCGATCGCCGGATGGCTGTTCGGCATTCCCTCCATCGTGAAGTCGGCGACCGGCGGCGAGGGCGCCGACATCCTGACGATCGGGTCACGCAAATATTTCGGGCCTGCCGGGCGCCGGTTCGTCACCCGCCACACCGACGTCTTCGTGGCGACCACGGATTCGATCCGGACCGATCTGCTGCAGGCCGAGGTGCCGGAAGAGCGGATCAGGATCATTCCCAACGGCCTGCCGCTTCCCCGCGACACCCAGGCCAAGCCGGACCTCGCGCGCCACGGCCGTTGCCTGTTCCTGGGCCGGCTGGCCGCCGACAAGAACGTGCCGGCCATGACCCGCGCCGCCCTCACGACCGCCCCGACGACCGGCTTGACGCTCGACATCTATGGTCGCGGTCAGGACGCCCAGGAGGTGGCGGACCTGATCGCCGCCCAGCCGGATCGCGGCGTCCGCTACATGGGTCACGTCGACAACACGATCCAGATCCTGGAGACCTACGGCTGGCTTCTGCTGCCGTCCAAGGCCGAGGGCCTCTCGAACGCCATGCTCGAAGCCATGGCCCAGGGCGTGGTGCCGGTCGCGACGCGGGTCAGCGGCTGTGTCGACCACATCTTTCCGGGGGAAACCGGCTTCTTCCTCGAAGGCGTCGACCAGGCCTCGATCGAGGACGGACTGCGGCTGATCTCCAAGGTCACGCCCGAGGCCTGGGCCGAAATGTCCGGCCGCGCCCGCAGCTACGCGCGCGCCCGCTTCGACATCAAAGTGGTCACGGCCAATTACCAGGATTTGTACCGATCCCTCGCGAACGACGCGTCGGCGAGGAGTGCTCACGCATGAAGATCGTTATCGCCAGCTATGGCTTTCTTCCGGCTATCGGCGGCGTGTCGACGACCGTCGCGATCCAGGCGTCGGAATTCGCCAAGGCCGGACATGACGTCACCGTCGTGACCCTCGAGCCCGGGCCGACGGAAGGCTACGGCCATCGGGTGGTGCGGCGGCCTGGACCGCTGACGCTTTTCCGGCTGTACAAGCAAGCCGATGTGCTCATTTTAGCCAATCTCTCCCTTCAGTTGATTTATCCGCTGGTGATCCTGCGCAGGCCGTTCGGGTTGCAGCATCATTCGGAAAGCGCGTTCAAATTGTCGCGTTCCCTGTTTTCGGCGGATCTGTTGCGGAGGGCTGTCTTGCCGCGCGCGCGCCACTTCATGACCAGCGCCTTCATCGGCCGAAAGAGCGGCTTTCCGCGGTATGTGGTCACGCATCCCTTCTCCAGTTCGCACAACATCACGCCGGACGTCGTTCGCGCGCCGAACGAGCGCGCCGACGTCCTGTTCGTCGGTCGGCTCGAGCCCGAAAAGGGCGTGATGTGGATGCTGGAGCGCTGGCCGCGCATCCGCGAGGCTCTGGGCGTCGAGAAGCTCCGGGTCGTCGGCGCGGGATCCCTGTCGGCCACGATCGAAAGCATGACGAGCGCCGGACAACTGCCGGGCGTGGACTTCGTGGGTCCTCTTTCGGGTCCCGATACGGCGCGGGAAATGGGAGCGGCGGCCTACGTCCTGGTGCCCTCGCTGTGGGAAGAGCCCTTCGGCGCCGTCGCGCTGGAAGGGCTGACCGCCGGCGCGATCACCGTGCTCTCGAACCGGGGCGGCCTGACCGAAACCACCGGAGACCTGGGCGTCTTCTTTGACCCGGACGACGAGGCGAGCTTCGACGCCGCCCTGAAGACCGCGCGGGAAAAATTTGATCTGCACCGCCAGTCGACCAGCGCCCACGAGGCTTATCGGCGGCGGGTGGCGGATCACGTGGCCAGCTTCAAACCATCGGTGGTGGTGGCGAAGATCCTCCATGAGATGGCCGCCTGACCATTGTTTTAAGCTCGCGCAGCGAGACCGGAGGTTTGTGTGAATATCCACTATTACAAATCCAAAGAGGGCAACCTCGGAGACGATCTCAATGCGTGGATGTGGAACAGGCTGATGCCGCCTGAGCTGCTCGACCGCGAGGACGGCGCGCACATGCTGGGCATCGGCACCATCATCGGCATGCCGGCCCCCCAGAGCGGCCGCAAGATCGTGTTCTCCAGCGGCGTCGGCTACGGCGCCGCCGTGCCGAGAGCGGATGACCAGGACTGGCGGTTCGACTGTGTGCGAGGGCCGCTGACGGCCCGGGTGCTGGGGCTGCCGGCCGAGACGGCCGTGACGGACGGCGCGATCCTGCTGGCCTCGTTCGACGAGTTGAAGACGCCGCCGTCCCAGCGGGAGGGGGTGGTGTTCATGCCCCATATATCGGTCGTCGATCTGGTCGACTGGGCGGCGGTCTGTTCCGACGCCGGCGTCACCTTTCTGGATCCGCGGGGCGACCATTTCGAGACGCTGAAGGCGCTGGGCCGGGCGCGCCTGGTCCTGGCCGACGCCATGCACGCGGCCATCATCTGCGACGCTCTGCGGGTGCCGTGGATCCCCCTGCGCAGCTCCAGCGAGATCAGCGGCTTCAAGTGGCTGGACTGGACGCTGTCGCTGGACATGGATTACGCGCCCATCGATCTGCCGACGCTGAGCCCGGCGCACCGGGCGCATCAGCTCAAATCCGACTTCATGATCAGCCAGTACCTTGACCGCCGACAGCTCGCGCAGGGCGCCGACGGCGAAATGACGGCGTTGAAGGCCTATATCGATCACCAGGCTCTGCCCAAATCGCGGCGCGTGGCGTCGATTCTGGCCAAGAAGGCCTATGCGAGCCTGGTTCCGTCTCTGCTTCACTCCCCGATCGGAGACGGCCTGATCAAGTCGCCGGCCCAGCCCCGGCGCGAGCTGACGCAGCTCTTCAAGCGCCTGAGTCACGACGTGCCGGGGCAAATCAGCGCCGACGCCGTTTTCGACTCGCGATACGACGAAATGCGGCGGCGATTGGACGCTCTGGTCGCCACGGAAATGGAACGCTCATGAGCGGGGAATCACGGGCCGGCGACGAGCGGCTCGGCGTTACGGCCATCGTCACCTGCTTCAATGAAGGCGCCTTCATCATGGAGGCGGTCCGGTCGATCCTGAACCAGACCCGGTCGGATCTGATCGACGAGGTCATTGTGCTCGACGACGGATCACAGGCCGAAACCCTGGCGGTGCTGGCCCAGGTCGAGACGATCGACCCTCGCGTCCGCGTCATCTACGGGCCCGGCGGCGCGCGCCAGGCGGCCCAGCGCAACAAAGGCGTCGCGGCGGCCGCTTCGCCGCTGGTCGCTTTCCTGGACGGCGACGATCTCTGGGCCCCGCGGCGGATCGAGCGGCAGGTCGAGCTGTTCGCCCGCGATCCGGGCCTGGACCTTGTCTATGCTGATTTCTACGCCTTTTCCGCGGACCTCGAATCGGCCAGACGGGCCGGCGTGCTGGACATCACCCGTTCGGAAGACCTGGTGATGACGTTCTTCATGAACGATCCGCCCATACTGCCCTCCACCGTCCTGATGCGAGCGGACGCCTATCGCCAGGTTGGCGGCATGGACGCCGCCATCGCCTGTTTCGAGGAAACCGATTTCTATCTGCGGCTGGCCAAGACGTCGCGGTTTGGACTGGTGGACGAGCCCCTCCTCTATAAGCGCAATCGCCAGGAGAGCGTGACCGGCGGGCGCAAGGATCTGATGGCCTATCACGCCTTTGTCGCCTTCAAGGCCGCGGCCGACGAGCCGCGCCTCCTGCGGCTGGCGCCCAAGCGGCTGGCTGAACGCGCCAGGAAGCTGGGCAATCACAAGTTCCTGCTGGGCGACGACAAGGCCGCCGCCGAATTGCTTCGCCTGGCCACCCGACTGGACATGTTCAATTGGCGCGCCTGGGCGACTTACATCGGCTCGGCCTTCTTCGCGCGGCCGATCAATTATCTGTTCGGCCGCCGCCTGAAGGCGCGTCGTGCGGCGCTTGGAATCCAGGAGCCATGAGTCGTTCCGCGGCGCGCGGCGCTGTCATCCTGACCTGTGAATATCCGCCGTTCCCGGGGGGCATCGGCACGGTCGCCGGCCGGCTGGCGGACGAAGTCCGCGCGGGCGGCAAGTCCCTGACGGTGATCGCGCCCGACTATCCCGACCTGCCGCCGCCCGGCGCTGAGCCGGACGTGCGGCGGATCCTGCGGCATCACAAGATCTCGCCCAAGGCCGCGCTGCGCAGCCTGGCGATGCTGGTCGGAGCATCGCGGGACCGGATCATCTTCGCGGCCGATATCCGCACGGTCGTTCTGGCCTATGTTTTTCACAAGCTGACGGGGCGACCCTATCGCGTGATGATCCACGGCAGTGAGGTGACCAAGTTCACCGGCCCGTCGCTGGCCCGCAGCCTGGTTCGCGCCTCGTATCTGAGCGCCGAGACGCTGTGCTCGAACTCGGCCGCGACCCTGGCCCTGTTCGTCGAGAGCTTCGGAGCCGCGCCCCAGGGCCAGGTCGACTATCTGGGCGTCGAGGCCGAATGGTTCGAACCGCTCGACGGTCCGTTCGACGATCCGCGCCTTGCCGCCCTGCCGGCCCAGACGCGGGTCGTCTCGACGGTGGGCCGTGTCGAGCCCCGCAAGGGCCAGTTGCAGGCGGTCGAGGTGATTGCCGCCGCCCAGGCCCAAGAGCTGGATGAAGCCTTCGTCTACGTGATCGCGGGACGCGCCGAGAGCGACACCTATGTCGCCGAGATCGAGGCCCGGGCCCGCGCGCTGAACGTGTCGGTGCTGGTGACGGGCCGCCTGTCGAACGACGACCTGCGGCGGCTCTACGCCCGCAGCCTGGTTCAAATCCTCTGCGCCCAACCGCTGGACGGCAAGGTCGAGGGCTTCGGCCTGGTCCTGCTCGAGGCCGCCGCCCAAAGGTGTCCGACAATCGCCACGCGCACCGGCGGCATCCCCGAGGTGCTCGGCGATACGGGCGGCTATCTGTTCGAGCCGTCCGACGTCGGGGGCATGGGCGCCAAGCTCGCCGAACTGGCGGCGGACGGCGACCAGCGCGGGGCCGCCGGCCTGGCCGCGCGCAGCCGCGCCTCGGAATTCACCTGGAGGCGCTTCGCCCGAGGCGTTTTCCCTGAACTGTTCACCGAGGACTAGCGGCGCCACCAATCCAACACGAACGGCGTCGAGGTTTTTCTCTCCGGCCCTGATCTGGAGGAGACTGCAGATGTCGAGCTCTTGGCGTTGCATCAGTTGCGTCGTTGTCGTGGCGGTTCTCGGCGCCTCGAACGTCGAGGCCCGGGACAGGGCTGACCGGCCGCCCGCGAAGCTGGATCCGGAGGGCTTCACCCTGGCCTTTCACGACGACTTCGACACGCTCAGCGTGACGAAAGATGGCGGAGCGGGGCCGTGGTTCGCGCCGGTGCACTACACCTTCGGGGCCGCGCGCCTGGTCCCGCCGGGACCGACCGGGCCGTTCTCGGCGGCCAATGGCGAGCTGACGATCCGGGCGTCGACCGACGGCAAGGCCTGGACCAGCGGGACCATGCAGACCGTGGATTCCCACGGAAGGGGCTTTTCGCAGCGCTACGGCTATTTCGAGATGCGCGCCCGGCTGCCGACCGGACCGGCGACGTGGCCGGCCTTCTGGCTGCTGACCTTGAACAACGTGACGGAGTCCGGCACGACCCGAGGCGAAATCGACGCCGTGGAGGCCTATGGCGACCAACCGCGCGTGCTGCACCATGGCCTTCACCTGACGCCCGGAAAGCAGAAGCGCTGGCACTTCTCCAAGCAGGTCAAGGTCCCGAACGCCGACCTGGCCGAGTATCACACCTACGGGGTGATGGTGACGCCGACCTGGGTGGCCTTCTATTTCGACCGCGAACAGACCTACGAGTTTCCGGCCCTGCCGGAATACGGGCAGCCCCTGTATATGCTGGTCGATCTGGCCATGACCAAGGCGTCGCTCGGGCGGGCGCAGAACCCGTCTCTGATGACGATCGACTACGTCCGGGCCTACGCTCTGCCTCCGGCGCTCATCGGCGACCGGTAGCATCTAGGATATTTGGTCTCGATGGCCGTCAGGCCTTGTGGAAGGTGGGCCACCACTTGGCGAATTGATCCAGGCCCTGGGCGAGCTTCACCTTGGGCTTGTAGCCCGTCAGCGCATTCAGCTTGTCGATATCGGCATAGGTGGCCGTCACGTCGCCGGGCTGCATGGGACGCATGATCTTCGTGGCTTGCTGGCCAAGAGCGGCCTCAAGCGTCGTGATCATCTCCATCAGGCCGACCGGATCATTGTCGCCAATGTTGTAGAGTTCGTGGCCGCCCGGCGCCGGCGGGTTGTCGAGCACGCCGACGATCCCGTCGACGATGTCGTCGATATAGGTGAAGTCGCGGGCCATCTTGCCTTCGCCATAGACCTCGATGGGCTCGCCGTTGAGGATCTTCTGGGTGAAGCCGTAATAGGCCATGTCCGGCCGGCCCCAGGGGCCGTAGACGGTGAAGAACCGCAGGCCCGACATCGGAAAGCCGTAGAGCTTGGCGTAGCTGATGCTCATCAGCTCGTTGGCGCGCTTGGTGGCCGCGTAGAGCGACACCGGCGCGTCGACGGGATCGGTTTCCTTGAAGCCCGCGCCCGCCAGGGGGCGATCGCCGTAGACGCTGCTGGACGAGGCGTAGACCAGATGGGTCACGCCGTTGTGGCGCGCGGCCTCCAGCACCGACAGATGGCCGGCCAGGTTGGAGCGCTGATAGGCGAAGGGATTCTCGATCGAATAGCGGACCCCGGCCTGGGCGGCCAGGTGGACGATCCGCTTGGCGCCGCTGTCACGGACCAGCGCCATCATCGCCGCATCGTCGGCGATGTCCATGCGAACCATGCTGAAGCCCTGCCGGCCGTCCAGGCGAGCGGCGCGGGCGGCCTTCAGGGTCGGGTCGTAGTAGTCGTTGAACACGTCGACGCCGATCACCGTCTCGCCGCGGTCGAGCAAGCGCTCGGCCACGTGCATGCCGATGAAGCCGGCGGCGCCGGTGACGATGACCGGCCCGGTGCTCATGCGCCGCGTCCGATGGAAGCGTAGGTGAAGCCGGCGCGGACCATCTCGGCGGGCTTATAGACATTGCGCAGATCGACGATGATGGGAGCCTTGAGCAGGCTCTTGAGCCGGTCCAGGTCCAGGGCCCGGAACTGGTCCCACTCGGTGATGATCACCAGCACGTCGGCGTCCTGGGCCGCCTCGTAGGGGCCGGCGACGAAGTTCACGCCCGGCATCATGTGGGCGGCTTCCTTGGCGCCTTCCGGATCGAAGGCCTGAACCTTGGCGCCCTTGGCGATCAGGGCCGGCAGGATGTCCAGGCTGGGGGCGTCGCGCATGTCGTCGGTGTTGGGCTTGAAGGTCACGCCCAGCACGCCGACCGTCTTGCCGGCCAGGTCGTCGGTCCCCAGGACGGCCGCGACCTTTTCGGCCATGGCCTTCTTGCGGGCGTCGTTCACCGCCACCGTGGTCTCGATCAGCTTGACGGGGGCGCCGTACTGCTGAGCGGTGCGCACCAGGGCGATGGTGTCCTTGGGGAAGCACGAGCCGCCATAGCCGGGACCGGCGTTGAGGAACTTGCCGCCGATGCGCTTGTCCAGGCCGATGCCGCGGGCCACCTGCTGCACGTCGGCCCCGACCTTCTCGCACAGGTCGGCCATCTCGTTGATGAAGGTGATCTTCATGGCCAGGAAGGCGTTGGCCGCGTACTTGATCAGCTCGCTGGTCCGCCGGCCGGTGAAGACGATCGGCGTCTCGTTCAGGCTCAGCGGGCGATAAAGCTCGCGCATCACCGCCTGGGCGCGTTCGTCCTCGGTGCCGACCACGACGCGATCGGGACGTTTGAAGTCCTCGATCGCCGCGCCTTCGCGCAGGAATTCCGGATTGGAGACCACGGCGAACTGGGCGTCGGGACGGGCCTTCTTGATGATCGCCTCGACTTCGTCGCCGGTGCCCACCGGCACGGTCGACTTGGTCACGATCACGGTGAAGTCCTCGATCAGGCCGGCGATCTCCTCGGCGGCGGCATAGACGTAGCTGAGGTCGGCATGGCCGTCGCCGCGCCGGGTCGGGGTGCCCACGGCGATGAACACCGCGTCGGCTTCCTTGATCGCCTTGGCGCCTTCCAGGGTGAAGAACAGGCGGCCTTCGCGCACGTTGCGCGCCACCAGATCGTCCAGGCCCGGCTCGAAGATCGGGATTTCGCCCTTCTCCAGGCGCTCGATCTTGTTGGGATCCTTGTCGATGCAGGTCACCACGTGACCGAAGTCAGCGAAACAAGCGCCGGAAACCAGGCCCACATAGCCCGTGCCAATCATCGCTACGCGCATAAATCCCCACCTTAATAGGCCCCCGCCCAATGCGGCGGGACAAAGTTAGACGTCGGCTATCATTGTCCAACCGCCAGATGCAATCGTGATCAGGCGATATTTAGCCCATCGGTCCATTTCGCGACGGAAAATGCAGCCGGCCAACACACCCTGGCGCCGCGCGCGCGGCGAAAATATACAGCATCGACCGGCAAGCTAGATCGTATTTCAAACGTCAGTTCTTCTCGCTCCGCCCAGAGAGATTTCTATAACCGTCGTCGGAACACCTGAACTTTCACCTTCGGCGCGGCCCTCTCATCGCTTCGCAGCGATCTTGCCCAACGAAACGGCGCCGGCGCCCCCTGCGACACCATGACCCGAAAGATGAACGGCGGATAAATTGTCGGTTAAGGGTCTGTCCGCAATTTGCAGTCTAGTCTCGGTCCATTAAAACCAAGGTTAGTCTCATGGCTTGCTTCACTCTCCGCCCGTCGGACCGCTCGGAATTCGACTCGTTGCTCGGCGAACTGGCCGTCCAGTTCCCCGCCGCGCATGTCGAGGCCGCCCACAACGACAATTGGGCGTCTTACCGCGTCGACATCTCGTGCGACGCTCCGTGGGAAGGCGATCTGACCGCCTGGCTGCAGAGCAAGCACGGCAACTGCCCGCGCACCTGATCTAGACCTATTGGCTCGCCCACAGGATGCGGGCGATCCACACGACCTCGGCCAGGTCCAGCGTCAAGTCTTGGCCGTCGCGATTGAGCGAAGCCAGTTCGACGCTGCGGGCCGTGACCCGCGCCATCTCCTTGATCAGCAATTCGCCGCCCGTGGTCCTCACCACCACGCGGTCGCCCCGTCGGGGCGGAGCGGTCGGCGAGACCAGGATGCGGTCGCCGTCGCGAAAAATCGGCGCCAGGGCGTCGCCGCTGATCTCCAGGGCGTAAACCCCCTCCTCGGCCAACCCCGGAAAATCGATCTCGTCCCACCCGGCGCCGCTCGGGGCCCCGTTTTCGTCGAACAGGCCCTCGGCTCCGGCCTGGGCGAAGCCGATCAGCGGCACGGCGCGCGGATCGCGGCGAGGATCGAGCCTGGGCGCCCGCTCGGTCAGGGCCGCGAACTCCGAAAAGCCGACCCCCGTCGCCTCCAGCACCTTGGCCAGGCTCTCGGTCGAGGGCCAGCGCGGACGAGACTCCCCTTCGCCGCGCTTTGAACGATTGAAGCTGGTCGGGTCCAGGCCAGCAAGCTTCGCCATGGCCGAAGGACTCATGTCGAAGCGCTTGGCCAGGGCGTCGATCGCGGTCCAGATTTCGGTGTGCGACAGAGACGACATGGCTGCTTCCTGGCCGTGACCCCGGAAAATATGCCTCCCCTCTAGGAAAGTAAACCTAACCCTCCGCGGCCAAGTTGACGCTTACGTAAACGTTGACGTCAGATTGTCGCGGCCATATGGTGATCGACGATAACCAACCGGCCCGTCCGCAGAAGTCGGGCCTGCCCAGGGAGGGTTCGAATGTTGGCCGACCTGCGACGTCCAGAGCGCACGTTTACAATCCGTCAGCTGTGCAACGAGTTCAAAGCCACGCCTCGCGCGCTGCGCTTCTACGAAGACAAGGGGCTGCTGACCCCGGCCCGCGAGGGCCTCAACCGCGTCTATTCCCACAAGGACCGCGTCCGCTTGCAACTGATCCTGCGCGGCAAGCGCGTGGGCCTGTCGCTGTCGGAAATCCGCGAACTGCTCGACCTCTATGACGAAAACGACGACGGCGCGGCCCAGATGGCCCGGTCGCTGAAGAAGTTCCGCGAGCGCGCCTTGGCGCTGGAACAGCAGCGCGAGGACATCGACGGCGCCCTGATCGAACTGCACGACGCCTGCGCCCGCCTCGAGCGGCGCCTGGCCGAAATCCGCCCGGACCTGCTGCCTCGCGCCGCCGACTACGACCAGGTGCTGCGCGCTCGACTCGACGGTCACGGCGAGGCCGCTTTAGGCAAGTAGAACCTGACCCGCGCCCTCCCTCCGAAATCGGAGGGAGGCAGAGAACCACCGCCTTTCTTCCCGATCCTCCCCGATCTGACTGACCAGGACCGTTTCATGACCTACCAGCCGCCCGTTCGCGAACACGCCTTCCTTCTGCGCGACGTGCTCAACATCGATCAGCACGGCAATCTGCCGGGCTTCGCCGATGCGCCCTTCGAGACCGTCGAGCAGATCCTCGAGGCCGCCGCCCAGTTCACAGGCGAGGTCCTGGCCCCGCTGAACAGCGTCGGCGACAAGCAAGGCTGCGTCTGGCACAAGGACTTCACGGTCAAGACGCCGGACGGTTTCAAGGAAGCTTACAAGCAACTGTGCGAAGGCGGCTGGACGGGCCTGGGTTCGGATCCGACCTATGGCGGCCAGGGCCTGCCCCATGTCGTCAACCTGGCCTTCAGCGAGATGTCGAGCTCGGCCAACATGGCCTTCTCGATGTATCCGGGCCTGGCCCACGGCGCCTATTCGGCCATTCACACCGGCGGCAACGACGCCCAGAAGGACCTCTACCTGCCCAAGATGGTCTCGGGCGAGTGGACCGGCACCATGAACCTGACCGAGCCGCACTGCGGCACGGACCTGGGCCTGCTGCGCACCAAGGCTGTCCCGCAGGCCGACGGCAGCTACAGGATCACCGGCCAGAAGATCTGGATCAGCGCCGGCGAGCACGACATGGCCGACAACATCGTCCACCTGGTGCTGGCCCGCATCGAGGGCGCCCCGGCCGGCGTGAAGGGCATCAGCCTGTTCATCGTGCCGAAGTTCCTGCCCAAGGAAGACGGTTCGGTGGGCGAGCGCAACGAGGGCGCCAAGTGCGTGGGCCTCGAAGAGAAGATGGGCATCCACGGCAACGCCACCTGCGTGATGCAGTACGAGGACGCCAAGGGCTGGCTGATCGGCGAAGAGAACGCCGGCCTGAAGATCATGTTCGTGATGATGAACGAGGCCCGCATCGGCGTGGGCCTGCAGGGCGTCGCCCAGGCCGAGGCCGCCTATCAAGCGGCCGCCGCCTTCGCCAAGGACCGCCTGCAAGGCCGTTCGCTGACCGGCCCCAAGAACCCCGACGGCCCGGCCGATCCGATCATCGTCCACCCGGACGTGCGTCGCATGCTGCTGGAGAGCAAGGCCCTGATCGAAGGCGGCCGCGCCTTCCTGTTCTGGACCGCCCTGCACGGCGACCTGGCGCACCATCATCCGGACGAGGCCGTGCGCGCCAAGGCCGAGGACTATATGGGCCTGATGACCCCAGTGCTGAAAGGCTACCTGACCGACAAGGGCTTCAAGATCTGTTCGGACGCCATGCAGGTGCACGGCGGCAGCGGCTTCACCGAGCACTTCCCGGCCAGCCAGTATCTGCGCGATGTCCGCATCGCCCTGATCTACGAGGGCACCAACGGCATCCAGGCGCTCGACCTGGTCGGCCGCAAGCTGGCGGCCAAGGGCGGCCGCGGCGTGATGACCTTCTTCCAGGAAATCGATCAGTTCATCGGCGAGAACGATGGCGACGCCGAGCTGAAGCCGTTCATCGAGGCCCTGGCCGGCGTGAAGGCCCAACTGCAGGACGGCACCATGTGGCTGATGCAGAACGGCCTGCAGAACCCCGACAACGCCGGCGCGGCCTCGACCGACTACATGCATCTCTTCGGCCTGGCCGGCCTGGCCTACATGTGGGCTCTGATGGTCAAGGCGGCCAACGCCAAGATCGCCGCCGGCTCGACCGACCCGTTCTTCACCACCAAGGTCGTCACGGCGAAATATTTCATCGAGCGCATCTTGCCTGACGCAGGGGCGCATCTGGCCAAGCTGAAGACCGGTTCGGCGACCCTGATGGCGCTGCCCGCGGAGGCCTTCTGATCATGGGCGTGCTCAACGTCGAAAAGCCGGCCTTCATGGCCGAAGAGGACATCGCGATCTTCGAGGACGCGGTCGGCAAGTTCTTCGACGAGCACGCCCCCGAGGCCGTGGTGGCGACGTGGCGCAAGAACCACGTCGTCGACCGCGAGATGTGGAACACCGCCGGGCGGGCGGGCCTTCTGGGCCTGACCGTTCCGGAACAATACGGCGGGGCCGGCGGCGACTATCGCCATGAGGCCGTGCTGATGGAGCAGCTGGGCCTGAAGGGCGTCGACGGCTTCGGCATCAGCCTGCACAACGCCATCGTCGCCCCGTACATCTTCCACTACGGGACCGAGGAGCAGAAGCAACGCTGGCTGCCGCGCCTCTGCACCGGCGAGCTGGTCGGCGCCATCGCCATGACCGAGCCTGGCGCGGGCTCCGATCTGCAGGGGATCAAGTCCTCGGCCAAGCAGGTCGGCAACCAGTATGTGATCAACGGGTCCAAGACCTTCATCACCAACGGCCAGACCGCCAACCTGATCATCGTCGTGGTCAAGACCGACCCGACCGCCGGCGCGCGCGGCACCTCGCTGATCGTGGTCGAGACCGACGGCGTCGAGGGTTTCGAGCGCGGCCGCAATCTCGACAAGCTGGGCCACGAGGCCCAGGACACGTCCGAGCTGTTCTTCAACGACGTCAAGGTCCCCACCGAGAACCTGCTGGGTTCGGACGAGGGCCAGGGCTTCTTCCAGCTGATGGGCCAACTGCCCCAGGAGCGGCTGAACATCGCCGTCCAGGGCATGGCCACCATCGAGCGGGCGCTGGAGCTCACCATCGCCTACGTCAAGGACCGCAAGGCCTTCGGCAAGGCGATCATCGACTTCCAGAACACTCAGTTCGTGCTGGCCGAATGCAAGACCGAGGCGACCGTGGCCAAGGTGTTCGTCAATCACTGCATCGAGCAGCATCTGGCCGGCAAGCTGGACGCCGTCACCGCCTCGATGGCCAAGTACTGGGTCAGCGACCTGGAGAACAAGATCGTCGACCGTTGCCTGCAGCTGTTCGGCGGATACGGCTTTATGAACGAGTACCCGATCGCCCGGATGTATCGCGACAGCCGCGTGCAGCGCATCTATGGCGGCACCAACGAGATCATGAAGTTGCTGATCGCAAGGACGCTCTAGCATGCTGCTCGAAGCCGCCGTCGTCCTGTGCCTGACCAACGCAACCGACATGGCCGTGTCCGGATTGGTGCGCGACGGCCGCTTCAAGACCACCTCGGCCAAGCTCGAGGGCAACAGCCTGACCTATCGCGAGCCCCTGGCCGAGACGCCGTTCCCGGCGGTGGAGGCCGGCCAGACCGGCTGCGCCAGCGTCGATGGACTGGCCCTGGCCAAGCCGCAGCTGGTGGTCCGGGCGGGCCAATCCCCGGCGGTGATCGCCGCCGCGAATGGTGAGCGCCGGGGCGACACGATCTGCCGTCCGCCCCGGCCGCTCAAGGCCGGCGAACGCCTGACCTTCGTCTATCGCAAGAGCTTGTTTGGCCAGCTTACATGCAAGGAGACCCGCTGATGCCGATCGCCGTTGCTCCGCCGCCCGCTCAGGTCGCTTCGGCCCAAGTCGATTCTGGCAGCCGCTCGGCCGTCGTCTGCGTGCGCGCGGCCGGCCCACGGCCGCTGTTCTTCACCGGCAAGCTGGTGGCCAAGAACCCCGCCTCCAAACCGCCGGGCGATTTCGAGCTGCCGCTGAAGGCCAATGTCGATCAGTGCAACAACCTGCTGCGCTCGAAGGTGGCTGACTGGAACCTGTCGGTGACGACGCCCGGCTTCACCGCCTGTAAGCTGCCCGCGCCGGAGTTCGGCTATCGCGTCACCTACAGCGCCAAGGCCTCGGCCCGCGGCCTGTCGTGCGGACAGATCGCCAAGTCGCCGATCGGCGCCTGGAAATGATTTCGGACCTACGCCTTGTTGACGCTGTTGGCCTTGATCTGGGCCGCGCCGCGGGCGTCCAGGTCCTGGCGCGTGGCCTCCAGGCTGAGCGGACCCAGCAGGGTGGCGTTGACGGCGTCCATGCCGGGCGCGGCGACGCCGGGCTTGCGGGCGATCAGGTAGCGCAGGCTCAGCCGCTCGTTGTCGGCGGCGTCGGGCTGGGTGCCGTGCAGGGTGCAGGCGTGCCACATGGCCGCATAGCCGGTTTGGCCGGTCAGCAGGTGTTGCCTGGTCTGAACCTCCTGGCCGCGCCCGTCGCGGTACAGCCAACCGCCCTCGTTCTTGGTCAGATCATGCGGGAACAGCGTCCCGCCCAGCTTGTGGCTGTCCTCCAGCAGGAACAGCGGGGCGTCGTGCGGCCCCACGTCGTGCAGGTAGATGTAAAGGGTGATGAAGTCGGCTTCCCGGTCCTTGTAGTCGATCAGGTCCTGGTGGAAGTCGATGCCGTAGAAATAGGTGATGTCCCGGAACGGCGGCCTGACATAGGCGCCCAGGTTGTTGACCGGATTGCCGGCGATACGGGCCTTCAGCCAGTCGGGCACGACGCTGGCCGGCACGCCGCAGATCAGCTTCTTGAGCAGGACCTCGTAGCCGTCGCCCAGCAGGGCGGTCAGGGCCGAGACGATGGCCGGGTCCTTCTCGACGAAGGCCAGGTCGTCCTCGAACCGCTCCAGCAGGTTCCTGCCGGGCGCGGGGTTGACCCCTATATATTGCGGGTCGGCGTCAAACTCGGCTTCCGACAGGAAGAGGTCCGCATCGAACGTGCGCAACGCACGGATCTTGGCCAGCAGGGCGCTCGCCGCCGCCGGGTCCACGCCGCCGCCGAACACATGATAGCCGCGCGCGATGAAGTCGCTCACCACCGGGTGGGCTTTGTTCGTCGAGCGCTCAGCTGCCGTCATCGTCCTGATCTCCAAACCACCGGAATCAGACGCCTTTTTGGTTAACGAACCATCCAAGTCTACGCAGGAAGGAGCCATCAAATGGCCGACGCTTACATCTTTGACGCCGTGCGCACCCCGCGCGGCAAGGGCAAGAAGGACGGATCTCTGCACGAGATCACGGCCCTGTCCCTGGCCACCCAGGTTCTGGAAAGCCTGCGCGACCGCAACAACCTCGACACCGCCTATGTCGACGACGTCGTCCTGGGCTGCGTCGCCCCGGTCGGCGAACAGGGCAGCGACATCGCCCGCACCGCCGTGCTGACCGCCGACTACGCCGAAAGCGTCGCCGGCGTGCAGATCAACCGCTTCTGCGCCTCGGGCCTGGAAGCCGTGAACATGGCCGCGGCCAAGGTCGCGTCTGGGGAAGCAAGCCTGGCCATCGGCGGCGGCGTCGAGAGCATGAGCCGCGTGCCCATGGGCAGCGACGGCGGCGCCTGGCCGACCGACCCCTCCTCGGCCTTCAAGACCTATTTCGCCCCGCAGGGCGTCTCGGCCGACCTGATCGCCTCGCTGTACGGCTTCAGCCGCGACGACGTCGACGCCTACGCCGTCGAAAGCCAGCGCCGGGCCGCCGCCTCGTGGGCCGACGGCCGCTTCAAGAAGTCGGTGATCGGCGTGAAGGACCAGTTGGGCCTGACGATCCTCGACCACGACGAAACCGTGCGTGGCGCCACCACCATGCAGACCCTGGCCTCGCTGAACCCCTCGTTCCAGGGCATGGGCGACATGGCCTTCGACGCCGTGGTCACCCAACGCTATCCGCAGGTGGAGAAGGTCAACCACGTCCACCACGCCGGCAACAGCTCGGGCATCGTCGACGGCGCCGCCGGCGTGCTGATCGGCACCAAGGAAATGGGCGAGGCTCTGGGCCTGAAGGCCCGCGCCCGCATCAAGGGCGCCGCCTCGATCGGCAGCGAGCCCTCGATCATGCTGACCGGCCCCTCGCTGGTCACCGAGAAGCTGCTCAAGAAGCTGAAGATGGAGGTCAAGGACATCGACCTCTACGAGCTGAACGAAGCCTTCGCCGCCGTCGTCCTGCGCATGATGCAGGCCCTGAACATCCCGCACGACAAGATGAACGTGAACGGCGGCGCCATCGCCATGGGCCACCCCCTGGGCGCCACCGGCGCGATGATCCTGGGCACCATGCTCGACGAGCTGGAGCGCTCGGACAAGGAAACCGCCCTGATCACCCTGTGCGTCGGCGCCGGCATGGGCACCGCCACCGTCATCGAACGCGTCTAAGGAGCTAACACCATGGAAAACTTCAAGATCGAGGTCGATTCCGACGGCGTGGCCCTGGTCACTTTCGACGTGCCCGGCCGGACGATGAACACCCTGACCGCCTCGGTGATCAAGGAAGTCGGCGAGGTCGTCGAGCGCATCAAGAGCGACGACTCCATCAAGGGCGCCGTCATCACTTCGGGCAAGACGACCGGCTTCTGCGCCGGCGCCGATCTGGGTGAACTCGGTGGTTCGGGCGGCATCGGCGGCGGCGCCGGCGGCGAAGAGGGCCTGAAGGCCGCCTTCGAAGCCGGCTTCGCGCTCAACAAGGCGTTCCGCGCCCTGGAAACCTGCGGCAAGCCGGTGGCCGCGGCCATCAACGGCCTGGCCATGGGCGGCGGTCTCGAGATCACGCTCGCCTGTCACTATCGCGTCGTGGCCGACAATCCGAAGATCCAGCTGGCCCTGCCGGAGGCCAAGGTCGGCCTGCTGCCCGGCGCCGGCGGCACCCAGCGCCTGCCGCGCCTGATCGGCGTGATGGCCGCCGCGCCGTACCTGCTGGAAGGCAAGTCGATGAAGCCGGCCGAGGCCCTGGCCCTCAAGGTCGTGCATGAAGTCGTGCCGGCCGACCAAGTTGTCGAAGCCGCCAAGACCTGGGTCAAGACCAAGGGCGACCCGGTCGCACCGTGGGACAAGAAGGACTTCAAGCTCCCCGGCGGCGGTCCCTACACCGCCGGCGGCAGCCAGGTGTTCGTGATGGGCAACGCCATGCTGCGCAAGCAGACCTATGGCAACTATCCGGCCCAGCTGAACATCATGAAGGCGGTCTATGAGGGCACGCAGGTGCCGTTCGACGCCGCCCTGCGGATCGAGACCCGCTACTTCCTGAAGACCATGATGACGCCGCAGGCCAAGGGCATGATCCGCACCCTGTTCCTCTCCCTCCAGGAGCTGGGCAAGGGTTCGGGTCGTCCGGCCGGCGTGCCGCATTACGACGTCAAGAAGGTGGCCGTCCTGGGCGCCGGCATGATGGGCGCGGGCATCGCCTATGTGCAGGCCATGGCCGGCATCGAGAGCGTGCTGATCGACCAGACGCAGGAAGCCGCCGACAAGGGCAAGGCCTACGCCGAGGGCCTGGTCAAGAAGGCCGTCTCGCGCGGCAAGATGACCCAGGAAAAGGGCGACGCGATCCTGGCCCTGATCACCCCCACGACCGACTATGCCCTGGTCAAGGGTTCGGACCTGGTGGTCGAGGCCGTGTTCGAAAACCGCGAGGTCAAGGCCGAGGTCACCAAGAAGGCCGAGGCCCAACTGGCCGACACGGCGATCTTCGGCTCCAACACCTCGACCCTGCCGATCACCGGCCTGTCGAAGGCGTCGGTGCGTCCGGCCTCGTTCATCGGCATCCACTTCTTCTCGCCGGTCGACAAGATGGGCCTGGTCGAGATCATCATGGGTGAGCAGACCAGCCAGGAGGCCCTGGCCAAGTCGATCGACTATGTCCTGAAGATCAAGAAGACCCCGATCGTCGTCAACGACAGCCGCGGCTTCTACACGTCGCGCTGCTTCGGCACCTTCGTGCAGGAAGGCATGGAGCTGCTGGCCGACGGTTACGCCCCGGCCATCATCGACAATGTCGGTCGGGCCACCGGCATGCCGCGCGGTCCGCTGGAGATGCACGACGATGTCGCGCTGGACCTCTCCTACAAGATCGCCCAGCAGACCAAGAAGGACCTCGGCGACAAGTACGAGGAGCGTCCCTTCACCACGATCATCGAGAAGATGGTCGACGGCGAAGGCCGCTACGGCCGCAAGAACGGCAAGGGCTTCTACGACTATCCGGAGAACGGTCCCAAGGTGCTGTGGAAGGGTCTGTCCGACCTGGCGCCGGTCAAGATCGCCGAGGTCGACAAGGCCGGCATCGAGGAGATCCGCACCCGGCTCCTCTACCGCCAGGCCGTGGAAGCCGCCCGCTGCTTCGAGGAAGGCGTGATCACCGACCCGCGTGAAGCCGATGTCGGGGCCATCCTGGGCTGGGGCTTCGCGCCCTGGACCGGCGGCCCGGTCAGCCTGATCGACGGCGTGGGCGTGGCCAAGTTCGTCGAGGCCTGCGACGCCCTGGCCCAGAAGTACGGCGCGCGCTTCGCCCCGCCGCAGCTGCTGCGCGACATGGCCGCCAAGGGCGAGACCTTCTACAGCCGCTTCGGCGTCAAGGAGAAGGCCGCCGCCTAGAAGCGACGTCCAACGATAACGGAAGGGCCCGGCGGCGACGCCGGGCCCTTTTCGTTTGGCCGTTCGTTGCAAACCTGACTTGTCCCGGCCACGGTCCCGCCGCACCCCGCCGCTAGAGCTTGGCCTGGTGAGATCGAGCCTATCTTTGACGCATCCCGCCAATGACGGCGTAGCGGCGGTCCGCCAGGAAGGTCGTGATGCGCCAGGTCCAGGACCACGTTCCATGAGATCGGCCCGACGGCGCTTGCTGGTGGTCGGCGGTCTATCGTTGGCGTTCCACGCCCTGCTGGGCTGGTCCCTGCTGATCGGCGTGCCCGCCCCGCCGATCCTGGTCGAGCCCCGCAGCGTCGAGGTCAGCCTGCTGACCCCGGCGACGCCCGACCGTACCA
>NZ_JBAPVS010000068.1:0-2876 GCF_049283275.1 Caulobacter sp. | reverse complement strand
CTGTCGCGGAGCGACTGAGGGGGCCTTTCACGGACACGTTCTCTCATCCTCACGCGATCTCTCGCTGAGCTTGATGGGAAGGGTGCGAAGCGCCCGGGCCTCGCCCGGAGGATTTGCAGTTTTAAGCACCGTTTCGACGAAGGCAGAGCGCTTCGCGCGGCCGTTATCCGGAAGCCTTCGGATCGCGGATTTTTAACCCGCTCCGATGGAGGCCCCCGACGGGCAGGACGTTGGCGCACCCCGGACCGCCCGGGCGATTTCAGCCCGGGCCTGTTGACTTGCCCGCCTATCCAAGGCGCCGGAGCTTCGTCGCGGCTAGGGCGAACCTGCTCCAACTCCAACCCTGGACGTCTCCGAGGAGACACGGCGGACAAGCCTTCCCGCTCGACCACCCCCGAAAGCCGCATCGGTCGCCGTACGTGCGCCCTCCCCATGCTCTCAGGTAAGATCAGGATACGGGCGGTTTGGAGGGTGAGGATAAGTTCGGTCGAGAAAATTTAGGGCGTTGAAATCGCGGGGCTTTGCTCTCTGAACGCCGAGCATGAACACCGTGAACCCCTCTCTCATAGAGAGAGGGAGGGGCCCGCCGCGAAGCGGTGGGAGGGTGAGAGGTTTCACCGTCCGACGGCGTGCCGGCAGGGCGCTCGGTGTGAAATCGGTGAGGGTGTAACCCCTCACCCTCCCGCGCCTGCGGCGCGGGCCCCGCCCTCTCCCTCTGGGAGAGGGTTCAAGGAAGGGGCCCTACCCGCCGATCAGCGAGAAGTCGGCCACCTGGCCCATCGCATCCCGCACGGCCGCGAGCGTCTTCAACCGGTTGTCGCGTTCGGCCTCAACCTCGGAATTGACGAACACGCCGTCGAGGAAGGCGTCGACCGGGCCGCGCAGGCCGGCGAGTTCCTGCATGGCGGCGGTGAAGTCTTCCGCCGCCAGGGCCGAGGCCAGCGGCTTTCCGATCATCCGCAGGGCGTCGTGCAGCTGCACTTCCGGGGCCGAGGCGTCGGGCAGGATCTCGCGACCGCCCTCGGCTTTCCAGCCCTTCTTCTCCTCGGCCTTGAGGATGTTGGAGGCGCGCTTGTAGCCGGCCAGCAGGTTTTTGCCGTCGTCGGTCTTCAGGAACCCGTCCAGCGCCTCGACCCGGGCGACGATGCGCACCAGATCGTCGTCGCCGAGCGCGAACACGGCGTCGACGAGGTCATGGCGTTTGCCTTGGTCCTTGAGCGTGACCTTCAGGCGGTCGGCGAAGAAGGCTGGCAGGTCAATTGAAACATCCACAGACGCCGCCAGGCGTTCGGTCTCGTTCTCAAAGCGACAAATACGCGGTAAATGCTGACGGATGACCTCCACAAGGCCGATGCGATAATCGCCCTCCAGCAGCGTCCGGATCACCCCCAGCGCCGCCCGACGCAGCGCGAACGGATCCTTCGACCCCGTCGGCTTCTCGTCGATTGCGAAGAACCCGACTAGCGTGTCCAGCTTGTCGGCCAGCGCCACGGCGACGCTCAGCGGCGCGGTCGGAACGCTGTCGCCGGGACCTTGCGGCTTGTAGTGGTCGCGGATGGCGTCGGCGATCTGCGGGTCCATCCCGGCGGCGCGGGCGTAGTAGCCGCCCATCAGGCCCTGAAGTTCCGGGAACTCGCCGACCATCTGCGAGGTCAGGTCGGCCTTGGCCAGGCGCGCGGCCTCGGCGGCTTTCTCCGGATCGGCGCCGACCAGGGGCGCGATCTCGCGGGCCAAGGCGACAATGCGCTCGACCCGCTCAGCCATCGTCCCCAGCTTGGCGTGGAACGTCACGCCGTTCAGCTTTTCGAGCCACGGCTCGAAGCCGACCTTGATGTCCTCGTCCCAGAAGAACCGGGCGTCGGACAGGCGCGAGCTCAGCACCTTGGCGTTGCCTTCGGCGATCACCTTGCCGCCGTCGGCCGACTGGACGTTGGCGATGGTGATGAAGTGCGGGGCAAGCCCCTCCCCGTCCGGCTTGCGCACGGCGAAGTACTTCTGGTGGGTGCGCATCGAGGTGCGGATCACCTCGCCCGGCAGGTCCAGGAACGCCGGGTCCATGTCGCCCAGCACCGGGGTCGGCCATTCGGCCAGGCCCGCGACCTCCTCGAGCAGGCCGATATCCTCGACCAGCTCCAGGTTGCGCGCGAAGCACAGGGTCTTGCAGCCCTCGAGGATGCGGCTTTTACGCTCCTCGACGTCCAGCACGACGAAGTGGTCCAGCAGGCCCTTCTGATATTCGTCGAAGTCGCGCGCCTTGAACGGTTGCCCGCCCCAGCCGGGGCCGACGCGCATGAAGCGGTGGCCCTCGGTGATGTCGCCGCTCTCGATGCCCTCGATGGCGAACGGCACGACCTCGCGGTCGAACACGCAGAGGATGCGCTTCAGCGGCCGCACCCAGCGCAGCTTGCCGCTGCCCCAGGTCATCGACTTGGGCCACGGGAAACCGCGAACGATGGCCTCGACCATCTCGGCGACGATCTCGGGGGTCGGGCGGCCGGTCTTCTCGATGAAGGCCATCCAGACGCCGTCGCGCTCGACCAGTTGGTCCTGGGTCAGGCCCGCCTTGCGCAGGAAGCCTTCCATGGCCTGGGGCGGAGCGCCGACGCGCGGGCCCTTCAGCTCTTCCTTGCGGTCGGCCTGGGCGATCGGCAGGCCCTCGACCACCAGGGTCAGGCGGCGCGGACCGGCGAAGGTCTTCAGGGCTTCGGGCAGGAAGCCGGCGGCGGCCAGGTGCTCGCGCGCCATGCGCTCCAGGTCGCGCGCGGCGCCGGCCTGCATGCGGGCGGGGATCTCTTCGGAGAACAGTTCGAGAAGGAGTTGGGGCATCACAGGTGCTCTCCCTTCCCCCTCGATGGGGGAAGGGTCGGGGTTGGGGG
>NZ_JBAPVS010000067.1:0-2046 GCF_049283275.1 Caulobacter sp. | reverse complement strand
CTCCGCGACAGCTCCCCCAGAGGGGGATCATCTAGCGCGATCAGATCCTCCCCCTCTGGGGGAGGTGGCCCGAAGGGCCGGAGGGGGCTGCGCCGCCTCTCGCCCCTTTGGGCAAATCGGCGTAATCCCGGCTCCATGACCGACTGCCGCCTCTATCTGATCACCCCGCCCGTCCTGGACGACCTGGCCGCCTTCGGCCATGACCTGGCCGCCGCCCTGGACGCCGGCGACGTGGCCGCGCTGCAGATCCGGCTCAAGGACGCCCCGGACGACATCATCACCGCCGCTGTCCAGGCGCTGAGCCCCATCGCCCGGTCGCGCGACGTGGCGGTGATCCTCAACGACCGTCCTGACCTCGCCGCGCGCCTCGGCTGCGACGGAGTCCATGTCGGTCAGAGCGACACGCCCTACAGCGAGGCCCGCAAGATCATGGGCCCGAAGGCCATGATCGGCGTCACCTGCCACGACAGCCGCCACCTGGCCATGGAGGCCGCCGAGGCCGGGGCCGACTACGTGGCCTTCGGGGCCTTCTTCCCGACCACCACCAAGGACGCGCCGACCACCGCCGATCCCGAGCTTCTGTCGATCTGGCAGGAGACGATGGAAGTCCCCTCGGTGGCGATCGGCGGCATCACCGCCGACAACGCCGCCGGCCTGGCCGCGGCTGGGGCCGACTTCCTGGCCGTCTCTGCCGGGGTCTGGAAGCATCCGGGCGGCCCCGCCGCCGGGGTCGCGGCGATCAACGCCGCCATCGCCGAAGGCCTTGAGGCGCGCCTGGCCGCGCGGGGCGCATAACGCCGTTCGCGGAGCTTGCCGCTCAAGCTTGGCGGGCGTAGCCTCCTCCCAATGACGAAATACGGGGAGGACGCCCATGCGGCGGCTCGGACTGTGTTTGCTTGGCGTAACCGTGCTGGGCCTGGCGGCCACGGCCACGGCCACCCCGACCCTGGCGGAAAACTGGAAGCCCTCGCCCGGCGAGGCGAAAACCTTCTACGACGCGGACTTCATGCGGGTGGACGAAGCGTCCGGCCTGGTGGTCGTGCGCATCGCCGAAGGAAGGCCCAACGGACCCTACAAGGCCTGGCCGGCCGGCAAGGGCCCGATCATCCTGTACGCCCTGGACTGCGCGGCCGACAAGTGGATCGACCTGGGCATGGACTTCTCCGGCGACCAGGGCCCGCCCAAGGGCTGGCGCAAGGGCGAGAAGATCGAGGACATCAAGGGCGCCGTCGGCGGCGCGGGCCGCGTGGCCTGCGAGACCAAGGACACCCTGCCCAAGGTGGCCTTGCCCTGAAGAAAACCTCTCCCGGAGGGGAGGGGGTTTCTTCAGGCGCGCCGCGCTTGCGCCTGTCATGCGCCGGTCGCAAGGTCGCCTCGCGATCTCACCCCTGAAGGAGCACTCCCATGCCCGCCCTCTACACCGCCCGCTCGCACGCTGTCGGCGGCCGCGAAGGAACCGCCAAGACCGACGACGGCCACCTGGACGTCAAGCTGGGCTATCCCAAATCGATGGGCGGCAACGGCGAGGGCACCAATCCCGAGCAGCTGTTCGCGGCCGGCTATGGGGCCTGTTTCCTGGGCGCCCTGGGCGTGGTCGCCCGGAGCGAAGGCGTCAAGCTGGGCGAGCACAGCCTCGACGTCGAGGTCGACCTGTTCAAGGAGGAGGCCACCGGCTTCCACATCGGCGCCCGCCTGACGCTAAACGCGCCGGACCTGGACGCCACGACCGCTGAAAAGCTGCTGCACGCCGCCCACCAGGTCTGCCCGTATTCGAAGGCCACGCGCGGCAATATCGAGGTCGAGCTGAAGGTGGCTTAAGGCCGATCACGGCCAACACCGTGCTTGGTCCTCGTCCTTCGACAGGCTCAGGATGAGGACCCTTTGCAGGCTCGGCAGTAGAATAACCACATCCTGAGCCTGTCGAAGGACGAGGTTATTCGCTTCCCACTAGCCCCGCCGTTTGGCCTCGGACACGCGATGGACGATCAGTTCGTCGATCTCCAGCCGGCGGATCCGAGCTCGGCCTACCGACAAGCGGCCGATGGC
>NZ_JBAPVS010000066.1:0-1959 GCF_049283275.1 Caulobacter sp. | reverse complement strand
GGGGGAGCTGTCGCGGAGCGACTGAGGGGGTCCTCCACCGCCTCCCATCCGGAGTTCCCATGACCGACGACCTCACGATCCAAGGCCACGCCAGCCTCTTCTGGACCCGCGACCTCAACGACGACGTCGCCGCCGCCGGGGCCTTCGCCGCCAGCCTGGCCCGCACCGGCCCGGCCGGCGTCAAGATGCTGCACCAGCACGACGACGCCGAGCCCGTCGGCGTCTGGGACGAGATCGCCGAGGACGCCTCGGGCCTCTACGTGCGCGGCCGCATCCTGCGCACCACGCCGCGCGGCCGCCTCGTCGCGGCGCTCGTCGAGGCCGGCGCCCTGGACGGCCTCTCCATCGGCTTCCGCGCCGTCAAGGCCCGCCCCGACGAAACCGGCCGCCTGCGCGTGCTGACGGCGATCGAGCTGTGGGAGGTGTCGATCGTCACCTTCCCGATGCTGCCGGGCGCGCGGCTCAAGCGCGTCTGAATCTCCCTTCCCCCTTGATGGGGGAAGGGCCGGGGATGGGGGTGACTACGGCGGCTCCTCGCCAACCCCCGCCCGCCACTGGGTCGGACGCGCCGCGTTCACCCCCACCCCTACCCCTCCCCCATCGAGGGGGAGGGGCTTTTTCGGAGATCCCCATGAAGGAAACCAAACAGGCCGCGGCCTCGCCCGAGGCCCGCGCCGCCTTGCACGAAGTGCTGGCGGCGTTCGAGGGCTTCAAGGCCGCCAACGACCAGCGGCTCCAGGCGCTCGAGACCAAGCGCGCCGACGTGCTGCTGGAGGAGAAGGTCGCCCGCATCGACGACGCCGTCTCCAACGCCCAGGCGCGGCTGGATCGCGTGCTGGCCGACGCTCGCCGGCCCTCGATTGGCGGTGACGCGCCGCTGGCGCGGGTCGACGAGCGCAAGGCCGCCTTCGACCGCTACATCAAGACTGGCGAGACCCCGGCCCTGCTGCTCGAAGCCAAGGGCCTGTCGGAAGGCGTGGCCACGGCCGGCGGCTATGTCGCCCCGGCCGAGCTGGAGCGGCAGATCCTGCGCCGCCTGCAGGCGTCCAGCCCCATGCGCGACATCTGCCAGGTGCGCACCATCGGCGCCGGCACGTTCCGCAAGCCGGTCTCCACCGCCGGCCTGGCCGCCAGTTGGGTGGCCGAGACGGCCGTCCGGCCCGAGACGACCGCCCCCACCCTGGACGTGATCGACTTCCCGGCCGGCGAGCTCTACGCCAGTCCGGCCGCCACCCAGGCCCTGCTCGACGACGCCTATGTCAATATCGACGAGTGGCTGGCCGAGGAGGTGCAGGACGCCTTCGCCGCTCAGGAGACGGCGGCCTTCGTCGCCGGCGACGGGGTCAACAAGCCCAAGGGCCTGCTGGCCTACACCGCCGCCGCCGACGCCTCGGCCACCTGGGGTCAGGTCGGCTATCTGGCCACCGGCGTCGCCGGCGCCTGGCCGGCGACGAACCCGACCGACAAGCTGATCGACCTGGTCTACGCGGCCAAGACCCAGTACCGCCAGAACGGCCGCTTCGTGATGAACCGCCGCACGGTCAGCGCCGTGCGCAAGTTCAAGGACGCCCAGGGCAACTACATCTGGAACGCGGCCCTGCAGCCGGGCCAGTCGGCGTCTCTGCTGGGCTATCCGGTGACCGAGATCGAGGCCATGCCCGACGTGGCGGCCAACGCCATGGGCATCGCGTTCGGCGATTTCGAGAAAGGCTATCTGATCGTCGATCGCGCCGGGGTGCGGGTCCTGCGCGACCCCTATTCGGCCAAGCCGCACGTGCTGTTCTACACCACCAAGCGGGTCGGCGGCGGGGTGCAGAACTTCGACGCGATCAAGCTGCTGAAGTTCGCGGTGTCGTAGGACGCGGCGACGACCCCCTCCGTCGGCTTCGCCGCCACCTCCCCCAAAGGGGGAGGATCTTGGCGCCCAGATGCTCCCCCTTTGGGGGAGCTGTCGCGAAG
>NZ_JBAPVS010000065.1:0-2749 GCF_049283275.1 Caulobacter sp. | reverse complement strand
GCCCCGCCCTGCGCTCGCCCTGGCGCGACGCGCCGCCGCCGAACGATCCCAGCCTGCCGCACGTCATCCGCTTCAAGGGTCCGACCGAGGGAACGACCCTGGTCGACGACCTGGTCAAGGGCCCGGTGACCTTCAACAACGCCGATCTGGACGACCTGGTGCTGCTGCGCGCCGACGGCGCCCCGACCTACAACCTGGCCGTGGTGGTCGACGACCACGACATGGGCGTCACCCACGTGATCCGCGGCGACGACCACCTGAACAACGCCGCCCGCCAGACCCTGATCTACCAGGCCAACGGCTGGACCCTGCCGGCCTTCGGCCACATCCCGCTGATCCACGGCCCGGACGGCGCCAAGCTCAGCAAACGCCACGGCGCCCAGGCGGTCGGCGAGTTCGCCGACATGGGCTACATCCCCGAGGGCATGCGCAACTATCTGGCGCGCCTGGGCTGGGGCCATGGCGACGACGAGGTGTTCAGCGACGAGCAGGCGATCAGCTGGTTCGACATCAAGGACGTGGTCAAGGCCCCGGCCCGCCTGGACTGGGCCAAGCTGAACTTCATCAACGGCCAGCATCTGCGCGTGGCGCAGGACGACCGCCTGGCGAACCTGACCCTGAAGGCCCTGCAGGCCCAGAAGGCGGAGCTGCCGACCGACGCCGCCGCGCGCCTCCTGGCCGTGGTGCCGCAGGTCAAGGAAGGCGCCAAAACCATCCTGGAGTTGGCCGAGCACTGCGCGTTCGCGTTGAAGGTGCGTCCGCTGGCGCTTGAGGAAAAGACCCTTAAGCAGCTGAACGACGAGACCGTGGAACGGCTGGCCCGCCTGCGCGCTCAACTGGCCGCGGCGCCGGTCTGGGACGTGGAGGATCTTGGAAACCTGTTGAAATCCTTCGCGGAATCCGAAGGCGTGGGCTTTGGCAAGTTCGGACCGTCGTTACGCGGAATCCTGACGGGCGGCTCCCAGGCCCCGGACCTGAATAAGATCATGGCCGCGCTGGGACGCGAGGAGTCTCTGGGGCGACTTGACGACGCTCTGGCGTCCGCGCATGAGGCGCTATAACGCAACCGCGAAATCGAAAAACGGACTGACCGTTCCATTATCGAAGGGGTCTCTCGCATGACCGATAAAGCCACGCTGACGATCGGCGACAAAACCTACGACCTGCCGATCCTCAAGGGCAGCACGGGCCCCGACGTGGTCGACGTGCGAAAGTTCTACGGCGACAGCGACCACTTCACCTTCGATCCGGGCTTCACCTCGACGGCGTCGTGCGAAAGCAAGATCACCTATATCGACGGCGACGCCGGCATTTTGCTGCACCGCGGCTATCCGATCGACCAGCTGGCCGAGAAGTCCTCGTTCCTGGAAGTCTGCCACCTGCTGCTGAACGGCGAACTGCCGACGGCCGAGGAATTCACCCAGTTCGAGCACAACATCACCTACCACACGATGTTGCACGCCCAGTTCGACAGCTTCTTCCAGGGCTTCCGCCGCGACGCCCACCCGATGGCGATCATGACCGGCGCCGTCGGCGCCCTGTCGGCCTTCTACGCCGACAGCCTCAATGTCGATGATCCCAAGCAACGCGAGATCAGCGCCCACCGCCTGATCGCCAAGATGCCGACCATCGCCGCCCGCGCCTTCCAGTACAGCGTCGGCCGCCCGTTCGTGACCCCGCGCAACGAGCTGTCCTATTCGGAAAACTTCCTGCGCATGTGCTTCTCGGTCCCGGCCGAGGACTGGACGCCCAACCCGGTGCTGACCCGGGCCATGGACCGCATCTTCATCCTGCACGCCGACCACGAGCAGAACGCCTCGACCTCGACCGTCCGCCTGGCCGGTTCGTCGGGCGCCCACCCGTTCGCCTGCATCGCCGCCGGCATCGCCTGCCTCTGGGGCCCGTCGCATGGCGGCGCCAACCAGGAAGCCCTGGAGATGCTGGAAGAGATCGGCACGGTCGAGAACATCCCCGCCTATGTGCAGGGCGTGAAGGACAAGAAGTACAAGCTGATGGGCTTCGGCCACCGCGTGTACAAGAACTTCGATCCGCGCGCCAAGGTGATGCAGAAGACCTGCTACGAGGTGCTCGAGCAGCTCGGCATCAACGATCCGCTGCTGCACGTGGCCATGGAACTGGAAAAGGTCGCCCTCAGCGATCCCTATTTCATCGAACGCAAGCTGTACCCGAACATCGACTTCTATTCGGGCATCACCCTGCGGGCCATGGGCTTCCCGACCAACATGTTCACCGTGCTGTTCGCCCTGGCCCGCACCGTCGGCTGGATCAGCCAGTGGAAGGAAATGTTCGAGGACCCCACGCGCAAGATCGGCCGCCCGCGCCAGCTCTATACGGGCGCCACGCAACGCGACTACACGCCGGTCGACAAGCGCGGCTAAGCGCTTCGGCATCGCTGAATTGGAAAAGGCCTCGCGAAAGCGGGGCCTTTTTCTTTAGCGCCCCTCGGCGCTGCGCAGGATGAAGCCCAGGATCTCGGCGATGGCGACGTAGAGCGCCTCGGGGATCTCCTCGTCGAGCTCGATGGTCGACAGGGCCTGGGCCAGGGCCGGGTTCTCCTCGATCGGCACGCCGTGCTCGCGGGCCGTCTCGATGATCTTGTCGCCGACCCAGCCGCGACCGGAGGCGACCACGCGCGGGGCGTTGGGCTCGTCGTATCGCAGGGCGACGGCGATGCGCGGCCCGGCGGAGCGGATGGGGCCGGTCATGTGGCCTGGTCCAGGAACTGGCC
>NZ_JBAPVS010000064.1:0-3477 GCF_049283275.1 Caulobacter sp. | reverse complement strand
GTCGGGGGCCTACGATCGCGCCCTGGCCTTGGACCCCGCGCCCGCCGAGCGCCTGTGGCTGGAGCGGCGGCGAGGCCAGGCGGCGGGATGAAGGGAAAAGAAACGGGATGAACGGCAGAGAGGTGGTGGATTGCCACCCGCCACGGCCTGGTTAACACTTCGACTCATGGATGGGACGTCCGAGACCCAAGCGCCGTTCCGCGACGCCCGCTACGCGCCCCGGGCGCTGGATGTCGAACGCCGAGGCGGCGACGTGTTGATCCTGCGCAACCCCACCCCCTATTCCAGCACCATCCAGACCGTCACCGCGCCGCTGACCCGGTGGGCCTCGCAGGCCCCGCACCGCGTGTGGCTGGCCGAGCGTCCGTCGGCCGGCGCCGAGGGCTGGCGGACCGTGACCTATGGCGAAGCGGCCAACCAGGTCGCCCGCCTGGCCGGGGGGCTCTCTGGGTTGGGCCTGTCGCGCGGCAAGCCCTTGCTGATCCTGGCCCGCAACGGCATCGACCACGCCCTGATCGGCTACGCGGCCATGAGCCTGGGCGCGCCGATCGCCCCGGTCTCGCCGCAGTACGGCCTGAAGGGCGCGGACCTGGCGCGCCTGGCCTTCGCGGTTGAACGGCTGAAGCCAGCGGCCGTCTATGTCGATGACGCCGAGGCCTTCGCCGACGCCCTGGCCGCGCCCTTCCTGGCCGGACTGCCGGTGGTGGCCGGCCAAAATGCCCGAGAGGGTGACGAGCGTTTCGAGGTCCTGCTGGCCAGCGACCCCGTCTCGCCCGTCTGCCGACCCGACGACGCCGCCAAGCTGTTGCTGACCTCGGGCTCGACCGGCCTGCCCAAGGCGGTGATCTGCACCCACGCCAATGTCGCGCTGAACGCCGCCCAGATCGCCGCCTGCTACGAGGATCCCGATCCGCCGGTGCTGGTCAATTCCGCGCCCTGGAGCCACAGCCTGGGCGCCAACGCCATACTGCACATGGTGCTGCACCGGGGCGGGACGCTGTACATCGACGCCGGCCAGCCGGTGACCGGCCGCTTCGACGAGACGATCCGCAACCTTCGCGAGGTGTCGCCGAGCTATCACAACATGGTGCCGGCCGGCTGGGGTCTGCTGGTCGGCGAGCTCGAGCGCGACCATGCCCTGGCCGCCCGGTTCTTCGAGAAGGTCCGGGTGCTGCAATACGGCGGGGCGTCGATGGCCCAGTCGATCCTCGACCGGGTCCAGGCCGTGGCCGTGCGCACGGTCGGCTGCCGGATCACCTTCGCGGCCGGTTACGGGGCGACCGAGACCGGCCCGACCGCCTGCAACATCCACTGGCTGAACGCCCGCTCGGGCATGGTCGGCCTGCCCACGCCGGGCACGGCGGTGAAACTGGTCCCGGTCGCCGACGGCCCGCCCGACAAGTTCGAGATCCGCGTGAAGGGCCCGCAGGTCTCGCCGGGCTATCTCGACATGCCCGAGGCCTCGGCGGCGGCGTTCGACGAGGACGGCTTCTACCGGCTGGGCGACGCGGCCAAGCTGGCCGACCGACTCAATCCCGCGGCCGGCCTGGTGTTCGACGGGCGGTTGGTCGAGAACTTCAAGCTGGCCAACGGCACGTTCGTGGTGGCTGGAGCCCTGCGGGTGGCGGCGGTCTCGGCGATCGCCGGGGCGGTCTCGGACGCGGTGGTCTGCGGCGAAGGTCAGTCGGGCGTGGGGCTGATGCTGTTCCTCGACCCCAAGGCGGCCTTGCGGCTCGGCGACCCCGAGGCGGTGCGGGCGGCGATCCGCAACGGTCTGGAACGGCTGAACAGCCTGGCCAAGGGCGGCGGCAAGGTGACCCGGGCCTTGATCCTGGACGGGGCGCCCGATGCGGCTTCGGGCGAGCTGACCGACAAGGGCTACATCAACCAGGCCATGGCGCGGGAGCGTCGGCCGGGAGAACTGGAGCGGCTGTTCGCCGAGGAGCCGGATGATGGGGTGATGGTGTTCACCTAGCGCCGCGGGTTTGCTGGGGACACACACACTCATCCCACGATCCGCGCCCAGATTGTCGAGGCCTAGCCGTGAGTGTGTGTCCCCATACGCGCGCCGTGGCGGACGGATGAGACGACCCCCACGCAGATCAGCATCTGCCCGAAATAATACAGCCCCCACACCGCCAGCCCGACCGCGAAGCTGTCCGGCAACGGTCCGCCCCGGCCGAAGATCAGCAGGTCGGAGACCACGAACATCAGCGCCCCGATGCCGACCCGGTAGCGCGGAAAGCGGCTGAGCCAAGCCGTTGCCGCCATCGTCGCCAGGCCCAGGCTGTAGAGCGCCACGCCCGGCGCGCCGGCTCGGTCGGCGGGCAGCAGGAAGGCGATGACCACGACCGCTGGGACCAGCACGACGGCTAGGGCGACCTGGCTGCGGGCGGGCCTCGGCCGTCGGTTGCGCAGATAGAGGCCGATGGCGACCAGATGACCGGCCAGAAAGGCCAGCGCGCCGACCGTCAGTCCGGCCGCGCCCAGCAGCACGTCGCCCAGGGCGCCAAACGCCATCACCGCCACTAGCAGCCAGCCATCCAGCGTGCGCGCGTTCAGCGCCGCGTAGATCGCCAGCAGGCCGACGCCCAGGCCCTTCCAGGTCAACTCGGCGGCCTGCGGCAGGCCCCGGTCCCAGGCCGCCACATAGCTGACCCCGGCCAGGATCGAGGCGATCAGCACGGCCTTCGCCAGACGACTGCTTGATTGAGACATTGGTTTCCCCCTGGCCAGTCCGCTCTTTGGCGGCGCTTCGGAGCGACCAGACTGCGTCAACCGCCCGGCCTTGCGCAACCGCCGTTGGCGCGCCCCGCAAAATGTCGGAAGCTGGCCCGAACGGTACGGAGAAGACCATGAACGGCGCGGACGCCCTGATCACCACCCTGGCCGACAACGGCGTCACCGCCTGCTTCGCCAATCCCGGCACCAGCGAGATGCAGTTCGTCGCGGCCCTGGACCGCGAGCCGCGCATGCGCAGCGTGCTGTGCCTGTTCGAGGGTGTGGCGACAGGGGCCGCCGACGGCTACGGGCGGATGGCGGAAACACCGGCCTGCACCTTGCTGCACCTGGGTCCCGGCTACGCCAACGGCGCGGCCAATCTGCACAACGCCCGCCGCGCCTTCACCCCGATCGTCAACATCATCGGCGACCACGCCACCGATCACCGGAAATACGACGCCCCGCTCAATTCCGACATCGCCGCCCTGGCCGCGCCCAATTCCCTGTGGGTCAAGTCGGCCGAGACCGCCGACGCGGTCGGCCCCTTGGCCGCCGAGGCCGTGGCCGCCAGCTTCGGCGCGCCGGGCGGCAACGCCTGCCTGATCCTGCCCGCCGACAGCGCCTGGAACGAGACCAACACCGCCGGCCCCGTGATCCAGCGGCCAGGTTTCCGTGCGCCCGACCCGGCGACCGTCGCCGGCGTCGCCAAGGCCTTGAAGGCCGCCGCCAAGCCGGTGCTGCTGCTGGGCTCGGGCG
>NZ_JBAPVS010000063.1:0-12382 GCF_049283275.1 Caulobacter sp. | reverse complement strand
CGCCGAAGCGGCGCGGCAAAGCATGGAGGACATGAAAATTCCAATCGTCGAACGTCAAGGGGCCGGCGCGCGAAGCGGCCGGCGGCGATGGGCGTCAGACGATGGAGGGAGGGCCAGTCTTGAAAGGCGGCGGAGCGGCCAGGCCCAAGCCGGGCCGCTGATGGGCGACCAGAAGGTCGATCTGCCAGAGGGTGGTGAAGGCTTCAGCGCGAGCCAGGGTCAGGCTGGGAACCGGCAATGGCGTGACGGCGCCGGCGAAGACGCAGCCATGATCGCGATTGGCCTTGCCGTCAGCCGGCTTGGGCGCGCCTTGATCGTTCTGGACAGCGCCGCTGGCGTCGACCGCCAAGGTCTTGGCGCCTTGGGCCGTACAGATGACGATGGCGGGCAGACCGCCCTGCCCGTGGGCCGGCGCGACCATGTAGCCCGCCGGGATCAGGACCCGCACGGCGATCGCGCAGACCGTCAGCAGCGCGCCAAGGCGCGCCTGCATCCGAGTCAATCGTGACCACCCCAGTCCCATGGGCGCTCGCCTACGCCCAACCAAGGTTCCTGTCCAGTCGGAGGCCGTGGGCCAATCGCGGCCGCCCGTCGATCAGCGCCGTCGCGACAACGGATGAGGCAGCCAAGGGCCAAGGTCGAAGCCGTCGCCCGCCTGCGGAACTCAAAAGTCACATGCTGTGGGCGCCAGGTTATGGACACGCATGGTGATCGCCATGGCGGCGGCGCCAATTGAGGATGTGGGCCGTGGCCAGGATGACCCCGCCGATCACCGTCAGCGGACGCTCCCACCCGGCCGACGGAACTTCAAGGGCGCCGGCCAGCATCAAGCCAAGGCCCAGGGCCGCCAGGCCGACGAGCGCCCAGGCGTGCGGCCGAAGCGTTCGCCAGTCCATGAGCGCCATCAACGCGATCGGCGCCGCAGCGCAAATGAACACCACATGCACCCATTCGGCATGGGCCCACACGCCCAGGAACGGCAGGACCAGGGCCAGAACCGGCAGGGCCAGGCAATGGACCAGGCACAGGGCCGACAGGCCGATCGCCGAGGCGTCCATGGCGCGCGCCAGGGTCATTTTCATCGCAGGCCTTCCTTCCAGTTGAAGACATCGGCCGTCGCCCTGGACCTCGCGAAGCCCGGCGAACGATCCAATAGGCGGCCTCATCGGGTTTCAGGGCTTCAGTCGAACAGGCTGCTCGTCTCGAAGGCGTCCGGCAGGGTCACAGCGGCTCGCAAAAAAAATAAACCCACCGGGGTCCCTCGCCCGGCTCGCCCTCTCCAAAGGCTTGCGGCGGGGCGAACCGGTAGAGGACCAGCAGCCATTCGGCGTCCTCTAGGCTGAGCCCCATGACCGACGCCACCCAGGCCGGGCTCGGCTCCCCGTCATCGGGCAGGACGCCAGCGCTGGCGGCTAGTCCCATGACGGGAAAGGGTCCGGGAGCTTGCTCCAGGCCTTGGGTCCGAAGCCGAACTGCAGGTCCGACAGCAGGCAATCGTCGAAACCGCGCGTCAGCGCCTCGTGGTCCATGTCCTGACCGATCAGGACGATCTCCTGGCGCCGATCGCCGTGCTTGGGCTTCCAGACCTTCTCGATCGCACCCCGCCACGCCGGGTCGTCGGGCCATTGCTCGCGCGGCGCGGTGGCCCACCAGCGACCGTGGGGCCCGCACTGGGTGACCAAGCCGGCCTGGCTCCAGCCGCCGACCCGATCGTATCGCGTGGCCAGCCAGAAAAAGCCCTTGGAGCGGATCACCCCGGGCCATTCCCTGTCCATCCACGCCTTGAGCTTCTCCGGATGGAACGGCTTGGCCGCGCGGTAGACGAAGTGACCTATGCCGTATTCCTCGGTCTCGGGCAGGACCTCGCCCATCAGGGCCTTTTGCCAGCCTGCCGCGCCCTGGGCGCGCTCATAGCTGAACAGGCCGGTGTCGAGGACGGCGTCCAGCGCCACCGCGCCCTGCTCGGCGTCTATGATCCGCGCCTCCGGATTGAACGTGGCGATGATCCCGCGCAACCGGCCAAGGTCCTCAGTCGAGACCAGGTCCGTCTTGTTCAGCACGATGACGTCGGCGAACTCGACCTGTTCGACCAGCAGGTCCACGACCGCGCGATCATCGCCCTGCCCCGCCGTCTCGCCGCGATCGGCCAGTCGGTCGCGCGAGGCGTAGTCGCGCAGAAAGTTGAAGGCGTCGACGACCGTGACCATGGTGTCCAGCCGCGCTACGTCCGATAGGCTCTGGTCGGCCTCGTCGCGAAAGTCGAAGGTCGCCGCCACCGGCATCGGCTCGGAGACACCCGTGGACTCGATCAGCAGGTAGTCGAAGCGCCGCTCGGCGGCCAGGCGGCGAACCTCGGCCAGAAGGTCCTCGCGCAGAGTGCAGCAGATGCAGCCGTTGGACATCTCCACCAGCGTCTCATCCGTGCGCGACAGGTCGGCCCGTCCTTCGGCGATGAGCGTGGCGTCGATGTTGACCTCGCTCATGTCGTTGACGATCACCGCGACCTTCTTGCCGTCGCGGTTGCCCAGCACGTGGTTCAGCAAGGTGGTCTTGCCCGCACCCAGGAACCCCGACAGCACGGTGACCGGCAGGCGCCTATCGATCCGTTCGGGACGCGGCGCGGTTGGAACCTCGATCATCGGGACACCTAAAATGTTATATTATAACATTTATACTCGGCGCCGCCGCTCTCAGCAAGAGTTATTGTTATAATATAACACACCTGCTTAACCCGCCAGGTCCCGCCGCGCGGCGTCTCGGCGCCCTCCCCCGCATCGATCATCGTCTGTTGCTCGTGTTCGGCGGCGGCCGGCAAGCGTGACCTTGCAGGGTTGGGTCTCGCCCGGCCGCCAGGGCCGGTCACGCCGAGCGATCGACGCACGCGGATCTTCCAGCTCGAAAGGCGAAGGCGGCGTCACGAGCCGGCCGGTTGGCGAACCCGTGACGCCTGTCTCGTCAGAACTTGGCGCTGAGCACCAGACGAATGTCGCGACCAGGCATCACGACTTCGTCCTTGTTGAGCGCCGTGGCGTTGCGGATCGTCTCGTCGGCGAGGTTATGGCCGACCAGCATCAGGGCGATCCCCGGCTTGGCCTTGAAGGGCTTCCAGCGCACCTGGGCGTCCACCGAGGTGTAGCCGTCGGTCGCCAGATCGGCGACGCCAACATGATCCTGCTCGGAGACCGCCAAGATCAGGAAGGAGGCGTCGACCGTGCCGTTGTCCCACTCCAGACCACCGCCGAAGCGGCCAGGCTGGATGCGGGGCACGTTACCGGCGCCGCCGCTGAACTCGGCCCGAACATAGTCGCCCAGGACCTGGCCCGACAGCTTGCCGCCGCCCATCGACGCCAGAGGGAAGAAGGCCTTGGCCTCAACGCCCCAGAACTTGGCGTCCTGCTGGCCGTAGTTGAGCTCCTTCAGCTCGCCAGCGCCGTCGACTTCGCAAACGCCGTCCTCGTCGCACATCCGACCGGTCAGGCCGCCAAAGATGTAATTGTCGAACCGTGCGCCCCAAACCGAGGCCTCGATCCGGCCCTCGTTGCCGATCTTGTAGCGCGCCGTCGCCTCCAGCGAATTGGCGCGCTCGATCTTCAGGTTCGGATCGCCGGTCTCGAACGTCAGCGGACCATCATGCGGGCCGATGGCGAAGAGCTCGGTCTGGGCCGGCGCGCGCGCGGCCGAGGCGGCGGTCAGACCAAGCCGCAGGGCGTCGGACGCCTGATAGGTGAAGCCGGCCGAGACGCTGAGCGGCGTGTATTTCTTACGGGTCTCGACGCCGGAGGCCGGCGTGCCGTCGATCTGGACATGCTCCACGCGCGCCGCGCCCTGGAATTGAAGGGGACCGATCGGCGCCTCGACGAAGGCGAAGCCGGCGGTGCTGACGGTATGGGTCGGCAGCAGATAGTCGGCGCCTTCGCCCAGGGCGCTGAACTTGCGATCCTGGAACTGCACGCCCAAGGCCGATGCCGACAGGAAGCCGGTCTGACCAAACAGCGCCTCGGCGCGGCCATCCCACTCCTTGTTGTTGAAGGTCGACAGCGCCTCGCCCGTGGCCGGATCGATCTCGCTGTGGGTGTAGTCGGCATAGCCGGCGTCGACGTTGAGGCGCTGCAGCACCCCGTCGCCGAACTTGAACGAGCCGCCGAACGCGCCCTTGTCCTGCTTCATGTTGATGAAGGTGTCTTCGGCGGGGATGCCGTAGCGGGCCTTGTAGTGCGTGCCGCTGGCGCCGACGCGGCTGTCGTCGCCGAAGAAATAGGACGCGCCGCCCGAATAGCCGTTGCCGTGGAACCACGAGTTGGACTGCTCGCCCTCGGGGGTGTCGTAGTCGCTGGAACGGCGACCGAAGCCGTCGAAGTGCACGGCGAACGGACCCTGCCCCGCATCGACGCTGAGCGTGCCCTCGCCGGTCTTGGCGCTGGAACCGTAGGCGGCCGTGGCTTCGCCGCCGATCCCGTCGATAGGCTTCATCGGGATGCGGTTGTTGATGACGTTGACGACGCCGCCGATCGCCTGGCTGCCATAGCGCAGGGTGGCCGCGCCACGCACCACTTCGATATCCTGGGCCGCCAGCGGGTCGATCGGCACGCCATGGTCGGGGCCGACGTCCGAGACGTCCGAGCTGGACAGGCCGTTCTCAGCCAGCTTGACGCGCTGGGCGTCCATGCCGCGGATCACTGGGCGACTAGCGCCGGCCGCGAAGCCCGTGCCAGCCACGCCGGGGACGTTGCGCAGGGCGTCGGCCAGGCTGGCGCCGCCATTGGCGAGCACCTGATCGCGATTGACCTGCTCGACGATCGTGGCGAAACGGTCCGGATCACCGCTGAGCGGCGAGGCGGTAATGACCACCTCCGACACCGAATGGCCCAGGTCCTGGGCCTGGGCGCTTACGCCCCACGCCAGCACGACCCCGGCGCTGGACGCCGTCAACAACATCGAACGCAGCCGCATGTGGCTTCTCCCAAAAAAAGCGAACCACAGCCCAGTATGTTATAGCATAACATTAGCCAAGCGAGATTGTTGGCGCGGCGCGAAGATCGAACGAGTGATGCATTTGGATCACGGAACTGATGCGCTCCGCCTCATCGATCAGACGATCGCGGATCGCCACGGCGCGTCCGCGGCAAAAGGGTTCTTCATCTCACCCTCTCCTGCGGCGCGCGTTGGCCGCCGCCCCGGCCCAGACACCCGCTGTTAGAACCAGCAGCGCCAGCAGCGCCAGCAGCGGACATTGAGCCATCGCCAGAAAGCGGACGTTCAATGGCCCTCCCGAACGAGACGCCTCTTTTGGGCGCCCCTCAACTCAAACGACCACCACCTCGGCATGGGAGAAGGCCTCTTGGAACGCCGGGGCCAGCGGCGCGTCAGTGATCAAGATGTCCACGTCCTTGATCGACGCGGTGTGCACCAGGCCGATCCGCCCGAACTTTCCCTGGTCGACGGCTAGCAGGACGCGGCTGGCCGTGGCGTACGCGATGCGGCTCATGATCGCCTCGCTGGGAGAGTGATCCATCAGGCCGTGCTCTGCATGCACGGCGCCCACGGTCAGGATCGACAGGCTGGGCCGGAAGCCGCTGACGAAGTCCTGGGCATGTCTGTCCGAGAACGACTGGTAGGCGGTGTTCATCTCGCCGCCGGCCAGGAACAGCGTATGACCCCGGTCCTTGCGGATCGCATGGGCCACCGCCAGAGAATTGGTGATGATCTTCAGCTGGCGATGCTCGCCCAGCGCCTTGGCCACGAAGCAGGAGGTCGAGCCGCTGTCGAGGAACAAGGTGTCGCCGTCCGAGACGAACCGGGTCACGGCCTCTGCGATGCGGGTTTTGGCGGCGATGTTGGTCTGCATGCGCAGATCGAAAGGGCCTTCGATCTCCTGAGGCGGCAGGCGGACGGCGCCGTGCAGTCGTATGATCGCGCCGGACTCCTCCATCACGCGCAGTTCGCGGCGGATCGTCTCCTCCGACACCGACAGCGCCTTGGCGATGTCGGCGATGGCGCGTGTCTGGTTGGGTTGCAGCAGGTTCAGTATGTCGCGCTGACGATCGTACCGCTTCAGCATCATCGATCCGTTGTTGTCGGTAGACGGCTTGCAAGTCGCCGACCCTGGTCGCGGGACATTATGACCTGAGTCCCGGTTCAGGAAGGACGTCCCCCGGCCGCGAGGGGAAAGACCGCGGCCGGGGCACGCGCGCGTCGCTAGAAGGCGACGCGCAACTGGAGCCGCGCGTAACGCGGGGTCTGGTAGTCGACCGGCTTGCGGAAGTTGACGTCCGCGACGCCGCTGCCGCCCACGTCGCCGAACTCGTGATAGGCCGTCACCGCGTGCGAGTTGAACAGGTTGAAGACGTCCAGTCGCAGCGAGGCGTCGAAACGGTCGTCCGGAGTCGGCAGGCTCAGCACGGCGCTGGCGTTGAACTGGGTCAGCCAATCACCCTCGAACGCCGAACCGCGCTCCACCACCTTGCCCTGGCAGTAGAAGCCGTACCCCTGGTAGCCGTAGGCGGTGGCGTCGACCGCCTTGGGTACGATGCCCATGCAGCTGTACTTGCGCGGCGACTGAACCAAGCCGTTGCCGCCGAGGGTCAGCCACTTGTTGACCTGGTAGCTGCCGTAGCCCTTGAACGTGTGGGCGCGGTGGTTGGGCAGATAGCCGTCGGCGCCGTTCAGGAAGCCCGGCGAGTCGAAGTCGGCGGTCGTGTTGATCGCCGTCTGGCCGTTCTCCGAGCGCACGCCGCCCTCGTAGTTCCCTTTCAGGCTAGCCCAGGTGTACGAGCCCGACACAGACCACTTGCCGTCGAAGGCGCGGTCGAAGGTAGCGGTCAGAGCGTTGTAGTCGCGCTTGGGCTTGGGATAGGTCAGGTCCGCAGACGACAGCGTCACGACGGGCTTTGTCCCGTCCGGCAGGCTGTTGAGGCGGATCGTGACGTCCTCACCCGGGTTGACGATCACCCACTGGCGGCCGCCGCCGAAGCTGGACTGGCACTGGGCCGCCGTAAAGCCGGCCTTCACGCAGTAGGCGCGCGCGCCGGTGTCGATGGCGACGTCCTCGACGATGCTGTTCAGCTCGCGGTGCGTGAAGTAGGCGCCCACTTTGATCAGGTCGCCGAAGCGGCGCTCGTAGCCCACAACGAATTCGTCGGCCGACTGGGGCTTGAGATTGTGGGCGATCGACTCGGCGGTGTCGGCCACCAAGCCCGAAGCCGAGACCAGGCAGTTCGACACGCTGGTGTCCGGACAAGCCGTGACGCCGTTGGCCGTGGTGATCGCCGCGCCGATGCTCGGTTCACCATTGGCGCCGACGCCGTCCAGACGATTGTAGCGGGTGTAGGTGACCAGCGAACCGGCGAACTTCAGCGACAGATCGCTGGGCAGCGGCAGGTAGTAGCGGCCGAAGAAGCCGTACAGCTTGGACTTGCCGTCGCCGAAGGGGTCGCCGGACACCGACAGGCGCGGCGCCCACTGGTCGCCCGGATCGTAGAAGGTCGAGCCGTCGGCGTTACGGTTGTCGAAGCGGTCGTTGCGCACGCCGGCCTCGACCTGCAGGCGATCGCCGAACAGTGACCACTGGTCCTGGGCATAGAAGGCCTGGTTGACGGTGCTGAAGCTGCCGCTGTTGCGATAGACGCGGGTCGTCACATACTCGACGCCGGCCGGCAGGTTGCTCTGGTCCGAACCGGTCGAACGATACAGCTTGAAGGCGCCCCGGCCGATCGTCTCGAAGAACTGGGTGGCCGTGTTTTCCTCGTGGTCGTAGCCGACCCGCAGGTGGTGGGCGCCAAGCAGGTCGAAATTGAAGTCGGCGTCGGTGCGATAGAACGTCCGCTTGTCGTCGTTGAACGACTGGGCGTCGGTGACCTTGTTCAGGCCGATATTGACGCCCGCGGTGTCGGTTCGATAGTCGACCACCTGCTCGTGAGTGGTGTCCAACGGCAACTGGCCGTCGCGGAACCGGTTGACGCCGTAGGCGGCCGACAGGGTGAACCAGGGCGTGAAGGTGCCGGTGTAGCGGCCGATATAGTTCTCGCCGCCCGAGCGCTGGTTGGTGCCGCCCGTCTCCGCCCCGGCCGTCTTGGTCGCGCGGTCATAGTTCAGACTGCGGTTACGCACGTCCTTGGTGCTGTCGAAATAGGTGAACTCCAGGTGCTGCCTGGAGGTCAGCCAGCCGTCCAGCTTGCCGCCCCAGAACGGCGCGTCATCGTTGACGCGCGTGGCGTTGGAACCGGTGGCCTGGGGCGTGAAGCTGTTGAGCTTGCGCTGGTTGTAGAGGCCGTAGAAGAACAGGCGATCTTTGATGATCGGTCCGCCCAACTCGGCCACCCATTCCTCGCGGCTGGATGTGGAGTCCTCGAAATTGTTCTTGAACGTGTTGGGCGCGTTGTCACGCAGGTCGCCCGGCTCCCAGGTCGCGGTCACACCGCCGTGGAATTCGTTGCTGCCCGACTTGGTGATGGCGTTGACGAAGCCGCCGGTCGAGCGGCCGAACTCGGCGGGATAACCACCGGTCTTCACCTCCACCGACTTGTAGAAGTCGAACGGCACCTCGACGGGCAACAGGCCCATCCGGAAGTTGGTGATATTCAGGCCGTTCACGAAAAAGGCGTTCTCGATGAAGCTGGCGCCCGAGATTGAGATCTGGTTGGCGAAGGACCCGTTGGCCGACGACGAGCCCTGGACGACGCCCGGCGACATCAGGGCGATGTCGCGCAATGAGCGACCGACCGGCACGCGTTCGGCCAGTTCGCCGATCTCGATGGCCGCGCCCGTGGTGGTGATCTCGAAGTCCGGCGTACGGGTGCGGCCGGCCTTGACCTCGATGGCCTCGACCGAGCCGACCGGCGCGAGGGTGAACAGGTTCGACGCGCCCGAACGGCTGATCAGCACGCCGCTTTCAGTATAGGCGTCGAAGCCGTCGGCCGTCACCGACACCGCATAGGCGCCTGGCGCCAGTTGCGGGATCACATAGGCGCCGCTGGTGCTGGTCACGGCCGAGCGCTTCACGCCCAGGGTTTCCGACGTGATCCGAACCACCGCCCCGACGATCGGCTTGCCGTCGGCCGCCTGCACGCGACCCGAAGCCTGCACATTGGTATAGTCCTCGGCCGCCGCCGGCGCCGTCATCAGCGCGACCGCCGGAATGCTTGTGCTGACCAAGGCCAGCGCGCGTAGCGCCATAACGCCGCGCCAGCGACGTCCGGCTGCTGTTTGATGCCTCACACCGAACTCTCCCAGAGAAATTGTGTCCAACGAGCGTCCGCGCGCCGCCATCGCGGCCGCCCCCTCGCCGTCAACTCCCTTAAGCCGGTTATGTGGATATTACGTGACATTTGTTGTTTTTACGTGGTTGTCACGAGAACTTCGTTTGCATTGTGTGGGGATTTTGGACGAAACCACCGCGAAATCCACACAGAAGCTCACCAGCGTGGGGCGCACCGTCTTCCGCGTGAGTTTCATCAGGGTGTTTTGGACTTCCGCCAGACAGACCTGCGAACGTCGTCAAGAAGGAACGCCCGCGTGACCAAGACCTCTCTGCCGATCGCAATGCTCTGGGCGGCGATCACCTGCGGCTGCGCCGGCGTCGCCATGGCCGCGCCGGCGCCCACCGTCGCGAACGCGCCCTATTTCGCGCAAGTCGACGTGCGTCGGGACGCCCGATCCGACGGCAAGACGATCGCGGGGACCGTGTTCGACGACGCCAACCGCAATGGCCGATTGGACGCGGGTGAACTGGGCGTGCCGGGCGCCAAGGTCTCGAACGGTCGCGAAGTGGTCCTGACCGGTCCCGAAGGCGGATACCGTCTGCCGGTCCGCCGCGACATGGCCGTGTTCGTGATCCAGCCCAGCGGCTGGCGCGTGCCCACGGACAGCCGCTGGATTCCGCAGTTCGCCTACCAGCACAAGCCGGCGGGCTCGCCCAAGGCGCTGCGCTACGGCGGCCTGCCGCCGACCGGCCCCCTGCCCTCGGCGATCAACTTCCCGATCATCCCCGGCGACGCCAGCGCGCGCTTCGAGTGCGCCGTGCTGGGCGACGTCCAGCCGGCCTCCAACATCGAGGTCGGCTATGTGCGCGACTCCATGGTCCGCGAGCTGCTGAACGCCAAGACCAAGCCCGCGTGCCTGCTTGCGTTGGGCGACATCGTCAGCGACGACCTGAACCTGATCCCCCGCACCGCCGAGGTGATGGGCGCGGTCGGCGTTCCGCAATGGTGGGTGCAGGGCAATCACGACTATGACCACGACGCCGATCACGACATCGACAGCTCCGACACCTGGCGCCGCCTGTACGGCCCGAACAACTACGCCTTCGAGATGGGCCAGGCGGTGTTCATCGTCCTGGACAACGTCTCGTTCCCCTGCGGCGAGGATCCGCGCGAGGCGCGCGAGCGGCCATTCTGCAAGCAGTACTGGAAAACCTACAACGGCCGCCTGCTGCCCGATCAGATGGCCTTCATCGCCAACGTGCTGAAGGCGACCGATCCGAGCAAACTGGTGGTGTTCGCTGCCCACATCCCGTTCGTGGGCTTCGACAACAGCGAGTCCCAGCCGCACCAAACCGACAATCTGGGCGAGCTCTACGCCCTGGTGAAAGGTCGCCCGGCCCTGTCGCTGACGGGCCACAGCCACACGCTTGAAAACATGGCGGCGGGCGACTCGATGGCGGGCTGGAAATCTACGGTCGGCGTCTCGACCATCCCCTTCCGCCATCTGGTGGCCGGCGCGGTGGCCGGCGACTGGTGGGGCGGCGACTATGACATCGACGGCACGCCCATGAGCCTGCAGGGCGACGGTTCGCCGCGCGGCTATGTCGATTTCGCGGTGAACGGCGCCGACTACACGCTGGACTACCGCGCCAGCGGACTGCCTGCCGAGCGCGCCATGTGGCTGTCGGTCAGCACGCCGCGCTTCCGCGACTGGGCCGACAAGATCTTCGCTTGGCGCGACGCGCCGGAGGAGACCCGCGATCCGGTGCCGCCGCTCAGCGTCCAGGATCTGCCGGACGTGAAGATGCTGAACCAGGCGGACCTTGACGGCCAGAGCTGGATCACCGCCGACGTCTGGATGGGCGACAGCACGACCAAGGTCATGGTCTCGATCGACGGCGCGGCGCAGGCGCCCATGACGCGCACCCAGGAGATGCACGGCGAAGGGGTCCGGAGCGGATCCGCCTATTCCGACCCCTTCACCCTGCAGCGTCAGTTGACCATGGCGCGCACGGCGATCCAGAGCCGTTCCGGCGATACGGAAACCCAGGGGTACGTCCAGGGCCGCCAGAAGCGCCTGCCGCCGATGCCGCCACAGCCGCGCGGCTCGCGCGCCGACCATTCGCCGCACATCTGGCGCTACGACCTGCCCGCCAGTCTGCCCGAGGGTCTGCATACGGCCGTCGTCACGGTCGCCCGCGACCAGGGCGAGCCGGCCCGCGACACCCTGGTGTTCGAAGTCCGCCATGCCGCTTTGAAGCCCACCTTCGACTTCGACCACTGGAACAAGTTCAAAAACCAGTAGCTGGAGCCGAAATGTCGCCGGACCAGGGCGCTGGGCCTTGATTGTCACAAATCATCGCTAACACCCTGGTCGCATGACCTTGGCCACCCACGAGCGGGCGATCTGGCTGGCGCGCCATGCGTTGCCGCACGAGCCAGGCCTGCGCGTGTGGCTCTCCCGCCGGCCGCTGGCCGGGCTGGAGATCGACGACATCGTCCAGGAGACCTACGCGATCCTGGCGGCCCTGGAGCGGGTGGACCACATCCAGACCCCGCGCACCTACATGTTCGAGGTCGCCAAGTCGGTGGTGCTGCGCGATCTGCGCCGCAGCCGCATCGTCGCCTTCGAGGCCCTGGCCGAGGCCGAGGGCCTGGAGCCGCCCAGCACCGAGCCCTCGCCCGAGACCGTGGCCGCCGACCGCCAGGAGCTGGGCCGCATCGCCGCCCTGATCGCCGGCCTGCCGGCCAAGTGCCGCGAGGCCTTCACCCTGCGCAAGGTGCATGGCTTGTCGCAGCGCGAGGTCGCCCGGCGGATGGGCGTTTCGGAGAACACTGTCGAGAAGCACGTCGGAAAAGGCATCAGCGTGCTGATGAACGCATTGGGACGTGGCGGAAACCGACGCTTCCAGGCATCTAGGACCCGTGACGTCGAGGACCCGAGCCAAGTTGACCACGATCCGAGAAAGCAGCGCCGAAATTGACGCCGCCGCGGCCGCCTGGGCCGCGCGCGTCGATCGAGGGCCATTGTCGGACGAGGATCAGGCCGCTCTCGAGGCTTGGGCGGCGAAGGATCCGCGCCGGGCGGGCGCCTACGCCAAGGCCCTAGCCGTCAGCGCCCATCTCGACCGCGCCCAAGGCCTGGGCGCCGATTTCGCGCCCGCCGCCCATCCCACGGCGAAGGC
>NZ_JBAPVS010000062.1:0-7564 GCF_049283275.1 Caulobacter sp. | reverse complement strand
CGCATGACGAAAACCGTTGGACGAAAGGAGGGGCAGGCCAGGCACGGGTCGGCGGGGGGAGGTCCGACCCGCGCCTGGCGGCGCGCGGCTAGGCTTGCCGCAGCGGACGGAACGCGGCGCGCAGATCCTCGGTGAGGTATCGCGGTTGCTCCCAGGCGGCGAAGTGGCCGCCCTTGTCGTGCTTCTTATAGTAGATCAGGTTCGGATAGGCGCGCTCGGCCCAGCTCTTGGGCGCCTGGTAGAGCTCTTCGGGGAAGGCGCTGACGGCGACCGGGATGGTGACGCCCTTGGGCGCAAAGAAGGGCAGCTTGCTTTCCCAGTAGAGGCGCGCCGACGACACCGCGGTGTTGGTGAACCAGTACAGCGCCACGTTGTCGACGATGTCTTCCTGCGAAAGGCCTTCGGTCTTGCCGGCGAAGACCCGGGTGATCAGCTCGTAGCTCTGGGCGTCATGGTCGAGCATCCAGGCCGCCAGGCCGATCGGCGAGTCGGCCAGGGCGTAGAGCGTCTGCGGCCGGTTGGCCATCTCGTTGGCGTAGCCCAGGCCGTGCTTGTAGAAGGTGTCCAGCTGGTCGAAGGCGTGACGCTCGTCGGCCGACAGCCCGGCGGGCGGCGGATCGCCGAACTGCAGGGCCTTGGCCACGTCCGCCGGCACGGTGGCGGGCATGTTGGTGTGGATGCCCACCAGCCCCGGAGGCTTCTGCAGCGCCATCTGTTCGGTGACGGCGTTGCCCCAGTCGCCGCCTTGGGCCACGTAGCGGCCATAGCCCAGGCGTTGCATCAACACGATCCAGGCCTTGGCGATACGGATCGGGTCCCAGCCGGTCTGGGTCGGCTTGCCCGAAAAGCCGTGGCCGGGCAGCGACGGGATCACCACATGAAAGGCGTCCGCGGCCGTGCCGCCATGGGCGGTCGGATCGGTCAGCGGCCCAATGATTTTCAGCTGCTCGATGATCGAGCCGGGCCAGCCGTGGGTGACGATGATCGGCAGCGCGTTCTCGTGCTTGGACCGAATATGCAGGAAGTGGATGTCCAGCCCGTCGATCTCGGTGACGAAGTTGGGCAGATTGTTCAGATAGGTCTCGCAGTTGCGCCAGTCGTAGTCGTTGGCCCAATAGCGGGCGAGCGCCTGAATGGTGGCCAGCTGAACGCCCTGGGAGTCGTCGCTGACCGTCTCCTTCTCCGGCCAGCGGGTGGCCAGGATGCGACGCTTGGTGTCGTCCAGAACCGTCTGGGGAACCTGGATGCGGTAGGGCCGGATGGCGTTCCCGCCGCCAGCGCCGCTCGGCTCAGCCGCCGATCCGATCACCTCCACCCCGGCCGAGATCGCCAGTCCAAGCGTCCCGGCGGTCGCCGAGGCAGCCAGGAAGCCTCGGCGCGTGGGCAAATGAGTTTCCGAAGACATGTGGCCTCTCCTGCTGCGAAACGCCGATTTTCGGCTTCAATTCGAATGTCAGAAGATAATTTGTTCTGGACTGCTTCAGATCTCTATTGGACGAAGGTATCGACGATACTTTGGTATCTCATCGAACAGGCGCGATGATTGAATATCCTAGCCCGCACAAGAAAAACGACCGCCGTCGGCATTGGCCAACGACGGTCGCACCCCGGGGACAAGGGGGAGGAGGCGCATCCCCGGAGATCTCTAGGCGAGGCTGGCGTCGAGCGTGATCTCGGCCTTCAGAAGCTTCGAAACCGGACAGTTCTGCTCGGCGTCGGCGGCGAGGCGCTTGAACGATTCCCCATCAAGGCCCGGGACGACGGCGCGCACCCTGAGCGCCGAACGGGAGATGCGAAAGCTTCCCCCGTCCTGGTCGAGCGACACGGCCGCCTCCGTCGACAGCTCGGTCGGATTGAAACCCTCCACCTGCAGTCGGAAGGCCAGAGCCATGGTGAAGCAGCCGGCATGGGCGGCCGCGATCAGCTCCTCGGGATTGGTCCCGGGCTGCCCCTCGAACCGCGTTCGATAGGAGTAGGGACTGTCCTTGAGGACGCCGGACTCCGTGGTGAGGTTCCCCTCCCCGTCCCGGCCGGTCCCGCGCCAAACCGCGTGCGCCTTGCGGATCATCACTCACTCCTTGCAGATAACCTGGGATGCCGCAGCGAGCCGCTGTCGCGGCGCTCGGGTCCCGGCTTCAAAGGAGCGCGCGTCCGGCCGCGCCGTCCATTGGACGAAGGTGTCGCCGATACTTTCGTCCAAGGGCCGGCGACCGACACCAAAGTACTATGGACGACCGCTCACGCAGTGCGCATCGTCGCCAACTGCGGCGCTACGAAAGTCAGGCATGGAGACGAAACTCAGGCGACTGCTCGATGCTCTGCCGGCCATGGTCTGGACGGCCTCGCCAGACGGGACCCGTGACTTCGTCAATAAGCATTGGCTCGACTATAGCGGCCTGACCCTGGAGGAAGCGCTAGCGGCCGATTGGACGGCGATCTTCCATCAGGATGATCTCGCCGTGGCGTTGGCGGCCTGGGAGCTGACCTTGGCCGCCCCGCCGCGGGACATCGAGGTCGAGGCGCGGCTCCGGCGCTTCGATGGCGTCTACCGACGGTTCAAGATCCAGACGCGCCCCCTGCAGGACGCGCAGGGCCAGTTGATCGGTTGGTGCGGGATCAGCACCGACGTTGAGGATCGGAAGCGGGCCGAGGCCCAGTTGGCGGCCGAGAAACAGCTGCTGGAGCAGGTTGCCCGGGGCGTGGACCTGCCGAAAATCCTCGGTGAGCTCTGTCTCCAGGTCGAGAGCCTCAGCCAAGGGTCGCTCTGCAGCATTCTGTATGTCGATTCCGATCGCCGCCACTTCCGGGTCGGCGCGGGGCCGAACCTGCCGGAGGCTTACAACGCGGCGCTCGACGGCTTGAAGATCGATCCCGGATATGGCCCCTGCTCGCTGGCGGTGGAAACCCGGTCCACGATCATCGCGGCCGACCCGCCACGAGATCCGCGCTTTGAAGGGTCGGCCTGGCCCGCCCTGATCGCCGAGTTTGGACTCGCCTCCTGCTGGTCCGCTCCGATCTTCGGCAACAACAGGGACGTGCTCGGGATCTTCGCAATCTACAAGTTGGAGCCGCGGGGCCCCTCCGAGGACGATACGGAACTGATCGACCGCTTCGTCCAGATCGCCGGCATCGCCATCGAGCGCTCGCAGGCCGACGCGGCGCTCAATAGCAAGGCCATGGAGTTGCGGCGCGCCCACGATCATCTGGCGCAAGCGCAGCGGCTGAGCAAGACAGGCAGCTTCACCACTGACGTGGAGGCGGACACTCACGTCTGGTCGGATGAACTCTATAGGATACTGGAGTTCGCCCCCGGGACCGCGGTGTCGTTCAAGACGTTTCGGTCGCTGATCCACCCTGATGATCAGCAGGCGTTCAGTCACGGCTTCCACGCCGCCGTCAAGGACCGCAAGGATTTCGACGCGGTCTTCCGCCTGGTGACCCCGAACGGCGCCCTGAAGTATCTGCACGCGGTCGCCCACCATGTGGCCGACTCGTCCCGCGCCATCGTCATGGGATCGATCCAGGACGTTACGGAAGGCAAGGTCGCCGAGGAGGCGCTCAGAGCCGGCAAGGAGGAGCTCAGGCGCGTCAATCGCTATCTGGCGACCGGCGAGAGGCTTAGCAAGACCGGCAGCTTTCGCTGGGAAATCGCCACGGACGATCAACAATGGTCCGATGAGCTCTACCGCATCTGGGAGATGCCAAGGGATGGCGATCGTCGTGTAGGGACCCTGCACAACAGCGTCGTTCACCCCGACGACCTGCCGGGCCTGAAGGCGATCGTGACCCCCGCGATGGCGGCCGGGACCGGATACGAGATCTCCTATCGGATCGTGACTCCGAGCGGCGCCATAAAACACCTCCATACCGTCAATGAGCGGGTGGCCGAGATCACCGATCGACTGGTGTACATGGGCGCGACGCAGGACCTGACAGCCTACCGTCTGGCCGAAGAAGCCCTGAAGGCGAGCGAAGCCCAACTACGTAAGGCCAACCGCTACCTGAAGGGCGCGCAGACCCTCAGCCGCATTGGAAGCTTCACCTGGGACGTCGAGGCCGACGCCCAGGATTGGTCCGACGAGAATTTCAGGATCTGGGAGTTCGATGCTTGCGTGACGCCGACGATGTCGATGGTCCTCGAGGCGATCCATCCCGACGATCTGGCGGCGGCGGGACAGGCCATCGCCGAGGGCCGACGCACGGGTGAGGATTTTGAGATCTCCTACCGCATCGTCACCCGAAGCGGGACCGTCAAGCATCTCCACACAATCGCCACGAGGGTCGCGGAGGTCGTCGACCGGTTGGTCTACATCGGGAGCACCCAGGACGTCACGGCCAGCAAGCTCGCTGAGGCCGATCTGGCCCGGGCCAACACCTACCTCGTCGCCGCCCAAAGCCTGAGCCAGACCGGCAGCTTCACTTGGGACGTGGCGGCGGACGAGCACAACTGGTCGGACGTGATCTATAAGGTTTTCGGCTTCGAGCCAGGGACCAAGATCACCATGGGCATGATGATGCAGGCCATCCACCCGGAGGATGTCCCGCTCGTGGAGACCCTGATCGGCGGCGCCGCGGTCGGCGAGAACTTCGAACTGGTCTTCCGGGTCATCACCCCGACCGGAGATCTGCGATACGCCCACGTGATGGGGCATCGGATCGACCAGATTCCCGACCGTCCGGTGTTCATGGGCGCACTGCAGGACATCACGGCGCGCAAGTTGGCCGAGGACGATCTCAGCCGCACCCGCGAGGAACTCGCGCACGTTTCCCGCGTGATGGCGCTGAGCACCCTGACCGCCTCGATCGCCCACGAGGTCAGCCAGCCGCTGGCCGGCATCATCACCAATTCAAGCGCTTGCCTGCGAATGCTGGCGGCGGATCCGCCAGACGTGGCGGGCGCACAGGCGACGGTCCAGCGCACCTTGCGCGACGGCAATCGCGCTTCGGAGGTGATCAAGCGGTTGCGGGCTTTGTACGGACGCAAACCTCTCAGCTTGGAGTCGGTCGACCTTCAGGAGGTCGCGCGCGAGATGCTGGCGCTCCTGGCCAGCGAACTGCAACGTCGGCGCGTGAGAGTGCGGGCCGAGCTTGCCGCCCCCCTCCCCCTTGTCACGGCCGATCGCATCCAACTGCAGCAAGTCATCTTGAACCTGATCTTGAACGCCGCCGACGCCATGGTCGATGTCGTTGACCGAGCCCGAGAGTTGCGGGTGTCTGCGCATGTGGAGGCTGACGGCCTGGTGACGCTGGAGGTGCGTGATTCCGGTGTCGGTCTCGAGCCCGACCGCATCGATCCGCTCTTCAAAGCCTTCCACACCACCAAGGCCGACGGCATGGGCATTGGACTTTCCGTCAGCCGGTCCATCATCGAGGCGCACGGCGGACGCCTGACCGCCAGACCGAACCTAGAGGCCCCGGGGGCGACCTTCTCGTTTTCCATTCCTCACGACGGCTCCCCCGCCGTCGCGGATCAAGTCTTGAGGCAAGTGTGATGAGTGAGCGTAAGCTCGTGTCGGTGGTCGACGACGATGAGTCCGTCCGAGAATCCCTGCCTGATTTACTGAAGTCCCACGGCTTCGAGGCGCGACCGTTCGATTCCGCCGAGGCGTTTCTCGCATCCGACAGTCTTGCGGACACGCGTTGCCTCGTCCTGGACGTGGCGATGCCCGGAATGACGGGACCTGAGCTGCAACAGGAGCTTGCGCGGCGCGGCGCCGAGATCGACATTATCTTCATTACGGCACACGCGGATACCTCTGTGGAGGCTCAGGTGCTCATGCGGGGCGCCACGGCCTTCTTGCTTAAACCCTTCAGCGAAACGGCGATCGTCGAGGCGATCCAAGCCGCGCTTGAAAAAGGATGAGGGACTTTGCCATGCAACCAACTCCCCGCGACTTTGGCGCCGGCGCAGCGCCCCAGACAGGATGGTCGTCGACGCCGACCGTGTACGTCGTCGACGACGACATTTCGGTCCGCGAGTCCCTGGAAGCGCTGATCCAGGTTTCGGGATGGGACGTGCGAGTCTTCGCGTCCGCCACCGATTTCCTGGCGACCCCGGCCAACCCTGGTCCAAGCTGTCTGGTGCTCGATGTCGGCCTGCCCGACCTCAATGGCCTGGACCTGCAAGACAGGATCGCCGGCGAGCGGTCGCAAATGCCGATCATCTTCATCACGGGTTATGGCGACGTCCCGATGACGGTGCGCGCGATGAAGGCCGGGGCGGCGGAATTTCTGACCAAGCCGCTTGGAGACGACGTTCTCGTCAACGCCATCGATTTGGCGTTGCGCCGCAGCCAAGCCGCCGTTGGAGAGCTGACGGCGCTTCAGGTTCTGCGAGACCGTCGCGCCACCCTCAGTCGCCGAGAATGCGAGGTCATGGACCTGGTCGTCTCCGGCTTGCTGAACAAGCAGGTCGGCGGCGAACTCGGCATCAGCGAGATCACCGTCAAGGCCCACCGGGGGCGGGCGATGGAGAAGATGCAGGCCAAGTCCCTCGCCGATCTGGTGCGGATGAGCCAGCGCCTGGGCCTGCATCCGGCGAACTGAGACGACACCAAGGTCTCGGCGACACCAAGGTTCAATAGAACCTTGGTACGCCATGGCCTCATCCTGTCTCCCAGGCCTCGTCGCGAGCGCGATGCGTCGATGATCGGGAGATCGGACCATGATCCAGCAGACGACGATCCACGGTCACACGGCCAATCTGCCCCTGCACATGGTCGAGGAGATCAACCATCGTGTCGTGAACGCGTATGCCGAGGCGATCTCGAGCCTGTCCCTGACCGCCGCACAGATCACGGCGCCCGAGGTCCAGGTCGCGCTGGCCCGCGCCGTCGACCGGCTTCGGGCCCACGCCGAGACCCATCGCGCCCTGCTGCAGCCGATGGAGGGCCAGGTGAACCTGGCCGACTATGTCGGCGGTCTTTGCGCCTCGATGTCACGCGCGTCGCTCGCCGAACGCAGCGTCTACCTCACGGTCGAGACCGACGAGATCTGGGCGGGCTCCGCGCGCGCCTGGCGCATTGGTCTGGTGGTCGCCGAACTGGTGCGCAACGCCGCCCGGCACGGGCTCGGCGGACGAAGCGGGGCCATCACCGTCCATCTGGCGCAGCGTGGCGGCGAGATCTTCTGCGGGGTCAGGGACAACGGCGGACGCCCTTCCAACCCACGGCCCGGCCGCGGCCAGGGCCTGGTGCGCGCCCTGGCGGCCGAACTCGGCGGCTCGGCGGACTGGCGGTTCAGCGATGGCGGCTGCGTGGCGCGGCTTGTCGTGCCCATCGAGGCCCAAGCGTCCTGACGGACTGAACACGGCCGCGGCCGACCGCCGCTGAGACCAAGGTATCGTCGATACCAAGGTTCAATTTCGCCGGACCGTGCGCCGCCTAACTCTCCAGATGAGGTCGCGCCGGCGCTGTGTGGGCGCGCATCGGGAGACACTCCATGACGTCCACGCCATCCCGCACGCAACGCGCTCGCCCCCTGTCGATCTTGGCGGCCATCGGCTGCGCGCTCGCCGCCGGCGTCGCCGCTACGCCCGCCGCCAGCCAGGATGCGCCGGCCGGCC
>NZ_JBAPVS010000061.1:0-3207 GCF_049283275.1 Caulobacter sp. | reverse complement strand
TTGGCGCCGCCGCCGCCGCCGCCGCCGCACGCGACCAGCGGCACGGCCGCGAACAGCACCCAGAGGCTGGGGCGACAGAACCAAGGCAGGATCAAATGTCGCAAAATCATCCCCGGGAAACGCGGTTAACGCGGACGGTTCTACACCCTGCCGGCCTGCGCCCGCGCTAGGACGCTGCGTCGCACCCCATACAGTAGGTACACCGCCGCCCCGATCAGGTGGGCGTACAGGAAATAGAGCTGGGTCTTGGCCGGCAGGCTGGAGAACAGGTAGAGGCAGCCGAGGATCGCGCCCGGCGCCACCACCTGCCACAGCGGCGTGGCGAACACCCGGGGCCGGTTCGGTTCGCGCCGCCGCAGGATGATCACCGACAGGCCCACGGCGATGAAGGCCGCCAGGGTGCCGGCGTTGGCCAGCTCGGCGATGTCCTTCAGCGACAGCAGGCCCGACAGCACCGCCGCCAGGGCCCCGGTCAGCAGGGTCATCAGCACCGGCGTGCCGGTCTTGGGGTTCACCCGCGCCAGGCCCGGCGGCAGCAGGCCGTCGCGGGCCATGACGAAGAAGATCCGGCTCTGGCCGTACATGAAGGCCAGGATCACGGTCGGCAGGGCGACCACCGCGGCCAGGGCGACCAGTTGGGCCATCTTGGGATGGTTTAGGGTCTCCAGGATGAAGACCAGCGGGGCCTCGCTCTTGGAGAACACCTCGGCCCGCGAGGCGCCGATCGCAACAGCCGCGACGAGCATGTAGATCAGGGTGCAGACCAGCATCGAGCCGACGATGCCGATGGTCAGGTCGCGCTTGGGGTTCTTGGTCTCCTCGGCGGCGGTCGACACCGCGTCGAAGCCGTAGAAGGCGAAGAAGATCAGGCTGGCCGCCGCCATCACCCCGACCTTGACCCCGTCGGCTCCCGCGGTGGCGGCGAAGCCTTGCGGCATGAACGGCGTGAAGTGGCCGGCGTCGAAGGCCGGCAGGCACAGGACCACGAACAGAGCGAGCGCCGCGATCTTGACCACCACCAGCACGATGTTGACCGTGGCGCTCTCCTTGGTGCCCAGGGCCAGCAGCCCGGCGACAGCGAACGAAATGATCACGGCGGGCAGGTTGATCAGGCCGCGCGTGCCGTCGTCCAGGACGACGTGCGGGCCGGCCAGCAGGAATTCGGGAAAGCCGGCCATGCGGAACAGGCCGGTGGCGTGGGCCGACCAGCCCACCGCCACGGCCGCGCAGACCAGGGTGTATTCGAGGATCAGGCTCCAGCCGACGAACCAGGCCACCGGCTCGCCCATGGCGACATAGCTGTAGGTGTAGGCGCTGCCCGAGGCCGGGATCATCGTCGACAGCTCGGCGTAGCACAGGGCCGCGCAGGCGCAGACCGCCCCGGCGATCAGGAACGACAGCATCACCCCCGGCCCGGCCAGGCCCGCCCCGACCCCGGTCAGGGTGTAGATGCCGGTGCCGACGATGGCCCCGACGCCCAGGGCGATCAGGTGATACCAGCTGAGGGTCTTCTTCAGGGCGTGGGCGTGATCGCCGGCGGCGGTGTCGATCGCCTTGCGGCGGTTCCAGATGCTCAAGGTTGTTCTCCCGACTCCAGAGCGTGGCAGCCGAAAGTGGATGCCGGTTTCGGCGCCCGCCACGCTCTGAATGCTTGATTCGCGTCTGTCCCATGGGACAGGCGCGGGCGGACGATGGGCCAGGCGCGCGCCGTCGCCAAGGGGGAGCGTTTGCGCCGCCGACGACGTTTCCTGACAGGTCCGTACAGCTGGAGCTTACATCGGAGTCGAAAACCGCCTCTTGATCAGGGAAGCAGGGAGGGACGGCTTACGTGACGCGCGAGCGTCCCAGTCGAACCGCCTCATTTGTCCCTACGGCTTTGAGTCCGGTGGTAAACGAACCGAAAGCCCGAGGCGAACAAGGCAATCAGCAAGGCCATGGAAATCAATATTTTCAGCGTGAGGCCCCAAGGGCCTGTCCAGCCAAGCGCCCCAAAAATCGCCATGACAAGAATTATCGCGACGTAGAACGGCATGGTCACGAGCAATATTGGCCCAAGGCCGATCATGGCGACGCCGGGCTTTCGAGCTCCGTCTTCGGCCAGACGCTTGAGATACAAATCATACGCTTGCAGGTAGTTCACTTCGACAGTCCCTGGAAGGTAGTCGCGGACCACCCCGGTCCCAGACACTTTCATCGCGAATGCTGGCGTCGCGCAAGTTGACGATCTTCCCAACGGCCGCGGCTGGCAAGCCACGCGTCGTGGTCGCTCGGAACGTCCGCCCCGCCCGAACTCAGATCACCGCGTCGAAGGCCGCCCAGTTGGGAACCTGGGCGTCGACCCCGGCCGACTTGCAGCCGCGGTTGGCGATGCGGGTGTGGAGCAGTTTCACGCAGCGGCTGCCGGTGGTCGTAAACAGGAACGGGAAGATCCCGTGGACGAAGCAGGCCAGGCCGCCCAGCAGCATCGGGAAGGCGAAGCTCCAGGCCACGGCCATGTGCTCGCCATAGGTCTCGTCGACCGAACGTGGATGGCGGGTGAAGGCGTCGAGCATGGGAATCCCCGGGATGGCGCGTCTTTCCAGAATGCCGTGCTTCGCAAGAATGACATGGTCGAAGATGCGGCTTCGTGGCAATTGACGAGAATTACGTTCTCCAAACAGGCCCGAACAGAGAATGATCGCGCTGGACCAGATCGACCGCCGCCTGCTGGCCATCCTGCAGCAGGACGCCACCGTGCCCATCGCCGAACTGGCCGAACGGGTGGGCCTGTCCCAGACCCCGTGCTGGAAGCGGGTCAAGCGGCTGCAGGACGGCGGGGTGATCACCGCCCGCGTCGCCCTGATCGACCGCGAGGCCCTGGACCTGTCGCTGACGGTGTTCGTGGCGGTCAAGACCGGTCGCCATGACGAAGAGTGGCTGGCCACCTTCGCGGCCGGCGCCAAGACCCTGCCCGAGGTGGTCGAGTTCTACCGGATGAGCGGCGATGTCGACTATCTGCTCAAGGTCGTGGTCCGCGACATCGCCGCCTATGACCGCTTCTACCGCCGACTGATCGCGACGGCGCCGCTCACCGACGTCTCCTCATCGTTCGCCATGGAGCAGATCAAGTTCACGACCGCCCTGCCGATCGCGACCGGGTGATCGCGAAAGTTATCCACAGGGCTTCTCCCTTCCCCCTTGATGGGGGAAGGGCCGGGGATGGGGGTG
>NZ_JBAPVS010000060.1:0-26698 GCF_049283275.1 Caulobacter sp. | reverse complement strand
TCCGCGCGCCTTCCGCCAACAGGGTGTCGCCCGACCGGAAATCGCCGCCGGCGGGCCGGATGTTATGGGCCGGCGGGTCGCGGTCGATCGTGAAGCCGACGGTCTGGCCATCGGCGGCGGCGTTCTCCTGGATCACTACCATGTCGGCGCCAGGGGGGACGGGTGCGCCGGTGAAGATCCGCACCGCCTGACCGGCTTCAACAGGCTGGGCATAGGCTCGACCGGCGGCGCTTTCGCCGGTGATCTGGAAGCGTACGCCGGGCGACAGGTCAGCCCGGCGGATCGCCCAACCGTCCATGGCCGAGGCGTCGAACGGCGGCTGGTCGCGGTCGGCGATGATCGGCGTAGCCAGCACCCGGCTGATCGCGTCGGGCAGGGCCACCTGTTCGTCCCCTAGCCGCGCGGCGTCCGACAGCATGCGGCGCCGCGCCTCGGCGACGGTCAGGTTCTTCAGCTGAAGCTTGTCGCCGCTCACGCCCGCACTCCCGCAACCATGAGCCGGATCCCTAGCCGACGAACGCCCGCTCGATCACGAAGTCGCCCGGCTCGGCGTTGGAGCCTTCCTTCATCCCGTGGGCTTCGAGAAGCGCCGCGGTGTCCTTGATCATCGCCATCGAGCCGCAGAGCATGGCGCGGTCGTGCTCGGGGTCGAACTTCACCTGGTCCAGGCCCAGGTCCTTGAACAGCCGACCGCTCTCGATCAGGTCGGTGAACCGGCCCTGGCGCTCGAACGGCTCTCGGGTGACGGTGGGATAATAGACCAGCTGGGCCTTGGCTTCATCGCCCACCAGCGGATCCTCGTGAATCTCGTGGGTGAACAGGTCGCGATAGGCCAGTTCCTTCACCTCGCGCACGCCGTGGGCGACGATCACCTGCTCGAAGCGGGCGTAGGCGTCGGGGTCGCGGGCCACCGACAGCCAAGGCGCCAGGCCCGTGCCGGTGCCGAACAGGAACAGGCGCTTGCCGGGGCGGACGGCGTCCAGCACCAGGGTGCCGGTCGGCTTCTTGCCCAGCAGGATCTGGTCGCCTTCCTTGATCTGCTGCAGCCGTGAGGTCAGGGGGCCGTCGGGCACCTTGATCGAGAAGAACTCCAGCTCTTCGGCGAAGTGCGGCGAGCCGATCGAATAGGCGCGCAGGATCGGCTTCTTCTCGCCCAGGTCTTCGCGGGGCGGCAGGCCGATCATCACGAACTCGCCCGAGCGGAAGCGGAAGCTGGCCGGACGGGTGATGGCGAAGCTGAACAGCCGATCCGTCCAGTGCTTGACCCACAGCACGGTCTCGGTGTGCCAGGCGGCTTCCTTGGCGGGGGCGAGCGCGTTGGTTTCGATGGCCGTCATAATGTGCGTTTCAAGTCCTGGACGCGCGGCGGACCGGAATTCTAAGAGGGCGTCGCCCGGCCCTGAAGCGACTGCGTCTCATGTGAGCACAGGCGCATGGATGTCAACTTTGGTGGTCTGAAAGCGCCTTGAGAAAATCTTCCCCAAAAGCGCCAAAATAGCGGGCGCCTGTTTTTTGAACCGTGTCAAAATTGTGATTGCCGCCTACCGAAACGGGGCGCACTCTTCCTCTTGTCCTAACGTCGCAAGACGACGCGGGGGCCAATGATACGGAGGAACGTATGCGGGTAAGGTTCGTAAAGGCCGCCGCGGCGGCCAGTCTGTTAGCATTAAGCGTAGCTGCCTGCGGGCAGGAAACCGGCAACTCAGCTCAACAAACCCAGCAGGTCTCCCTGGAGGGCAAGGCGGTCACGGCCTCGGGCTGCGTCCGTCCCGTGGAATCAACATCGTGCATGGTGGTTCGCGGCCCAGGCGGCGGCTACTACGACATCTCCGGAGCCGCTCCGGCGCCGGATCCCAACCGGGGCGTGGCGATCTCCCTGCAAGGGCGCGACCTGGGCGAAAACACCCAATGCGGCCGCAAGCTCGCGGACGTAAAGTGGTCGTACCTGAACATCCAATGCGCCGCCCTTACCCCGGCGCCCACGCCGGAAGCGGAAAAGGCCGGCTGATCGGTTCAGGCTTCGCCGGAACCCGGATCCGTCCGGGTTTTCGGTGAAGTCGAACTGCCCTTGGCGCCGTCAGGTTCGGTCGCGGGACGCGGCGCCTGGCCGCCTTCGCGCTCGGCGCCCTGGTCCACGCCTTGAGCGGGACGCTGGTTCTCGTTCTCCACCTCTCGGTTTGAAGGCCTGTCCTGATTGGGGCTCGCTGATGTCGGCATGACGTTTCCTCCGGACTTCGTTCTGGCGTCCAGGCCTAACGCGTCGCGCCGACGGCTGATCCTTGGAACGGGAGCCATCGAAAGCCTGGATCGCGCTCCGGCCGCTTGCCGGGCTCGAACGACCCTGCTAAACGACGCGGCTCTGGCGATGAGACCAACGCGCTGGCGGGCTTCAAAGAGCCTACCGGCGCGATGTTCATTGTCGGAAAGCCGGAATCTCCGCTAAGGGGATCGCGGTTCCGCAGGAGTGTAGCTCAGCTGGTAGAGCATCGGTCTCCAAAACCGAGGGTCGTGGGTTCGAGTCCCTCCACTCCTGCCACTATATGTCATCGGTCACCCCGGTTTTCGGGCTGACCTATCGAAAGTCGCGAGCCTCTTAAGTCATGGCCAGGAAACCGGGTTCTAGCCCGTCTGCGATCAAGAACCGCGCCGCGAAGACGGCAGCGGCGCTCGCGCCCGCCGGTCAGGCGCCGGCCGCCAAGGGCGTCGTCGCCAAGGCTCCGGCCGCGCCGAAGAAGCCGTTCAATCCCATCCGCTTCGCGCAGGAAGTCCGCGCCGAAGCCCGCAAGATCACCTGGACCACCCGCAAGGAGACCTGGATCACCTCGGTGATGGTCTTCATCATGGTGGTGCTGGCCTCGCTGTTCTTCACCTTCGCCGACTGGATCCTGGGCCTGGGCGCCAACCTGCTCCTCAAGATCGCCGCGGGATAAGAAACATCATGAGCACCGAAACCGCGTCCAATCCGAACCATAAGTGGTACATCGTCCACGCCTACTCGAACTTCGAGAAGAAGGTGGCCGAGAGCATCCGCGAACAGGCCAAGAGCCACGGTCTGGAAGACAGCTTCTCCGAAATCCTGGTTCCGACCGAGGACGTCGTCGAGATCCGTCGCGGCCGCAAGGTCAACGCCGAGCGCAAGTTCTTCCCCGGCTACGTGCTGGTGAAGATGAACCTCTCGGACGAAGCCTACCACCTGATCAAGAACACCCCGAAGGTCACGGGCTTCCTGGGCAGCGCTTCGAAGCCGCAGCCGGTCTCCGAAAAGGAAGTCCAGCGCATCATCGGCACGATCGAAGAGGGCGTCGAGCGTCCCAAGACCGTGGTGCTGTTCGAGGTCGGCGAGAACGTCCGCGTCACCGACGGCCCGTTCGCCAGCTTCAACGGCTCGGTCGAACAGGTCGACGAGGAGCGGGCCCGCCTGCGCGTCACCGTCTCGATCTTCGGCCGCGCCACCCCGGTGGAACTGGAATACAGCCAGGTCGAAAAGATCGCCTAAGGGCGAGCTTATCGGTTCGAGCTTCGAAAACCCCGCGCCGGAAACGGCGCGGGGTTTTTGCTGCCTGGACGCCGCGTGGATGGCGGGCTTGACGTCGTGTCTTTCATATAGCCAATTAGCAATATAGCTACGAGGCAATCCAAGATGCTCGCCGCCCAATCCCAGCAACTCGACCGGGTGTTCGCCGCTCTGGCCGACCCCACCCGTCGGGCGATCCTGTCGCGGCTGGCCCAGGGCGAGGCCACGGTCAACGACTTGGTCGAGCCGTTCGACCTGGCCCAGCCGACCATCTCCAAGCACCTGAAGGTGCTGGAAGGCGCCGGCCTGGTGTCGCGCGGCCGCAGCGCCCAGTTCCGTCCCGTGCGCCTGGAGGCCTCGGCCCTGGCCGGCGCCGATCAGTGGATCGGCGGCTACCGCCAGTTCTGGGCCCAGAGCCACGAACGCCTCGAGGCCTATGTCAAAATTCTACAAGCCGAGGAGACCTCGCATGAAGACTGAGCCTGAAACCGACCGCCAGATCATCATCATCCGCCAGTTCGACGTTCCGGCCCGCGTTCTGTTCCTCGCGCACAGCAAGCCCGAGCACGTGATGAAGTGGTTCGGCCCGGTGGGTTGGCCGCTGACGACCTGCGAGATGGATTTCCGGGTGGGCGGCCGCTACCACTTCGCCATGACCGGCCCCGGCGGCGAGGCCGGTCCGCCGTTCGGCGGCGAGTATCTGGAGATCGAGCCCCATCGGCGGCTCGTCTACACCAACGGCTTCGAGGCCCCGGGTTCGCCGCGCTTCGAGGTGGCCATCACCTTCGAGGAGATCGGCGGCAAGACGACCCTAACCATGGTCTCCACCTTCGAATCCAAGGCCGTGCGCGACGAGTATGTCGAGCTGGGCTTCAAGGAAGGCACGAATTCGGGGCTGGATCAGCTGGCGGACCTGGCGGCGACGCTGAACGCCTGATCGGGACGGCCTTTACGCCCCGCTTACGCCGGCGGCGCGGAGTCGGATGGAGCCCTTACGCGGCTTTACGCGACAAGGACGGGTCTTCTCAAGACTGGAACCCGTCCAATGTCTGACTTCCATTGCAAGCTCGCCTCTCAAGCCCTGGCCCTCGCCGCGGTCGGAGGCTTCATGCTGCTGCTGGTCCTGGCCGCTCAGCACCCGCAAGCCGCACTGCTGCTGCGCATCCTGGCCTTCCTGTGGCTGGTCGCCGCCGGGGCCTCCAAGCTGGTCTTCGACCTGACCAAGGCGGTCGGTCGCGAGACCAGCGACGAGCCGCTGCGTCGCCTTCGGAAATAGCGGGCTACTTCGCCCGCAGCCCCGCCATCATCACGCTCAGCAGTCGCCGCGCGCCGGCGTCCCAGCCCGGCTGCTCGTAGCCGATGCTGAGTCCGCTCATCATCCTGAGAATGTCCTCGAAGCCGATGTCGGGCCGGATGTCGTTGGCGGCGCGCGCCGCGTCTGTCAGCCGCTCCAGGGTCGGCAGGATGGTCGCGCCCGAGCTGGCGTAGAGTTTCGAGCCTTCGCCGGGATCGGCGCGCAAGGCCGGGGCCACGACCCGCTTGGTGGCCATGTAGTCGATCAGCAGGTTCAGCCAGGCTTCCAGCGCCTCGCCGGCGGAACGTTCGGCCAGCAAGGTGTCGGCAGAGGCCGCCAGTTGTCCGATCTCCCGCGCATAGACGGCGGCGATCAGGGCCTCCCGCGTCGGAAAGTGGCGGTACAGCGTGCCGATGCCGACGCCGGCCCGCCTGGCGACCTCTTCCAGCGCGGCTTCGGCGCCCAGCTCGGTGAAGGCCGTCTTGGCCGTCGTCAACAGGCGGTCGCGATTTCGCAGGCTGTCGGCGCGGGGCTTGCGGGCCTTAGGTTCGGAAGGAGGGGTTTCGGAATCTTCGGGCATTGGCCTTGAAAAACGGAGGGCGCCTCCGAATATGTATCCGGAGCCCTCCTCCATTTAATCCTTCCGACGGGCTCGGACAACAACCCTGTAAGGGAATCGAGAGTCATGAGCGAACAATTCGGCGCCAAATCCACCACCGACGACGTCCTGGCCGGCGTTGATCTGTCGGGCAAGCGCGTCCTGGTCACCGGTGTTTCGGCGGGCCTCGGCGTCGAGACCGCCCGGGTCCTGGCCGCCCACGGCGCGGCCGTCGTCGGTGCGGCGCGCGATCTTGCCAAGGCCGAAGGCGCGACCGCCGTCGTCCGCGAAGCCGCCGCCAAGAGCGGCGGTTCGCTGGAACTGATTGCATTGGACCTGGCAGACCTCGCCAGCGTGCGCGCCGCCGCCGACGCCCTGGTCGCCGACGGCCGGACCTTCGACCTGGTCATCGCCAATGCCGGCGTGATGGCCCCGCCGTTCGGCAAGACCGCCGACGGCTTCGAGACCCAGTTCGGCACCAACCACCTGGGCCACTTCGTGCTGATCAACCGCATCGCCAGCCTGCTGAAGGCCGGTTCGCGCGTGGTGTCGCTGGCCTCGTCCGGCCACCGCTTCTCGGACGTGAACCTCGAGGATCCGAACTTCGAGACCACCGAATACGTGCCGTTCGAGGCCTATGGCCGATCCAAGACCGCCAACATCCTGTTCGCCGTCGAGTTCGATCGCCGCCACAAGGATCGCGGCGTGCGGGCCGCGGCCGTCCATCCGGGCGGCATCCAGACTGAACTGGCCCGGCACCTGGACCCGGCCTTCATCCAGCAGTGGATCGACCAGCTGAACGCCCAGGCCGCCGCCGAAGGCAACCCGCCGATCGAGTGGAAGACCATCCCGCAGGGCGCGGCCACCAGCGTCTGGGCCGGGGTCGTGGCGCCGGTCGAAGAGGTCGCCGGCCGCTATAGCGAGGACTGCCACGTGGCCGAACTGGTCGACGACGCCTCGCAGATCCGCGCCGGCGTGCGGTCCTACGCCCTCGACCCGACCCGCGCCCAGGCGCTGTGGGCGCTGAGCGAGCGGATGGTCGGCGAGACGTACTAGGCCTATCGACTTCAACCCAGTGCGTGGTCCTCGTCCTTCGACAAGCCCAGGACGAGGACCATTGTGCAGGCCGTGGCGGTAGGAAACCTCATCCTGAGCTTGTCGAAGGACGAGGTTATCGCAGCCCTTTCGTTCCGCCCGCCGCGCTGGACTCTCCGCACCCCGCCTGCTACATGCCGCGCCTTCGTCCCAGGACCCTGTCCCGGGGCGTGCTTGCCGTTACGCATTCAAGTCGCGGCGAGATCAAATCCGTGGGAGGGACGCCAAGCCCGCACCACGGCCAACCAGCGAAGGCCGTTAGCTCGGCTTTCTTGAGAGGATACAATGGCTAAAAAGATCCTGGGCTATATCAAGCTCCAGGTGAAGGCTGGCTCCGCCACGCCTTCACCGCCCATCGGCCCCGCACTGGGCCAGCGCGGCGTCAACATCATGGGCTTCTGTAAGGAGTTCAACGCGCGCACCGAGAACGTCGAAAAGGGCACCCCCCTGCCGACCGTGATCACCGTGTACCAAGACAAGTCGTTCACCTTCATCACGAAGACGCCTCCGGCGACGCACTATCTGAAGCAGATCACCGGCCTGAAGTCCGGCGCCAAGCTGACCGGTCGCGAGACCGTCGGTGAAGTGACCCGCACCCAGCTGCGCCAGATCGCCGAAAAGAAGATGAAGGACCTGAACGCCAACGATCTCGAGGCCGCGGCCAAGATCATCGAAGGCTCCGCCAAGGCCATGGGCCTGAAGATCGTGGAGGCCTAGGACCATGGCCAAGCAACCCAAGCGCATTCAAGCCTGGACCGGCGATCGTGAAGCCGCCCACGCCGTCGCCGACGCCATCGCCCTGGTCAAGGCCAACGCCAAGGCCAAGTTCGACGAGTCGATCGAGATCTCGGTCAACCTCGGCGTCGATCCGCGCCACGCCGACCAACAGGTCCGCGGCGTCGTGAACCTGCCGTCGGGCACCGGCCGCGACGTCCGCGTCGCCGTCTTCGCCAAGGACGCCAAGGCGGCCGAAGCCACCGCGGCGGGCGCCGAGCACGTCGGCGCTGAAGATCTGTACGAAAAGATCGCCGGCGGTTTCATGGACTTCGATCGCGTCATCGCGACCCCGGACATGATGGCCCTGGTCGGTCGCCTCGGTAAGGTGCTGGGCCCGCGCGGCCTGATGCCGAACCCGAAGGTCGGCACCGTGACCCCGAACGTCGGTCAAGCCGTGAAGGACGCCAAGGGCGGCGCCGTCGAGTTCCGCGTCGAGAAGGCGGGCATCGTCCACGCCGGCATCGGCAAGGTCTCGTTCACCGACGAAGCCCTGCTGCTGAACGTGAAGGCCATGGTCGACGCGCTCAACAAGGCCAAGCCGGCCGGCGCCAAGGGCATCTATGTGAAGCGCGTTGGCCTGTCCTCGACGATGGGTCCGGGCTTCAAGATCGACGTCGCGTCGATCAACGCCTAAGCCTTTCGGCCTAGATCATGCGAGCGGGCGCTGGAGCGATCCAGCGCCCGTTTTGCGTTTGGGGCGTCGGTTGTTGGCGCGTCTAGCCGATGTTATGTTTCGGCTAGACGGAGTTGATCCATGGCCTTCCACATCCGTGATCCCGAGACCGACGCTCTGGTGCGAGAACTGGCCGAGAAGGCGCATGTCGGCATCACCGAGGCGGTGAAGCTGGCGGCAGCCGAGGCGTTGGCGACGCGCGACAAGGCGCGGGAAGAGAAGCTGGCGAAGATGCGAGCGATCAGCGACAGGATCGCCAGCTTGCCCCGAACCGGCTTGAAGGCTGACAAGGCATTCTTCGACGAGCTTAGCGGCGACTGATGTTCGTCGACGCTTCGGCTTGGACCGCCATACTCTTGAGCGAGCCTGAGGCGGAAGCTTTGCGTCTCAAGTTGGCGGAAGCCGAAATCGTCATGACCTCGGCAATTGCGACCTGGGAAGCCGTTCGCGCCGTTGGACGGGAGGCCGTCATAAGTCCGCAAGAAGCCGCCGACGAGGTCGCGGCGCTTCAAAAGCTCGCCGCCGCTCGCATCGTCCCTATCGGTGAGGCTGAGCAGATGGTCGCGATCGACGCGCACTCTCGCTTCGGCAAGGGCGTTCACCCAGCCAAGTTGAACATGGGCGATTGCTTCGCCTATGCCTGTGCGCGAACGAACGACGTGCCCCTGCTCTATAAGGGCGACGATTTCGCCCTGACGGACATCCAGCCCGCGTGACCGATCCTCAAGTTCTCGACGTCGCCGTGATCGGCGGTGGGCCGGCCGGGTTGATAGCGGCCGAAGTGCTGAGCGCGGCCGGGCTGTCGGTGGCCGTCTACGAGCGGATGCCGACCCTGGGGCGCAAGTTCCTGATGGCCGGGCGCGGCGGGCTGAACCTGACCCATTCGGAGGGCTTCGAGCGGTTCGTCGAGCGCTACGCCGCGGCGAGCGAGCGGATGCGGCCGATGCTGGAGGCGTTCACGCCGGCTGACCTGACAGCCTGGGCCGAGGGGCTGGGGCAGGCGACCTTCGTGGGCACCAGCGGCCGGGTTTTCCCCAAGGCGCTGAAGGCCTCGCCTCTGCTGCGGGCCTGGATCGCGCGGCTGGAGGGGCAGGGCGTGGCGCTGAATCTCCGCTCGACCTGGACCGGCTGGAACGCGGCCGGCGACCTGACCTTCGAGACGTCTGAGGGCGCGCGCACGGTGCGGCCCCGCGCCACGATCCTGGCCCTGGGCGGGGCCAGCTGGGCCAAGCTGGGGTCAGACGGCGCCTGGGCGTCCCTGCTGGCGGCCCGGGGCGCCGCGATCGCGCCGTTCAAGCCCGCCAATGTCGGTTTCACCGTGGCGTGGACCGAGCTGTTCCGCGAGCGTTTCACCGGATCGCCTCTGAAGAACATCGCCCTGAGCTTCGAAGGCGCGACCTCGCGCGGCGACGCCCTGGCGGCGGGCTACGGCCTGGAGGGCGGGGCGGTCTATGCGCTGTCGGCGACCGTGCGCGACGCGATCCAGGCGCGGGGCTCGGCGAGGCTGGAGATCGATCTGCGGCCCGACGTCTCGCTGAGCCAGCTGACCGCGCGCCTGTCCAAGCCGCGCGGCGGCCAATCGCTGTCGAGCTGGCTGCGCAAGGCCGCCCATCTCTCGCCGGTCGAGATCGGCCTGCTGCGCGAAGCCCATGGCGTCGCCCTGCCGGTCGCGCCCGACGCCCTGGCGGCGGCGATCAAGGCCGCGCCGGTCATCCTGACCGGGGCGCAGGGGTTGGAGAGGGCGATCTCGTCGGCCGGCGGCCTGAGCTTCGAGGCGCTGGACGGGCTGGAGCTGGAAAACACGCGAGGCGTGTTCGCGGCCGGCGAGATGCTGGACTGGGAGGCCCCGACCGGCGGCTACCTGCTGCAGGCCTGTTTCGCCACCGGCGTGGCGGCGGCGCGGGCCGTCGTGGCGCAGTTGGGCGCGCCCTAGCCAGACCTCCCGCGGAGGCTTTTTTCACAGAAAAGTCGTTCCTGCATAATTGACCAAACACTGTTCTTCGAACAACGTTTTGGCACCGCCATTCCGGGGGGAAGGGACCATGACGACCATTTCTCGGACGACCGCCGCCGGCGTGCGCCCAGACGTACTGTCCGGCGACCGCACGGCTTTCATCGATCGCTGGATCTACGTGTTCACCGCGGCCAGTTTCATCGTGATCGTGCTCCTGGGCTTCATCCCGGACTCCCTGGGCAAGATGGCCGCGGTCCAAGCCGGGCAGAGGCCGCCGTTCCCGTGGGTGCTGCACGTCCACGCAGCGCTCATGGGGACCTACATGCTGTTGCTGCTCACACAGGCCTGGCTGGTGGCGACCGGCCGGGTCGCGCAGCATCGTCTGTTGGGGGCGGTCGGCGCCGTACTCGCGGCGGCGCTGGTGGTGGTCGGGTTCATTCTCATCCCCACCATCTACCATCAGGCGTTCGCCGGAGCGCAGGCCGCGCCGCCGCCGGTCAAGGCGCAGCTGGCCCAACTCGTGGCGTTCCTCGAGAACATCACCCTGGTCCAGGGGCGCATCGGGATCGTGTTCGCGATCCTGGTGATCCTCGGGGTCTCGGCGCGGAAGACGAACCCCGGCTTTCACAAGCGGATGATGATCCTCTCGATCGCCGGCGCCCTGCCCGCCGCCTTCGACCGGATCATCTGGATCCCGACCACGATGCCGGTTCGACCGCTCTCAAGCGATCTCTACGTCCTGTTGGCGATCGCTCCGATGTTCCTGTGGGACGTCTTCCGCAATCGCCGCATCCACCCCGCCTACTGGGTCTGGCTGGCCGTCGTCGCGCCGTTCACGATCGCCGTCCATACCCTCTGGGACAAGCCCGCCTGGCACGCTGCGGTCAAATGGCTCATGGGTGTCTGACGGGGTGTCCGACGGGGCCTGGCCGGAACGAGGCTGCTTCATCGCCCCCCTGATCTTGGCCGTCGGCGCTCCGGGTCAGCCGCGCACAGCGGTCGGGTCTGAGGGGCCCCTCATCCGACCGGCTTCGCAGGCCACCTTCTCCCGCAAGGGGGGAAGGAGTCCGACCGGTGTTGAAATCCTTCCCCAACTCGTCTATACGCCGCCCCTTCTCCGCTGGGTTCGCCCGGCGAAGACCTGTTTGTGAACAGCGGGGCGTGGGGTCACCAACGCCATAATCGAGGAAGAGCCCTTCCTCGCCGTCGGGAGACAGGGATGGACAAGACCACGCTATTTCCTCCTTTCGGGATGGGACGCGCGGCTGACTTTCCTTGGAACAGGCTGATGCAACTCGCGTGCGGGAGCGATCCCGCTTGTGACGCGCATTTGGCTGCCGGAATGGTCCGGCCGCTGTAATTGAGTAGGAGACCGCAATGGACCGCGCTCAAAAGCAGGAGTCGATCGAGTCGCTGAAAAGCGTCTTCGCCGGCGCCGGCGCTGTCGTCGTGACCCACTATTCGGGCATGACCGTTGCGGAAATGACTGAACTGCGCGCCCGCCTCCGCAAGGAAGAGGGCACGTTCCAGGTGGTGAAGAACACCCTGGTCCAGAAGGCGCTCGACGGCTCGATCGGCGAAAAGGGCGATGCCCTGTTCACCGGCCCGGTCGCCATCGCCTATGGCAAGGATCCTGTTTCCGCCGCCAAGATCGTCACCCAGTACGCCAAGGAAAACGAGAAGCTCAAGCTTGTCGGCGGCATCCTGGGCCAGACGAACGTTCTGGACGAAAAAGCGGTGCGGGCCTTGGCCACGCTGCCGTCGCTCGACCAGATTCGTGGCAAGCTCATCGGCCTCATCCAGGCTCCGGCGACCAAGATCGCTGGCGTCCTGCAGGCCCCGGCTGGCCAACTGGCGCGTGTTTTCAACGCCTACGCGACCAAAGACGCCGCGTAACGGTCATCTCTGCATAAATCCCTCATTCTCTAAGGAAGTTACCCATGTCGAAGCTCGATAAGCTGGTTGAAGAACTGTCCACCCTGTCGGTCCTGGAAGCTGCTGAGCTCTCCAAGCTGCTGGAAGAAAAGTGGGGCGTCTCGGCCGCCGCTCCGGTCGCCGTCGCCGCTGCTGGCGGCGCTGCCGCCGCTCCGGCCGAAGCTGCCGAAGAGCAAACCGAATTCACCGTCGTCCTGACGGACGGTGGCGAAAAGAAGATCAACGTGATCAAGGAAGTCCGCGGTGTTCGTCCGGACCTGGGCCTGAAGGAAGCCAAGGACCTGGTCGAAGGCGCTCCGCAGAACGTCGTTGAAAACGTTTCGAAGCAAATCGCCGACGAAATCGCCAAGAAGCTGACCGAAGCCGGCGCCAAGGTCACCGTGAAGTAATTCACGTCCCATGCCCCAGCCTTCAAAGGAGGGGCGCATGGGGACCTGCCGGCGTCAGTTCTCTGACGCTTGAAGTTGACGGCCCCGGAGGGAAACCTCCGGGGCCGTTTTCTTTGGAGCGTCGACATCTGCGTCATTCTGGCACGGTCGTTGCTAGCCCTTTGCCGCGAACGCAGCAGTGGAGGCGACCATGGCGATCTCGGGGATTTCGGGCGGCGGCAATACGTGGAGCCCGGTGGGCGCGACGTCCGCGACGGCGGCTTCGCCGTTCGACGCAGCCAGCGACCTGGACAAGGTCCGCGACAAGGGCCTGGTGGCCTTCGCCAAGGAGGCGAAGAAAGACGCTTGGGAGGAAAAGCTCAAGCAATGGAAGGCCGAGGCCATGAAGAACATGGGCCTGACTGAAGAGAGCCTGGCGGCCATGACGCCCGACCAGCGCACCGGCGCGATGCAGCAGATCGACGAGGCCGTGAAGGGCCGCATCAAGGAAGCCATGGAAGGCGCCAAGGCCCAGGCCAAGAACGGCTTGGCCGTGCCAAACTTCGTGGACTTCAGCGTCTAGACCAATCACGATCGAGACGCGGCAACCTTTGCCGCGTGACCGGCGTTATTTGCCCATGCTCAAGCTTGCTGGAATTCTGCTCGTCCTGATGATCGTGTTCGGGATCCTCGGCTTCGTCGTCGATGTGGCCGGCGGCCTGGCCAAGATCGCCTTCTTCGTCTGCCTGATCGGTTTCGCGATCTCTCTGGTCGGCAAGGTCCTTCGACGGGACTGAGACTATTGGCAGTATCCATTTATTGACGCTGTCCCGGCGCGTCACTAGCGATGACCGCAATAGATAGCGGTATCATTGGGGACGGCGATGGATCGGCGGCACACGAGCGCTCGGCGCTGGATCGCGGGACTGGTCTCGGGCCTGGCCTTGAGCCTAACCGGCGGCTTCGTGGCCAACCTGGCCGCGCCGATGGCCTCGACCGCGGCGCCGGCAGTGGTGATGGACCGCAACGGCTCCTACGTTTCTGTAGAGACCTACGCTCCCAACATCGTCCGGGTCACCATCAGTCAGGACAAAGACTTGGCGTCCGCCGCCCCTGGGTACGGCTTAACGGGCGTGGCTGACGACAACGGCTGGCGTCACGACCAGAAGGCCGGGGCCGACATCTTCACCTCCCGCGCCCTGTCGCTCGAAGTCGTCGCCCAGCCCTGGCCGGGCGCGCCCTCGCAGATGCAGCGCTATTTCGCCTCGTCCCTGCCGCCGGTCGCGGTCAAGATCCGCAAGGCGGACGGAGCCCCCCTCGTCAGCATGACGGGATGGGAGATGTCGCCCCATGTCGTCTCGGGCGAACGGACCTACCAGGCCGGCGCCAGTTTCTCGACCAGCGCCGACGAGCACTTCTACGGCCTGGGCCAGAACCAGGAAGGCATACTAGACCTGCGCGGCCGGGCGATCGACTGCAAGCACGACTACGACGCCCCGCACGGCGAGACGGTCTGCGTGCCGTTCCTCGTCTCGAGCAAGGGCTACGCAATCCTCTGGGACAATCCGTCCGACACCCATGTCTATCCGGCCGTCAACGGCCGCACCCTGTGGCGGTCCAAGGTCGGCGAGCGGGTGTCGTTCTTCGTGATCGCCGGCGGCTACGACGAGATCTATGCCGGCTATCGCAAGCTGACCGGGGTCACCCCGCTGCCGCCCAAGGCCGCCTTCGGCTACATCCAGTCCAAGGCCCGCTATGAGAGCCAGCAGCAGATTCTGGACGTCGCCAAGGGCTATCGGGATCGGGGCTACCCGCTCGACGTCATGGTGCTGGACTGGTTCTACTGGACCCGCATGGGCCAGATGGACATCGATCCGGCCCAGTTCCCCGATCCCGTCGCGATGAACGAGGCGCTGCACGACAACGGCGTGCGCAGCATCATCAGCGTCTGGCCGCGCTTCGAGAAGGAAAGTCGCTACTTCAACTATCTGGCCGACAAGGACTGGTTCCTGAAGGACGCCGACGGCAAGCCGGTCGACGGACTGCCGTTCCGCAACGACCGCACCGGCGCCCTGATCGACAGCACCAACCCGCGGGCCCGCGAGTGGTTCTGGGGCAAGATCCGCGACAACATCGCGTCCAAGGGCTTCGACTGGTTCTGGCTGGACGAGACCGAGCCGGACCTGGTGCCCGAGGGCTATTTCTGGAGCATCGGTTCGGGCGACCGCTACCGCAACGTCTTCCCGCTGGTCCACACCCAAGGCGTGGCTGAGGGCTCGCGCCGCGACCGTCCCGACAAGCGCAACCTGATCCTGTCGCGCGCGGCCTATCTGGGCGCCCAGCGCAACGGCGCGCTGTTCTGGTCGTCGGACATCCAGCCCACTTGGGAGGCTCTCAAGAGACAAGTCCCGACCGGCCTGAACTTCACCGCCTCAGGCATGGCTTATTGGGGCAACGACATCGGCGGATGGCAGCACCTGCCGCAGACCACGACCGCGACCAAGGCGCCGCTGCTGGATCCGTCGGACGCCCGCGCGGTGGTCGGTCAGAACAACGACTATCCCGAACTGTTCGCCCGCTGGTTCCAGTACGGGACCTTCACCCCGACCCTGCGCGTGCACGGCTCGAAGAAGGAGACCGAGGTCTGGTCGTTCGGCAAGGGCGCCGAGGCCGTGGTCGTGAAGTATCTGAAGCTGCGCTACGCCCTGATGCCGTACCTCTACTCCATGGGGCACACGACCTACGAGACCGGCGCGCCGTTCATGCGCGGCCTGTTCATGGACTTTCCGAACGATCCCAAGTTGGCGACGCTGGGCGACCAGTACATGTTCGGCCCGGCCTTCCTGGTGGCCCCGATCACCGACCAGGGCGTCGAGGACCGCGACGTCTATCTGCCGGCGGGCGCGGACTGGTACGACTACTGGACGGGCAAGGCGTTCACCGGCGGCCAGACGATCCGCGTCCATGCGCCGATCGACACGATCCCGCTGTTCGTCCGCGCCGGTTCGATCATCCCGATGGGCGCGCCGATCCAGAGCACGGCCACGCCCCAGGCGATCAACGCGGTGAAGGTCTATCCGGGCCGCGACGCCGACTTCACCCTGTATGACGACGACGGGGTGACCAACGCCTACGAGAAGGGGGTCGGCAAGATCGTCAAGCTGCACTGGGACGACAAGGCCGGCAAGCTGACGGCGACGGGAGACAAGGCTCTGGCGGCTCAGGCGCTGGCGGCGGTGCAGGTCGTCTCCGCCCGATAGGCTCTGCCGGGAAGGCGGTGATGTGAGGCCAGGACTTGCGACGAAGCTGGGGCGCCACCACATGCGCCGGTCCGGTTCCTCCCCCGTCCGCATTCTTTTGTGGATAAAGCCCCTTTCCATCCCCCTTCCGTTGTCCTATATCCGCCCGTTCACGAAGACATTCGGTGGAACACGCACGCGTGTGTCCGCATGTTACGCCCCGAGGCGCGGTCAGCTGCCCTCCGACCCGCGCGAAGGGGCGCCCATCAAGCTTCCGGTCCCGGTCGCTCGGTAGGGGAATTGCAGCGTCCAGCGTTCTCCCGCGAGGGGAACGGCGAGGGTGGACGCTAAGGCATTCGAATTTACGCGCGGACTCCGTTCCGCGCCGCAGGGAAAAAACATGGCGCAATCCTTCACCGGCAAGAAGCGGATCCGGAAGTCTTTCGGCCGCATCCCCGAAGCTGTGCAGATGCCGAACCTGATCGAGGTTCAGCGCTCCTCCTACGAGCAGTTCCTCCAGCGTGAAGTCCGTCCGGGCGTGCGCAAGGACGAGGGCATCGAAGCGGTCTTCAAGTCTGTCTTCCCGATCAAGGATTTCAACGAGCGCGCGGTGCTCGAATACGTCTCGTACGAATTCGAAGAGCCCAAGTACGACGTTGAGGAATGCATCCAGCGCGACATGACCTTCGCGGCGCCGCTGAAGGTCAAGCTGCGCCTGATCGTGTTCGAAACCGAAGAAGAAACCGGCGCCCGGTCCGTCAAGGACATCAAGGAGCAGGACGTCTACATGGGCGACATCCCGCTCATGACCGACAAGGGCACCTTCATCGTCAACGGCACCGAGCGGGTCATCGTCTCGCAGATGCACCGTTCGCCCGGCGTGTTCTTCGACCACGACAAGGGCAAGACCCACGCCTCGGGCAAGCTGCTGTTCGCCGCCCGCGTGATCCCGTATCGCGGCTCGTGGCTGGACTTCGAGTTCGACGCCAAGGACGTGGTCTACGTCCGCATCGACCGCCGCCGCAAGCTGCCCGCCACCACCTTCCTCTATGCCCTGGGCATGGACGGCGAAGAGATCCTGACGACGTTCTACGACGTCGTCCCGTTCGAGAAGCGCACCGCCGCCGGCGCCGAAGGCTGGGCCACCCCGTACAAGCCCGAGCGCTGGCGCGGCGTGAAGCCGGAATTCGCCCTGATCGACGCCGACACCGGCGAAGAAGTGGCTCCGGCCGGCACCAAGATCACCGCCCGCCAGGCCAAGAAGCTGGCTGACGGCGGTCTGAAGACCCTGCTGCTGGCTCCGGAAGCCCTGACCGGCCGTTACCTGGCCCGCGACGCCGTCAACTTCGAGAACGGCGAGATCTACGCCGAAGCCGGCGACGAGCTGGACGTCACCTCGATCCAGGCCCTGGCCGACCAAGGCTTCAGCACCATCGACGTGCTGGACATCGACCACGTCACGGTCGGCGCCTACATGCGCAACACCCTGCGCGTGGACAAGAACGCCGTCCGCGAAGACGCGCTGTTCGACATCTACCGCGTGATGCGTCCGGGCGAGCCGCCGACCGTCGAAGCCGCCGAAGCGATGTTCAAGTCGCTGTTCTTCGACGCCGAGCGCTACGACCTGTCGGCCGTCGGCCGCGTGAAGATGAACATGCGCCTGGAGCTGGACGCTTCGGACGAGATGCGCGTGCTCCGCAAGGAAGACGTGCTGGCCGTCCTGAAGCTGCTGGTCGGCCTGCGCGACGGTCGCGGTGAAATCGACGACATCGACAACCTGGGCAACCGCCGGGTGCGTTCGGTCGGCGAGCTGCTGGAAAACCAGTACCGCGTCGGTCTGCTGCGCATGGAACGCGCCATCAAGGAACGCATGTCGTCGGTCGACATCGACACCGTGATGCCGCACGACCTGATCAACGCCAAGCCGGCCGCGGCCTCGGTGCGTGAATTCTTCGGCTCCTCGCAGCTGTCGCAGTTCATGGACCAGACCAACCCGCTGTCGGAGATCACCCACAAGCGCCGTCTGTCGGCGCTTGGCCCGGGCGGTCTGACCCGCGAGCGCGCCGGCTTCGAAGTCCGCGACGTTCACCCGACGCACTACGGCCGCATCTGCCCGATTGAAACGCCGGAAGGCCCGAACATCGGTCTGATCAACTCGCTGGCCACCCACGCCCGCGTCAACAAGTACGGCTTCATCGAGAGCCCCTACCGTCGCGTCGCCGACGGCAAGCCGCTCGAAGAGGTCGTCTACATGTCGGCCATGGAAGAGTCGAAGCACGTCATCGCCCAGTCCAACATCAAGGTGTTGAACGGCGAGATCGTCGACGACCTGGTCCCCGGCCGGATCAACGGCGAACCGACCCTGCTCCAAAAGGAGCAAGTCGACCTGATGGACGTCTCGCCGCGTCAGGTGGTTTCGGTGGCCGCGGCCCTGATCCCCTTCCTGGAAAACGATGACGCCAACCGCGCCCTGATGGGCTCGAACATGCAACGTCAGGCCGTGCCGCTGGTGCAGTCCGACGCCCCGCTGGTCGGCACCGGCATGGAAGCCGTGGTCGCCCGTGACTCGGGCGCCGTGGTCATCGCTAAGCGCACCGGCGTCGTGGAGCAGATCGACGGTACGCGTATCGTCGTCCGCGCCACGGAAGAGACCGACGCCGCCCGTTCGGGCGTCGACATCTATCGCCTGAGCAAGTTCCAGCGTTCGAACCAGTCGACCTGCATCAACCAGCGCCCGCTGGTGAAGGTGGGCGACAAGATCGTCGCCGGCGACATCATCGCCGACGGTCCGTCGACCGAGCTGGGCGAACTGGCCCTGGGCCGCAACGCGCTCGTCGCGTTCATGCCCTGGAACGGCTACAACTTCGAAGACTCGATCCTGATCTCCGAGCGCATCGTCCGCGACGACGTCTTCACCTCGATCCACATCGAGGAATTCGAAGTCATGGCCCGCGACACCAAGCTGGGTCCGGAAGAAATCACCCGCGACATCCCCAACGTCGGTGAGGAAGCCCTGCGCAACCTCGACGAAGCGGGCATCGTGGCGATCGGCGCCGAAGTCCAGCCGGGCGACATCCTGGTCGGCAAGGTCACCCCGAAGGGCGAAAGCCCGATGACGCCGGAAGAAAAGCTCCTGCGCGCCATCTTCGGTGAAAAGGCCTCGGACGTCCGCGACACCAGCCTGCGTCTGCCCCCGGGCGTCGCCGGCACGATCGTCGACGTGCGCGTGTTCAACCGTCACGGCGTCGACAAGGACGAACGCGCCCTGGCCATCGAACGCGCCGAGATCGACCGTCTGGGCAAGGACCGCGACGACGAATTCGCGATCCTGAACCGCAACATCTCGGGCCGCCTGCGCGAACTGCTGATCGGCAATGTCGCTCTGTCGGGCCCCAAGGGCCTGTCGCGCGGCGCGATCACCGCCGAGGGCCTGGCTGAAGTCCAGCCGGGTCTGTGGTGGCAGATCGCCCTCGAGGACGAGAAGGCGATGGGCGAACTGGAAAGCCTGCGTCGTCTGTTCGACGAGAACCGCAAGCGTCTGGACCGCCGCTTCGAGGACAAGGTCGACAAGCTGCAACGCGGCGACGAACTGCCTCCGGGCGTGATGAAGATGGTCAAGGTCTTCGTGGCCGTGAAGCGCAAGCTTCAGCCGGGCGACAAGATGGCCGGCCGTCACGGCAACAAGGGCGTCATCTCGCGCATTCTGCCGATCGAGGACATGCCGTTCCTCGCCGACGGGACGCACGTGGACGTCGTTCTGAACCCGCTGGGCGTGCCTTCGCGCATGAACGTCGGCCAGATCTTCGAAACCCACCTGGGCTGGGCCTGCGCCAACCTCGGCAAGCAGATCACCAACCTGCTGGAAGACTGGCAGGCCGGTGGTCAGAAGAAGGCCCTGGTCGATCGTCTGACCGAGATCTACGGCCCGGACGAGGAACTGCCGGAAACCGAGGAAGAGCTGGTCGAACTGGCCCGCAACCTCGGCAAGGGCGTTCCGATCGCCACCCCGGTGTTCGACGGCGCGCGCATCGGCGACATCGAAGAGCACCTGATCATGGCGGGCGTCGATCCGTCGGGTCAGTCGATCCTGTTCGACGGCCAGACGGGCGACCAGTTCAAGCGTCCGGTCACGGTCGGCTACATCTACATGCTGAAGCTGCACCACTTGGTCGACGACAAGATCCACGCCCGTTCGATCGGTCCGTACTCGCTCGTCACGCAACAGCCGCTCGGTGGTAAGGCCCAGTTCGGCGGTCAGCGCTTCGGGGAAATGGAAGTGTGGGCTCTGGAAGCCTACGGCGCGGCCTACACCCTGCAGGAAATGCTGACGGTGAAGTCCGACGACGTGGCCGGACGGACCAAGGTCTACGAGAGCATCGTCCGCGGCGACGACACCTTCGAGGCCGGCATCCCCGAGAGCTTCAACGTGCTGGTCAAGGAAATGCGCTCGCTCGGCCTGAACGTCGAGCTGGAGAACAGCTGATCCGGATCTCCCTCTCCGGCCGGATGGCCGGGGAGGGGCCCTCGCTCAGCCTCTCTCCACTTTGAATTTTCGCGGGTGATCCCGCAGAAGGAACCAAGATGAACCAGGAAGTCCTGAACATCTTCAATCCGGTCCAGGCCGCTCCGACCTTCGACCAGATCCGCATCTCGCTGGCCTCGCCGGAAAAGATCCGTTCGTGGTCGTTCGGCGAGATCAAGAAGCCCGAGACCATCAACTACCGCACGTTCAAGCCCGAGCGTGACGGCCTGTTCTGCGCCCGTATCTTTGGCCCGACCAAGGACTACGAATGCCTGTGCGGCAAGTACAAGCGCATGAAGTACAAGGGCATCATCTGCGAAAAGTGCGGTGTTGAAGTCACCCTGGCCCGCGTCCGTCGCGAGCGCATGGGCCACATCGAACTGGCCTCGCCGGTCGCCCACATCTGGTTCCTGAAGTCGCTGCCCTCGCGCATCGCCATGATGCTCGACATGCCGCTGAAGGACATCGAACGCGTCCTGTACTTCGAATACTACATCGTCACCGAGCCGGGCCTGACCCCGCTGAAGCAGCACCAGCTGCTCAGCGAGGACGACTTCATGCGCGCCCAGGACGAATACGGCGACGACAGCTTCACCGCCGAAATCGGCGCCGAAGCCGTTCAGAACCTGCTGAAGGCCATCGACCTGGACAAGGAAGCCGATCGCCTGCGCGAAGAGCTGGCCGGCACCGTGTCGGACATGAAGCAGAAGAAGTTCAGCAAGCGCCTGAAGATCCTCGAAGCCTTCTCCGAGTCCGGCAACCGCCCGGAATGGATGGTGCTGACCGTCGTTCCGGTCATTCCGCCGGAACTGCGCCCGCTGGTGCCGCTGGACGGCGGCCGCTTCGCGACCTCGGACCTGAACGACCTGTATCGCCGGGTCATCAACCGTAACAACCGTCTGAAGCGCCTGATCGAGCTGCGCGCGCCCGACATCATCATCCGCAACGAAAAGCGGATGCTGCAGGAGTCGGTCGACGCCCTGTTCGACAACGGCCGTCGCGGCCGCGTCATCACCGGCGCCAACAAGCGTCCGCTGAAGTCGCTGGCCGACATGCTGAAGGGCAAGCAAGGCCGCTTCCGTCAGAACCTGCTGGGCAAGCGCGTCGACTATTCGGGCCGTTCGGTCATCGTCGTGGGTCCGGACCTGAAGCTGCACGAGTGCGGCCTGCCCAAGAAGATGGCTTTGGAGCTGTTCAAGCCGTTCATCTATGCGCGCCTGGACGCCAAGGGCCTGTCGGGCACCGTCAAGCAGTCCAAGCGCATGGTCGAGCGCGAACAGCCCCAGGTGTGGGACATCCTCGAAGAGGTGATCCGCGAGCACCCGGTGATGCTGAACCGCGCGCCGACGCTCCACCGTCTGGGCATCCAGGCGTTCGAGCCCAAGCTGATCGAGGGCAAGGCCATCCAGCTGCACCCGCTGGTCTGCGCCGCCTTCAACGCCGACTTCGACGGCGACCAGATGGCCGTTCACGTCCCGCTGAGCCTCGAGGCCCAGCTGGAAGCGCGCGTCCTGATGATGTCGACCAACAACATCCTGTCGCCCGCCAACGGTCGCCCGATCATCGTGCCGTCGCAGGACATCGTCCTGGGTCTGTACTACCTGTCGGTCGCTCGCGACGGCGAGCCGGGTGAAGGCAAGATCTTCGCTGACCTCGGCGAAATCGAAGCCGCCATGGACGCCGGCGTCGTCAGCCTGCACGCCAAGATCAAGTCGCGCTTCACGGAAATGGACGCCGACGGCGTCGTCCGTCGCCGGGTGATCGACACCACCCCGGGCCGGATGAAGATCGCCGCCCTTCTGCCCCAGCACACCGCGATCGGTCACCGACTGATCGAGAAGGCGCTGACCAAGAAGGAAATCGGCAACCTGATCGACGTCGTCTACCGCCACTGCGGTCAGAAGGCGACGGTGATCTTCGCCGACCAGATCATGGGTCTGGGCTTCAAGGAAGCGGCCAAGGCCGGCATCTCCTTCGGCAAGGACGACATCATCATCCCGAAGCGGAAGGAGGCGATCGTCGCCGAAACCCGCACCCTGGCTGAAGAGTACGAGCAACAGTACGCCGACGGCCTGATCACCAAGGGTGAGAAGTACAACAAGGTCGTTGACGCCTGGGCCAAGGCCACCGACCGCGTCGCCGACGAGATGATGGCCGAGCTTCAGATGAAGCATAAGGACGAGAACGGCCGCGAGAAGGAAATCAACGCCATCTACATGATGGCCCACTCCGGCGCTCGTGGTTCGCAAGCTCAGATGAAGCAGCTGGGCGGCATGCGCGGCCTGATGGCCAAGCCCTCCGGCGAGATCATCGAGACCCCGATCGTCTCGAACTTCAAGGAAGGCCTGACCGTTCAGGAGTACTTCAACTCGACCCACGGCGCCCGTAAGGGCCTGGCGGACACCGCGCTGAAGACCGCCAACTCCGGCTACCTGACCCGTCGTCTGGTCGACGTCGCGCAGGACTGCATCATCGTCGAGGAAGACTGCGGCACCACGCGGGGCATCACCCTGCGCGCCGTGGTCGAAGGCGGCGACGTGCTGGTCTCGCTGGGCGCTCGCGTCCTGGGCCGTTTCTCGGCCGAGGACATCAAGGACCCGGCGACCGGCGAGATCATCATCCCGGCCGACACCTATCTGACCGAGAACATGGCCGACGCCATTGAAGCCGCTGCGGTGCAGTCGGTGAAGGTGCGCTCGGTCCTGACCTGCGAAGCCAAGATCGGCGTCTGCGGCGCCTGCTACGGCCGCGACCTGGCTCGCGGCACGCCGGTGAACATCGGTGAAGCGGTCGGCGTCATCGCCGCCCAGTCGATCGGCGAGCCCGGCACCCAGCTGACGATGCGGACCTTCCACATCGGCGGCACCGCCCAGGTGGCCGAGCAGTCGTTCTTCGAAAGCAGCAACGACGGTACGGTCCGCGTGACCGGCGCCACCGTTGTGGGTTCGGACGGTTCGCTGGTCGTCATGAGCCGCAACACGGCCGTGAGCGTCCTGGTCGACGGCAAGGAACGCGAGAACTACAAGCCGCCGTACGGCGCGCGTCTGAAGGTCAAGGACGGCGACAAGGTGAAGCGCGGCCAACGCCTCGCCGATTGGGACCCCTACACCACCCCGATCATCACCGAAGTGGCCGGCAAGATCCGTGCGGAAGACCTGGTGGACGGCTTCTCCGTCCGCGAGGAAACCGACGAAGCCACCGGCATCGCGCAACGCGTGATCGCCGACTGGCGGACCTCGGCCCGCGCTTCGGACCTGCGCCCGGCGATGGGCGTTCTGGCCGAAGACGGCTCTTACGTTCGCCTGGCCAACGGCGGCGAGGCTCGCTACCTGATGTCGGTCGGCGCCATTCTCTCCGTCGGTGACGGCGACATGGTCAAGCCGGGCGAGGTCATCGCGCGGATCCCCACCGAAGGCGCCAAGACCCGGGACATCACCGGTGGTCTGCCGCGCGTCGCCGAACTCTTCGAAGCCCGCCGTCCCAAGGACTGCGCGGTCATCGCGGAAATGGACGGTCGTGTCGAATTCGGCAAGGATTACAAGAACAAGCGCCGTATCAAGATCACCCCGGAAGTCGACGCTGACGGCAACCAGGGCGAAGCGGTCGAGTTCCTGATCCCCAAGGGCAAGCACATCGCGGTGCACGATGGCGATTTCATCGCGCGCGGCGAGTACATCATCGACGGCAACCCGGATCCGCACGACATCCTGCGCATCCTGGGCGTCGAGGCCCTGGCCAACTTCCTCGTGGACGAAATCCAGGAGGTCTACCGACTGCAGGGCGTGCCGATCAACGACAAGCACATCGAGACGATCGTTCGTCAGATGCTGCAAAAGGTCGAGATCCTGGAGCCGGGCGATACGGGTCTGATCAAGGGCGATCATCTCGACAAGCCCGAGTTCTACGTCGAGCAGGACAAGGCTGTCGCCCGCGGCGGCCGTCCGGCCACGACGCAGCCCGTGCTGCTCGGCATCACCAAGGCGAGCTTGCAGACCAAGAGCTTCATCTCGGCCGCGTCGTTCCAGGAAACGACCCGCGTCCTGACCGAAGCCTCGGTGCACGGCAAGACCGACACCCTGGAAGGCCTGAAGGAAAACGTCATCGTGGGTCGCCTGATCCCCGCCGGCACGGGTTCCTACCTGCGCAGCCTGCAGCGCGTCGCCGCCAAGCGCGACGAGCAGCTGGCCCAGCAGCGCGAAGAAGCGATGGAGCCGCTGCCCGCGGTCATCGCCGAAGAAGCGTAAGGCTTCCTAGACTTAGAATGGAACGGCCCGGGAGCGATCCCGGGCCGTTTTGTTTTCAGGTTCCCCTATTGGGGAAGCCGCGGGCGAACCTGACGAAAGGGCTTTACAGCGCCCGAGACTGCGACGGAGTGTCGCGCCAAGCTTCTGTCTTATAAGCTTAATTCTTGTTTCAAGCCTTGTGGCGCAATGATGGGCGGCGTCCCCGCCACCGAGGCCCCTCTATGCGTTCCGACATCTCGACCAAGGTCAGCCTGACCGTCGTCGCCGCCTTCATGACTCTGCTGCTGGCCTTGCTGGCTATCGTCGGCAAGAACTCTCTGGACTTCGCCAAGTCGCAGGCGGTCAGCCAGCAGGAGGCCAGCATGCGCGTGGCCTGGGATGCGGTCGGCGGCAAGGGCGCGGTCTTCGCGCGCGAGGGCGACACGCTGACGGTCGGCGGCAAGACGCTGAACGGCGATATCGCCATGGTCGACCACGTCAAGGACCTGGTCGGCGGCACCATGACCATCTTCATGGGCGACACCCGCGTCGCCACCAACGTCCAGAAGCCGGACGGCAGCCGGGGCGTCGGCACGCCCCTGGCCAAGGGGCCGGTCTATGACGCGGTGCTGGGCCGGGGCGAGGCCTATCGCGGCGAGACCAAGGTGCTGGGCAAGCCGTATTTCGCCGCCTACGACCCGATCAAGAACGCCTCGGGCGAGGTGATCGGCATCCTGTTCGTCGGCGTGGCCAAGGCCGACTACTTCCAGCCGGTCTATCGCCAGCTGATCTGGCTGGCCGTGGCTGGCGTCGTGCTGGCCGGGCTGGGCGTGGCCGCCTCGGTGGCCATGGTCCGCCGCCAGCTGTCGCCGCTGCGCGACCTGCGCGACGCCATGAAACGGGTGATGGGCGGCGACCTGGCCGTGGCCCTGCCGTTCGCCGGCCGCCGCGACGACATCGGCCTGATGGCCGACGCGGTCCACGCCTTCCGTGACGAGGCCCGCGAGAAGGGCCGCATCGAGACCGACGCCGAAGCCCATCGCCAAGCCGCCGAGGCCGAACGTCGTCTGTCAGCCGATCGCGACAGCCAGCAGGCCGAGCAACAGGCCCAGGTGGTCTCGCGCCTGGCCCATGGTCTGGACCGCCTGTCGGCCGGTGATCTGACCGTCCGCCTGACCGAGGCCTTCGCCCCCGACTACGAGCGCCTGCGCGCCGACTTCAACCAGGCCGTCGAGCGCCTCGAGCAGGCCATGGGCGCGGTGATCTCCGCCGTGGGCGGTTTGACCTCCGGCGCCAACGGCATCGCCGGCGCGGCCGACGACCTGTCGGCCCGCAGTGAGCAGCAGGCCGCCAGCCTGGAAGAGGCCGCCGCCGCCCTGACCGAGATCACCAACGCCGTCCGCGTGGCCGCCGACGGCGCCCGCGGCGCCCGCGAGGCCGTCAGCCAGGCCCAGGCCGAGGCCGATCGCTCGCGCACCGTCGTCGACGAGACCATCCAGGCGATCGGCGGCATCGAGGCCTCCTCACACCAGGTGGCCCAGATCATCGGGGTGATCGACGAGATCGCCTTCCAGACCAACCTGCTGGCCCTGAACGCCGGCGTCGAGGCGGCTCGCGCCGGTGACGCGGGGCGCGGCTTCGCGGTCGTGGCCCAGGAAGTGCGGGCCTTGGCCCAACGCTCGGCCGACGCCGCCAAGGAAATCAAGGTCCACATCGCCGACTCCGCCCGCCAGGTCGAGTCCGGGGTGGTGCTGGTGGGCCGCACCGGCGAGGCCCTGCAGAAGATCGCCGGCCAGGTCGGCGCCATCGACGGGGTGATCGGCCAGATCGCCAGCTCGGCCGCCGAACAGGCCTCGGGCCTGTCGGAGGTCAACATCGCCGTCAGCCACATGGATCAGGCCACCCAGAGGAACGCCGCCATGGTCAACCGCTCGGCCGCCGACAGCCTGACCCTGGTGCGCGAGGTCGAGGGCTTGGCCGCCCTGGTCAGTCACTTCAAGGTGGGCGCCGCTAGCGCTGATCGTTCTGGCGTTCGGCCTTCTTCCGACGCTCGTCGGCCTTCCGCGCATCGTCCAGCCGCTTAAGGGTCTGCTGGGCGGCTGACCTCGGATTGCCCAGCCCGTCCTGTTCGGCGCCGCCGACCCAGGGAATCTCCTTCATCGTTCCCGGCCCCTCCCGGCTGCGATGGTCCACGCCCACGCCGACCGGGGCTTGGCGCGCGGCGCGAGCCGCCTCCTGGCGGATGGCCTGCTGATCGAAGCCGCGCCGTTTGGCCGTGTCCATCGGCGCGTCGTAGACGGGCGCGTTGCGGGCCGTCGCGCCGAACTTCTCGTCGCAATGCTCCTGCTCACCTCGGTTGAGGCCGACGGCCTCGGCGTTGGCGCAGCCGGCGCTGCTGCCGCGCAGAGCGGCGCGAAGGTCGCCTTGCGGCCCTTCGGGTTTCGGCTTAGCCCCCGTGACCCGGTTAGGCGGGGCGGGCGGTCCGGGAACCGGCGCGGCCCCTAAC
>NZ_JBAPVS010000059.1:0-8813 GCF_049283275.1 Caulobacter sp. | reverse complement strand
CACCCCCATCCCCGGCCCTTCCCCCATCAAGGGGGAAGGGAGCAGATCACCGCTTCTTCTTCTTGGCCGTCGCCTTGCCCTTGGCCGAACCCTTGCCCTTCGCCACGGCCTTGCCCTTAGCGCCCTTCTTGCCCTTGCTCGCCGTGGCCTTGCTCTTGCCGCCCTTCCTGGCGGCCGCAGCGCACTTGGCCTTGGCCGCCTTCAGCGCCTTGCCCTTCTTGCCCTTGGTCGAGCAAGCCTTGGCGGGCGCCTCGGCGACCACGCGCGGCGCGGCCGGGCGGGCGCCCCAGATCACGGGGCCTCGGCCGGTGGGGACATAACCCGGCGGCAGGGTCGCCTGGGCCACGCGATGGGCTGTGACCCGGGTCTCCACGCCGTTGTCGTTGAGCTTGCCGGCCCACGACCCGTCGCCGCGCGGCGTCAGGTCCAGGGTCGCCAGCTGGCCGGAACGCGGCGAGAACCGGGCCAGGAAACCGCTGGGGGAGCGGTCGACGAAATCGATCAGACCGGTGGAGCCCACCGCGCCGGGCCGCCGCAGGTCGCGCCAGGCGCCTTCCAGCCCGTCAGACCCGCCCACCTTGTCGACCATCTGCAACGCATAGAGCGTCTCGCCGTCCGGACCCTCGATCAACCAGCCGCCGTCCAGCGGACCCTGCAGGCCCTGGGCGGCGAGGATCGAGCCCTTGACGCGCAGGTCGTAGGCCTCGGCCGTCGGCATAGAGGCGCCCTGGGGGGCCGCCTCGGGCCTGGGGATCGGCAGGATGGTCGGCGCGTGCGGGGCGGCCGGCGCCGGGGGCGCGGCGTCCTCTTCGTCCGTGGTCTGGGGGCCGCTTTGAGCGATCAGGTCGGCCAGGGGGTCGACGGCCTGCCCGGCCACGGCGGGCAGGGTGTTGGGATCGACGGGCGTGGCCGCTTCCTGAGCCAGGACCGGCGCGGCGGAAAGGGCCAGCAGGAAGATCAGGAGCGCGCGCATGAGGTCCTCGAGGCCTTGCGTCTAGGCGGCCGAGCGTTCGGCGATGGCGGCGGCCACCGCCACCAGCCGTTCGGCCTGAACAAGGTGCAGCCGCTCGGCCATCTTGCCCTCGACCCGCAGGGCGCCCTTGCCGGCGTTTTCGGGCGCGGCGAAGGCGGCGATCACCGCCCGGCTCCAGGCGATCTCGCCCTCGGTGGGCGAGAAGGCGCGGTTGCAGATCTCCAGGTGCTTGGGATGGATCAGGGTCTTGCCGTCGAAGCCGAAGTCGACGGCCTGGCCGCAGACCGCCTCCAGGGCGTCCAGGTCCTCGATGTCGTTGTGCACCCCGTCCAGGATGGTCAAGCCGTGGGCCCGGGCGGCGGCGACCGACAGCGACAGGATCGGCAGGAAGGCCTCGCGGCCCGGGGTCTGGCGGGCCCGCATCTCCTTGGCCAGGTCGTTGACCCCCATCACCCAGCCGGAGAGGCGGGTGGTGCGCGAGGCCGCCGCGATCTCCCACAGGTGGAAGGCGGCCTTGCCGGTCTCGATCATGGTCCACAGCTTGGTGGCGGCCGGGGCGGCGTGCAGGGCGGCCTGGTAGGCGTAGACGTCGGCGGCGTCATTGACCTTCGGGACAAGAACGGCGTCCGGGCCAGCATCGGCGGCGGCCTTCAGATCGGCCTCGCCCCAGGGGGTGTCCAGGCCGTTGGTGCGGATGACGATCTCGCGCGGGCCAAAGCCCCCGGACTTGACCGCAGCGACCGCGGCGTCGCGGGCGGCGTCCTTCATGTCGGGCGCGACGGCGTCCTCAAGGTCCAGGATGATCACGTCGGCGTCCAGGGTGCGCGCCTTGTCCACCGCCTTGGCGTTGGAGGCGGGCATGTAGAGGGCGCTGCGGCGCGGCCGGGCGATGTCGGACATGAGGCTCCCGCTGGAATTCTTGCTCTTGTCCTCCTCTAAAGCATCTGAAGCGCCGCGCCGGAAGTCGTCACGCGCGACGACGTCAGAACGGTGTCCAGATTTGCCGGAACGGGTTTAAGCTGGCGGCATGACCACGCGCTATGACGACACCGCCAAGAACGTCCTGGGCCAGGAGCTGCAGCCCTGCTCGCTGAACCCGGTGACCGGCTTCTATCGCAACGGCTGTTGCGAGACCGGGCCGCACGATCTGGGCCTGCACACCGTCTGCGCGGTGATGACCGCCGAATTCCTGGCCTTCTCGGCGGCCACCGGCAACGACCTGTCGACCCCACGTCCGGAATACGCCTTTCGCGGCCTGATCCCTGGCGACCGCTGGTGCCTGTGCGCCGGCCGCTGGAAGGAAGCCCTGGACGCCGGCGTCGCCCCGCAGGTCGTCCTGGAGGCGACGCACGAGGAGATGCTGGCGGTGGTGTCGCTGGGCGTGCTCAAGGACCACGCGGTGGCGTAACTTGCACTCGGCGCCTGAGAGACGAAAACGAGGACCTCGCACCGAGCACCTGTCGATTATTCCAGCGGCTTCAGCTCGCCCAGCATCGTGGGGATCAGCTCCGACACGGTCGGATGGATGTGCACCGCGCGCTGGATCACCGTGTAGGGCGCCTTGGCGTACATCAGATCGATCATGCCGTGCACGACCTCGTCGCCGTTCAGGCCCAGGATCGCCGCGCCGAGGATCTGCTTGCTCTCGGCGTCCACGATCACCTTCATGAAGCCCTGGGTCTCGCCCTTCTCGACCGCCCGCCCGACCCGGGTCATCGGGCGCTTGCCGACCAGCAGCGGCCGGCCGGTGGCGCGGGCCTCGGCCTCGGTCATGCCCACCCGGCCCAGGGGCGGGTCGATGAACAGGCCGTAGCAGGCGATGCGGTCGCTGACCTTGCGCGGGTCGTCATCGAGCAGATTGGCGGCGATGATCTCGAAGTCGTTATAGGCGGTGTGGGTGAAGGCGCCCTTGCCGTTGCAGTCGCCCATGGCCCAGACGCCGGGATTGCTGGTCTTCAGCTGGTCGTCAACAACCACATAGCCGCGTTTATCGAGCTCGACCCCGGCCTTGTCCAACCCCAGGTCGTCGGTGTTGGGCTTGCGGCCGATGGCCAGCAGCACGTGCGAGCCGGTCACCTGAGGCGCGCCCTCTTCACAGGTGACGTGGACGCAGACGCCCTCCTCGCCCCCCTCTGGCTTGTTGGGCGCGAAGCTGATGCATTCGGCGTTGAGGCGGACGTTCACCCCCTCGGCCTCGAGGATCTCGCGCACCGCGTCGGAAATCTCAGGGTCCTCGCGGCCGATCAGGCGCGGCCCCATCTCGACCACCGTCACCTCTGCCCCGAAGCGCCGGTACATCTGGGCGAACTCCAGGCCGATATAGCTGCCGCCGACGATCACCAGATGCTTGGGAAGCGTCTCGACCGCCATCATGCCGACATTGGTCAGATAGCGGATGTCGTTCAGCCCCGGCATGTCCGGCGCATTGGCCCGGCCGCCGACATTGAGGAAGATCTTCGGGGCGGTCAGCACAGCGTCGCCGACCCGCACCGTATCGGCCGACTCGAAGCGGGCGTGGCCGTGAATGACCGTGCAGCCCTTCATGCCGCCCAGCCACGTTTCCAGATTGCCCCGGGCGTTCAGGGTGACGGTCCGGGCGCGGTCGTGGACGCGCTTCATGTCGACGCCCACGTCACCCTGCAGCGTGACGCCGTACTCGGCCGAGCGCCGCGCCAGGTGGGCGGCGTAGGCGCTGGCCACCAGGGTCTTGGTCGGCATGCAGCCGGTGTTGACGCAGGTGCCGCCGAAGTCCTGGCGTTCGATGATGGCGACGGTCTGTCCGGCGTCAGTCAGCCGCCCCGCCAGGGACGGTCCGGCCTGTCCGGCCCCGATGATGATGGCGTCGAAGCTTCGCTTTTCGGGATTGGGGGCGGCCATGGATCAGAGGGCCGAGACGATCAGGGCCGCGCCGGCCACGGCGACGACGTCCTCGAGCAGGCCGGCCGGCCGGTCCTTGCGAAACGCCTTGGCCAGGCGGCCGCGCACCTCGGCCCCGCCCAGGGTGCCGAGGACAGCGCCGATCGCGCCGCAGACGGCGCCGCCGATCCAGGCGTTCGCGCTCATGCCGATCACCGCGCCGGAAAAGGCGCCGCTGACGATGCGGGTTCCAAACTGCACCGGCACCTTGCGGCTGGGGGTCTTGGGCAGCTGATCGCCGACCAGCTCCAGCACGGCCAGGGCGGTGAACACCCAGGTGGCGATGGTCCCGCCTAGCCACGCCAGCGGCGTGCCTTCAAGGGAAATGAGCCCCAGATGTGCGCCCCAGGCGACGGCGGCCGGGGCGGTCATGGCGCGCAGGCCGGCGACGACCCCGATCAGCAGGGCGAACAGATAGAGCGACATGCGGGGTCTCCGGCCGTTGAGCGCCGCCGATCTGGCGCGCGGCGCGATCAAACCGCAAGCGCGAACGCCGTTCTTGGATGTTTCCGCTCCGGCGCCGCCGGCCTCAGCCCAGCGGATACTCCGCCTCCAGGCGATAGGCCGAACCCTCGTGGGTGCGCCAGCTGGAATAGAGGCCGAAGCGGTCGACGCGGAACGGCGTCGAGTGCAGCAGGTTGTTGGCCTGGATCCAGGCGGCGACCTCGGGCACGGCGGGCCGCTTCAGATAGGCCAGGGTGACGTGCGGGGTGTAGACGCGGCTCTCCGGCTTGAGACCGGCCCGGCGGGCGGCGCTCTCGTGGGCCTTGGCCAGCCGGCGCAGGTCGGGGTTCTCGGCGACCCCGGCCCAGACGGCGTGGATCTCGATCCCTTCGCCGAAATGGCCGACACCCTGAAGTTCCAGGTCGAAGGCCGGGGCCTCGATGCCCCGCAGTTCCTCGTCCACATCGGCCGCGGTGGTCTCCTGCACGTCGCCGATGAACTTCAAGGTGATGTGGAAGGCCTCGCGCGGCCGCCAGCGCGCGCCCTCGACGCCGTGCTGGCGCGGCAACAGGTGATCGCCGACCTCGGCGGGGATGGCGATGGCGGTGAACAGGCGGATCATGAAGGGGGTTTTAGCCGATCCTCCTCCCGCGGGGGAGGTGTCGGCGAAGCCGACGGAGGGGGGAGGGTTTGGTCGCTGGCCACACTCCGGGTCGACAATCCCAAGACTCCCCCCACCGGCCTGCGGCCGCCTCCCCCACAGGGGGAGGAATTACGGACAAGGATTGGGCTGCAGGGCGTGCAGCGCGTTGACCGCTTTTTCCATTTCCTCGGTCCAGGTCAGGTCGAAGGCGGCGATGTTGGTCTTCAGCTGGTCCATCGAGGTCGCGCCGATGATGGTGGCCGTGACAAACGGGCGGGTGTCGCAGAACTTCAGGGCCAGCTGGGCCGGGTCGACGCCGAAATGGGCGGCCAGGTCCACATAGCCGCGGATCGCCTCCTCGGCGCCGGGACCCTCATAGCGCTGCATGCGGTTGTAGAGCGCCTTGCGCGAACCGGCCGGCAGCTTGCCGTCCAGGTACTTGCCGGTCAGGGCGCCCTGGGCCAGGGGCGAATAGGCCAGCAGGCCCACCTGTTCGCGCAGGGCGATCTCGGCCAGGCCGTATTCGAACGTGCGGTTGGCCAGGTGGTAGGCGTTCTGGATCGAGGCGATGCGTGGCAGGCCTTTCGCCTCGGCCTCGGCCACGAAGCGCATCACGCCCCACGGAAACTCGTTGGAGACCCCGATCGAGCGGATCGTCCCCTTCTTAACATGGGCGTCCAGCGCCTCGAGGATGTCGCCGAACGCCTCGAAGTCCTGCTCATAGTCCTTGAAGGTCTGGCCGCCGAACACCCGCACGGGACGGTCGGGCCAGTGCAGCTGATAGAGGTCCAGATAGTCGGTGTTCAGGCGCTTGAGCGATTGTTCGACCGCGTAGTCGATCTGGGCCTTGGTCTGGCGCGTGGGGCCGCCATCGGGCCGCATCCAGGACAGACCCCCGAACGCCGCGCCCCGGCCGGCGACCTTGGAGGCCAGGACGATCTGCTGGCGCTTTCCGGTCTTCTTCAGCCACGAACCGATATGGCGCTCGGTGCTGCCTTGGGTCTCGGGATTGGGCGGGCTGGCGTACATCTCGGCGGTGTCCCAGAAGGTCACGCCCTGATCGAGGGCGTAGTCCATCTGTTCGTGGGCTTCCGCCTCGCTGTTCTGCGAGCCCCAGGTCATGGTGCCCAGGCAGCAGCGCGAGACCTGGATGCCGGTCCGGCCGAGTTCCACGTAATCCATATGGCGCCTTTCAAGGATATGCGGCCCCTATCTTAAGGGCGGCAAGCGCCACGGAAAGCGCAACATCTTGCATGATCCTCGCGGGACCCCGATATTCGGGGAGCGTCCAACACGGACGTGATCTTTTTCGAAGGGCCTTATCCCTATGAACGACCTCAACCGCGGCTACGCGCGCTCGATCCCCGCGGATCGCGCCGACATGTCGGTTGACGCCGGCCTGCGTAGTTTCATGCTCGGCGTCTACAACAAGGTGGCGTTGGGTCTCCTGCTGTCGGCCGGGCTGGCCTTTCTGACCAGCGCCTACGCGCCGGTCACCAACCTGCTGTACCTGACGACGGCCGACGGCCGCCTGGCCGGCTTCACCCTGCTGGGCACCGTGATCCGTTTCGCGCCCATCGTGATGATCCTGGTCTCGATGTTCGCCATGAAGAACCCGACCGCCAAGTCGTCGGGCATCTTCTACTGGGCTCTGGTGTCGACGATCGGCGCGGGCCTGGGCGTGTGGCTGCTGGCCTATACCGGCGCCTCGGTGGCCCAGACCTTCCTGATCACGGCCATCGCCTTCGGCGGTCTCTCGCTGTTCGGCTACACCACCAAGAAGGACCTGACCGGTTTCGGCAGCTTCCTGATCATGGGCCTGATCGGCCTGGTTCTGGCGTCGCTGGCCCAGATGTTCCTGCAACTGCCGGGCCTGAGCTTCATCATCAGCATCCTGGGCGTGTTCATCTTCGCGGGCCTGATCGCCTACGACACCCAGAACCTGAAGATGAGCTACTACCAGATGGGCGGCGACCAGCAGTCGATGGCGGTGGCCACCAACTACGGCGCGCTGAACCTGTATCTGAACTTCATCAACCTGTTCCAATTCCTGCTCAGCATCTTCGGCAGCCGCCGCTAGACGCCTGATCCAGACTTGAGACGAAGGCCCCGGCGGGAAACCGCCGGGGCTTTTTTCTTTAGCGGAGCGCCTGTCGAAGCCGGCGCAGCCGCAGCGCCAGCACCACGATCAGCAGGCCCAGGGCGATGGCCCACAGGCCGATCAACCAGGCCAAGGCCACCGCGCCGGCCCGCGGCGCCAGCATCACCCCGATCCCGAACAGCACCGAGATCGTCCCCGACGCGACCAGCGTCCATTCATTGTCGATGACCTTGCGCAAATGGACGGCGCCGACGATCTCGAACAGGCCGCGCGTCACGGCCGAGGCGCCGATCAGGATGATCAGCAGGATGGCGGTGAGCGCCGGCCAAGCCAGGGCGGCGGCGGCGGTCAGCAGGTTTCCCGCCCCGATCACCACCAGCCACCAACGCGGGATCAGGCCGCCGCCCCGCAGCGCCTCGGCCAGGGCGAACATCCCGTCACTCAGGGCGTAGACGGCGTAGAGGATCACCAGACTGACCAGGGTCAGTTGCGGCCACAGCAGGACCAGGGCGCCGAACAGGATGGCCGCCAGGCCGCGCAGCAGCGCCAGCCACCAGGTGCGCGCCAGAAGGTGGACCACGGAAAGGGGTTCGACGATCATGGGGGCTCCTGTCAGGCCGAGCTTCGGCCGGTCTCATGAAAACGCCGACCGCCTCGCGACACTCTCACAGTCGTGTCAATCGACGAGCTTAAAACGGCCCTTGTCGAACATCCGCAGCACCTGGGCCAGGTCGTGGCCGCGCTTGAGCGTCAGGCCGCCTTGGCCGATCACCGCCCATTCGCCCTGCTTGCGCGCCAAGGCCGGGCGCTTTTCGATGCGATAGAGCGGCGACTCGGCCGCGTGGCGGAACACGGAAAACACCGCGTGGTCGCTTTGTCCGGCCATGCCGTAGTCGCGCCATTCGCCGGCGGCGACCATCCGGCCATAGAGCCGCAGGAGCTGGTCGATCTCGCGACGCTCGAAGAAAACGACACCGGCGACAGGGCGGGAATCCAAGGCCATCGGACGAATCCTAAACCCAAATCGGGCTCGGAGGCGAGCGCCGCTGAAGCGAAGGCGGCGGCGCGGCGGTCGTCAGCGTTGCGGCCCTGCTACAGTGGCGCTTGATAAGCTCCGCGCCGTCCCGGCGGGCCACGAAATGACCTTAATTTCGACCCCTCGCCGCCCGGTTGGCCCACCATCTTGAACCTGTCGGCCGGTCGGACATCCTGCGGTTCAGGATCCTGAACAGCCCCCCCAGCCCCCTCGATCGTGGGCCGGTCGGCCGACAGTGACCCTCTATTACCGCTTGAGACCCCGCGTGGCGCCCCCTCTCCACGCGGGGTTTTCGCGTCTGGACCCTTCCGGCGTGGAGCGCGGCGGACACATCCCCGACACGAACGGCCGCGAAACGACCTTGATCGCGCCGCTCCTGCGCCGGGTTGTCACGCCACAAGTTCAGTGTCGGTCGATCGGACTCTCGGGTCCGGACCCTGAACAGCCCCCCAGCCTTCCTGATTCGGAGCGCCGGTCGGCCGACGAACTCGACATTCCCCTCCCCTAAGAGGCCCGCGCGGTGAACCCCTCCCGCGCGGGTCTTTCTTTGTGGCATGACTGGTCCTCCCCCTATGGGGAGGCGATCGCGAAGCGATCGGTAGGGGAGTTTGCCATTGGAGACCCGGGGTGCGGCGATCGTCCGATCACGCCCCCTCCGTCGGCTTCGCCGACACCTCCCCCACAGGGGAGGACCTTCTAC